>JBEIGB010000032.1:0-35043 GCA_040382095.1 Lewinellaceae bacterium
GCCATCTTGTCCCCACAATCGTTCTTTCGCATCCATGAAAAAGGGAACCTCGCCTACATCCTCTCGAATGAGTACAGTGCCAACGGAAAAATTTTCCAGGAAATCGAATTCAAACCGCTGGACAAATTCTCTGACTATGCCAAACTCCGGCTCACGGTCAACAAAGCCAGTGCCGAATTTGTCGAACTCAAAGGCTTTGGCAAGGATGGTTCCCGCTATACGCTTGCGCCTACGCGTTTTACACCCAATAAGGTATTTGCAGAAAGTGTCTTTTTATTCAACAAAGCGGCCTATCCAGGCTACCACATAGAGGATTTGCGGAATTAATCCGGCGAAAAATTTAACTTTACCCGTGAAACCAATGTATCATGGGAATCAAATCATTTTTTGCCCGGCCATTTGCCTATTTCATCGCCCGCTCTATTCGTAGGGATGCCCGCTGCGCTGTCCGGGATCAGGAAAAAATTTTCCGGCAAATCGTCCGGGATGCCCAAAATACGGCTTTTGGCAAAGATCATCGGTTCGATGAGATACACCGCTACGAGGATTTCAGGGAACGGGTGCCTATACGCGACTACGAGGGCATCAAACCCTATATCGAAAGAATCAAAAGCGGCGAGCTGGACGTGCTCTGGAAGGGCCGTCCGAAGTATTTTGCCAAAACCTCCGGAACCACCTCCGGCGTCAAATATATCCCCATCACCCGGGAAAGCCTTCCCAATCACTTTGGAACAGCCAGAAACGCGCTCTTTAACTATATCGCCGAAACCGGGAACACTGCCTGGCTGGATGGAAAACTGATTTTCCTCTCCGGTAGCCCCGAGCTCGAGGACCTCAACGGGATTCCCACGGGCAGGCTCTCCGGCATCTCAAACCACCTTATACCTAAATGGCTGAAGACCAGTCAAATGCCCAGTTATAAGACCAACTGTATCGAAGATTGGGAAGAAAAACTCGACCGGATCGTCGAAGAGACCTGTCATAAAAATATGACCTTTATCACCGGGATCCCCCCCTGGGTACAGATGTATTATGAACGCCTCATCGCGCATACCGGCAAATCCACCGTTAAAGAAGTCTTCCCCAATTATTCGGTTTTCGCGTATGGCGGGGTCAATTACGATCCCTATCGCGCAAAACTCGAAGCGCTCGTAGGTGCGCCGGTGGATAGCGTCGAGACGTACCCGGCTTCCGAAGGGTTCATTGCTTTCCAGGACCAACAGTCGGATCCGGGGCTGTTATTGAATTCCAACTCGGGGATTTTCTTCGAGTTTGTGCCGGTGGATGAGATCGCCCGGGAAAACCCTACCCGGCTCACCCTGGGTGAGGTCGAAACGGGTAAAAACTACGCCCTCATAATCAATAGCAACGCAGGGCTTTGGGGGTACAGCATCGGCGATACCGTAAGTTTTGTCTCTACCAAACCTTACCGCCTCATCGTTACCGGAAGGGTGAAGCACTTTATCTCCGCTTTCGGAGAGCACGTCATCGGCAAGGAAGTCGAGGAGGCTATGCACCACGCCTGTGCAGAACTCGGGGTAACAGTGGTAGAATTTACCGTTGCGCCACAAGTCAACCCGCCCGAGGGAGGACTGCCTTATCACGAATGGCTGGTAGAATTTGATACACTGCCGGGCGACCTGACCAATTTTGCCGCCCGTCTTGATTTTTTTATGACCCAACAAAACATTTATTATCAGGACCTGATCGAAGGACATATCCTCCAGCCCCTCAAGATCGTGCCGCTTGGCCGCGATGCGTTCCGCAACTATATGAAATCCCTCGGCAAACTGGGTGGGCAGAATAAGGTACCGCGTCTTTCCAACGACCGCAAAATTGCCGGAGCGATCCTATCCTTGCAATAGACTTGTTGTGACGGGGTCATCCCTGGAAAAATCGCTCTTTTATACCTACACTTTGCCTTTTTTCGGTCATATAGCCCCGCTATTTTCCCATAAAAAGCCTTCGTGTGGATGAAAAACGGCTCATTTTTCCTACTGCGATGACCTACCGCAATAAGTTTGATGAAAATTCAGGATGACCGGACTTCTGACAAACTTAAACAGTGGTTTTCCCCCTGTATCCGCCTAACGCAATAAGTCCGATAAAATATTTCCGGGACTAAGCATGTGTTCTATGCCGAAGTGTTAAATTTGCTACTTAAAATATATCAACCATGGGTAAAGGAGACAAAAGAAGTAAGAAAGGTAAAATTTGGCGTGGCTCCAACGGTAAATCCAGGCCAAAACAACGGGTAAAAAAAGCTGAGGCACCAAAAACGGAAGCATAAGAGAATTTTCTGCCCGTTTTAGGGTATTTTCATGAAAAACTGCTACTTTTAAAGCAAACCTGAAGCAGTACTTTCATGAAGACCCTTCATATCAGCGCTGAATGTTTTCCTGCAGCAAAAGCAGGAGGCCTGGGGGACGTAGTGGGCGCCCTGCCCAAGTACCTGATTCGTGCAGGTATGCCCGCTGCTGTCGTCTTGCCAAAATATGATATCCCCTGGATACGATCCCGGCGCACAGAAGTCGTTTTTTCCGGTGCTTTCAAAATGGCGAATGGGTATGACTACCCTTTTTCCGTCGAACAAATCGGGATGCACGAAATTGAGTTCCCGCTCTATGTCGTACACATCCCCGGGCAATTTGACCGCGAGGGCATCTATGGAGATGCAGGCGGTTGGTTTGGGGATAATGCTGAACGTTTCATCTTTTTCCAGCAGGCTGTCCTATACTGGATCCTCCATGTTGATGACAAGCCCGACATCCTGCACTGCCACGATCATCACTCCGGCCTGATTCCTTTCATGGTCAGGCATTGCCCGGAATATTATGCCTTGCGCAACATCCCCACGGTATTTACCATCCACAACGGAGCGTATCACGGCGGGATGAGCTGGGACAAGCACCACCTGCTTCCAGCTTTTCATCCTGAATCCGGTGGTTTGCTGGAGTGGGACCATTCCATCAACCCGCTGGCAAGTGCGATCAAATGTGCCTGGAAGGTCACGACTGTTTCCAACGCCTATCTCGAAGAATTGGCCACTTTCTCCAATGGCCTGGAAAGCCTTGTCCGCAGCGAATGGACTAAATGTTCGGGGATTATCAACGGGATTGATGCCCAGGTATGGGATCCTGCCACAGACCCCTACCTCCATACCCATTTTCATGGGGACGTTCCCGCGTTTAAAATAGCCAGTAAGCAGGCCCTTCTGCAGCGCTTTCATTTTGACCCATCGCTACCCACCATTACTTTTATCGGGAGGCTGGTCAGGGAAAAAGGGGCCGACCTCCTGCCCGGCTTAATCCAGCAGGTGCTGTCCAGTGGGCTTGAGGTCAATTTTCTGGTACTCGGTACCGGGGAGCCGGAATTGCACTATGCCCTCGGCATGTTGAAACCCGCTTTTCCCGGACGACTGGATGTACAGTTGGCTTATGATGAAGGGTTGGCCCACCAGCTTTATGCAGGTGCCGATTTTTTGCTGATGCCTTCCCGCGTAGAACCTTGCGGGCTCAATCAAATGTATGCCATGCGTTACGGCAATATCCCCATCGTACGCAGCACCGGCGGATTGAAGGACACCGTTTCCGATATTGCTACCTCTCCGGCAACCGGAAGGGGCATTCGTTTTGACCAGCTCGATGTGCACGATGCCCATCATGCCATTTGGCGTGCCTGCGAAGTTTACCGTCAATCTGATCTGATCGGACAGATGCGCGAACGGCTCATGCAGATAGACTTCTCCTGGGAAAACGCAGCACATAATTATATCTGCCTCTATCTCGAAATCATCTAATCCAAGTGCCATGATCAAAATAATCGCCCTTATCCTGGGCGGAGGCGCCGGAAGCCGCCTCTTCCCCCTCACCAGCCAGCGCTCCAAGCCTGCGGTACCGATTGCCGGAAAGTACCGGCTCATTGATATCCCGATTTCCAACTGTCTGAATTCCGGGCTCAGGCGCATGTTTGTTGTCACACAATACAATTCTGCCTCCCTGAACCAACATATCAAAAATACCTATCATTTCGATATGTTCGGTCATGGGTTTGTAGATATCCTCGCTGCAGAACAAACCCCCAGCAGTGACCAATGGTACCAGGGTACCGCCGACGCGGTACGGCAGTCTATGCACCACATGGCCAATCACGACTACGACTACCTGCTGATCCTCTCCGGTGACCAGCTCTATCAAATGGACTTCAAACAACTGGCCGAATACCATATTGATAAAAAAGCGGACCTCACCATTGCAACCATCCCGGTAAACGAACGCGATGCCCCTGGCTTTGGGATCATGAAGGTGGACGAAGAAGGGTATATCGGCAGCTTCGTGGAAAAACCCAAAAAGGAAATCCTCCCGGAGTGGGAATCGGCAGTCCCGCAGTCGCTCCGCGACGAAGGCCGCGTATTTCTTGCCTCCATGGGTATCTACGTGTTCAGCAGACCGGTTATTGAAAAGCTGTTCGATGAAAATGCGCGGGCAGTAGATTTCGGTAAGGAAATCATCCCTAACGCCATCAACAACCATTATAAAGTAGCCAGTTATTCCTATGACGGGTACTGGACGGATATCGGAACGATCCGTTCGTTTTTTGAAGCTAACATCGCGCTTACCGATCAGCTCCCCCACTTCAACCTTTTCGACAGGAACCGACCAGTCTTTACCCGCCCCCGTTTGCTTGCACCGACCAAAATTTATGGCACTTTCCTCAACAAGGCACTGGTGGCTGAAGGCTCTATTATCCATGCCAAGAAAATTGACCGTGCCGTCATCGGCATCCGTTCGAGGATTGGCGAGGGCACGGAGATCAGCAATACCATCGTCATGGGGGCAGATTTCTATGAAACGGTCGAGGATATCAACCGCCGCAAATATGGGGCTCCTATCGGGATTGGTAAAGATTGTTATATCGAAAATGCCATTATTGATAAAAATTGCAGGGTCGGCAACAATGTCGTCATCAAAGGTAGCCCGCTGCTCCCGGATCAGGACGGCGACAACTACTGTATCCGGGATGGGATTATCGTACTCAAGAAAATGGCATTTATACCGGACGGTACAAAAATAGGCTTGATGTAGCCTGGAATGATGATCGTTTAATGTTGGGATTGTGTAAAAAGCCTCCGGCATATTGTGGCTGTCCCACAAGTCCTTTAGAATATTTTTTTGAAACGCCGATGCGGTTGATTTTGCGAAGTAAAATCAACCGCATCGGCGTTTCAAAAATTATATCCTGTTGCTGAAGGCGGCAAAATTCTTTTTACACAACCCCAAAAATATTTGCCGAAGCCGGCTGCTTTTACTGGAAAAGCACCTGCTTACGCAGCCCCATAGTTATGCGACAGCCTCATTCGAAATATTTTCAACAGGCCAGGCGCAACAAACCAAACGGCATATTAAGGCATTCCGGCTGCACCCTCCACTGCCCGCCACACCCGGAAGACGTTTTTGTAGCAGATTTTTGCGATTGCCGCTTCGGAATATCCTCTTGCGAGCAGTTCGCGGATCAGGTTTGGATATTGGGAAACATCCTTCAACCCGGTAGGCAGGGAATCGCCAACACCGTCGAAATCTGAGCCTAAGCCCACATGGTCAATTCCTGCAAGGGCGACCACGTGGTCAATATGATCGGCGACTGTTTTTACGTCGGCAAAGAGGTTGGGGTTGGATTTCTGAAACTCGGAGATAAATTCCCTACCTTCCGGCGTATTGGGTTTCAGGCCCTTTTCCTGCATCATGCTTCGCATCTCTTCCCGCTTTTTATTATTATATTCAGCAACTTTGCCATCGAGGAAGGTGGAGCCAAAATTGATCTGGATCACGCCGCCGTTGGACTTCAGGGCACGGATCATGTCATCGTCCATATTGCGTTCGAAACCCGGGGTGAATTTCCGGCAGGAAGAGTGGGAAGCGATAACGGGCAGTTTGCTCAGGCGCAAGACCTGATAAAAGGTACTATCGGATACGTGCGAGATATCCACCATTATCCCTACCCGGTTCATTTCTGCGACGACCTGCCGTCCAAAAGGGCTGAGGCCGTTCCAGGTGCGGGTAGTATCGTAGGAAGAGTCGCAAATCTGATTATCCTTTCCGTGTGTCAGGGTAATATACCGGATTCCCCTTTGATGGAAATAGGCCACATTGGCCAGGTCATTGCCGATTGGGGCGCCATTTTCCATACCCATAGCCAGGGAGATGATACCCTTTCCAAAATTCGCCTCCGCTTGTTCCGGGGAGCCGACCATTGCAAAACGGTCGGGATAGGCGGCTGCAATCCCGCTCACCATATCTATCAGCGAATCGGCAAGGCTCTTACCCATATCCGCTTTTTTCTGGTATTCCGAGGGGATATAGATAGACATAAAAGGTACGTCCAGCCCGCCTTTTTTTGCACGCACATAATCGAAATCCCCGTCTTCCGTCTCTATGGGAATACCAATATACTCCTTTGTCAACTGGAAATTGCGTATCTTGAGGCGATAGGGTAAGTCCACATGGCCATCAGTGATGATATACTTATGTGCCAGCTTGTCGGCCCGTATAGCAAGTTTGTCCTTTTTTTGAGCACGTACGGGCAGGACAAGTATAAGGCAGGTAAGGGCCATCGCCCAATGCATCAGATGTTTTTTATTTGTTTTCAGCATAAATATCCTTTTTTTGTAAAGCTAATATAGCGTATTATTTGCATATTGGGCATCAGGAGAGCTAAAGGTGGAAAACAAAATTGGGTTGATCACGCGAAATACCGGAAAATATGGAAAATAAGACCGTTTTGATTACGGGAGGGAGTTCTGGGATTGGGTTGCATACTGCCATTGGGCTGGCCAGATCCGGCGCTGCGGTCGTCCTTGCCGTAAGGGACCTGGAAAAAGGTACGGCTGCGGCACGGGAAATACGGGAAAAAGCGGGGGATAAGGCTATGGTGGAAGTCCTGGGCCTGGAACTTTCCGATTTGCGTTCAATCCAGGGCGCTGCACGCGAATTTTATGCCCGTTGGCCAAAACTCGATGTCCTGATCAACAACGCCGGGCTCTTCACCACTTCCTATACCCAGACGGCGCAAGGTTTTGAGCTACAGTTTGGTGTTAACCACCTGGGGCACTTTCTCCTTACCCATCTGCTTGCCCCTGCCCTTCGGAAATCGCCGGAGCCGCGGGTGGTGAACGTTTCGTCGCTGGCTTATTTACAAGGGCGGCTTGACCCCGGGCGGCTGCGGGAATGGCCGGGCAACTACAACGGCCTGGCGGCTTATACCCAATCCAAGCTATGTAATGTGCTCTTTACATTGGAATGGGCCAAACGCTTCCCTGAAATACCTGTGAATGCCCTTCACCCCGGGGTGATCGGCACCCGATTTGGGGCAAAGCACAGCCGCTTCCTGGAACGGGCATTGTGGTTGCTCTACCGACCTTTCATGGTAGGGCCGGAGGAAGGTGCCCGAACGAGTATTTATCTGGCCAGTGCACCTGAAGTCCAGGGTATCAGTGGCGGGTTTTTCGATGAAAAACAGCGTAGGCGCAGCATTGCCGCAAAGGCGCTTCAGAATGAAGGGGCACAAATCCTCTGGGAAAAAAGCGAAGCCTGGACGAGAGAATTTTTTTGAACAACCGGACAAAAGTGAGCTATACTTTTGAACTATAGACTTTGATGAACCTTATGCACTTTTTGGAAGAACTGGAAGCACTGGAAGCAGAAGCGCGAAAACTCGAAGCGCCTCCTGCGGAAAGACGTACGATGACCCGGGACGTGGGCACCTATGCAGATACCTTTATCTCCTCGCTATCTGAAAAAAAAACCTATTCCCCCGACACCTTACCAGCTTTGAAAGCACTGGATGCCCTGCCTTTCCAGGAAGGTCCCAGGGATCTCGGATCCCTTCTTAATGCGATGGATACCGGTATCAATTCTACAGGTATCAACCCCGCCTCGGGAGGACATTTTGGCTATGTGCCCGGCGGAGGCATCTTCCACGCCGCCCTTGGAGATTACCTCGCAGCAGCAACCAACCGATACGCGGGGATTTTCTTCGCCAACCCAGGAGCAGTGCGCATAGAAAACACCCTCATCCGTTGGATGTGCAACATGGTCGGCTATCCGGAAAGTGCCCTTGGCAACCTGGCTTCCGGTGGGTCTATTGCCAATCTGATCGCCATTACCACGGCCCGTGAGTACCACGGGATTAAAGCGGCAGAAATCCCCAATAATGTCATCTACCTCACCGCGCAGGTACACCATTGCGTACAAAAAGCCCTGCGTATTGCCGGTATGGGCGAAGCTGTTTTGCGCTATATCCCGATGGACGGAAATTACCGGATGGATACCCGGGCACTTCAAACATCGGTAAGCGCCGACCGGGCAGCAGGGTTGCGCCCTTTCATGGTCGCTGCCTCCGCAGGCACTACGGATACCGGTGCCATTGACCCCCTGGATACCATTGCGGATATTGCCCAGGCCGAAGGTCTCTGGTACCATATAGATGCTGCATACGGCGGCTTTTTTATGCTTTCCGAAACCCTCAGGCCAAAATTTAAAGGGATTGAACGGTCGGACTCTATTGCAATAGACCCTCACAAGGGCCTTTTCCTGCCCTATGGACTGGGAGCGATCCTCGTCCGTAATCTCGAAGCCCAGTTCAACGCCCATTTCTATACAGCAAATTACCTGCAGGATACCCTGAATGCCGGTGCAGAACCTTCTCCCGCCGATTTGTCCCCCGAACTCACCAAGCACTTCCGGGGCTTGCGTATGTGGCTGCCCTTGCAATTGATTGGGCTGGCGCCTTTTCGTGCCGCAATCATGGAAAAAGTCCTGCTTTGCAGGTATGCTTATGGCCGTCTCCGCGAAATGGGCTTTGAAACAGGTCCATTCCCAGAGCTTTCAATCGCGATTTTTCGCTATTTACCGCCCGGACAAGAAGACGCCGATGCCTTTAACGAGCAATTGGTTCGTTACGTACAGGATGACGGGCGGGTATTCCTCTCTTCGACCAGGATCGAAGGCAGCTATTGGATACGGTTGGCGGTGTTGAGCTTCCGCAGCCACCGACAGGAAGTGGACCTTTGCCTTTCTATCCTGGAAAATGGCCTCCGGCATTTACTGGCCACCTCCGCTTTGGCATAATCAGACTTGTTGGGGCGGGATTATCGCGGACACCAGAGAGGTGCTTTTCCGTCTGCAGTGATCCGCCGCAACAAGTCTGAACTTTAAACCCGCTTTTTCAACACCAGGTTTCTCCACTTCGGGCGATATTGAATCCGCAGGCAGTTTATTTCATTTCCCCGCTGTGGACGTCCTTTACGAAGTCAATTACCCCGTTCATAAAAGTTTCCTGGTCGTCCCACATTGCGAGGTGGCTGCCATTAGGGCAATAGAGGTACCTCCCCTTTTGCACCAATTTCGACATTTCCTCCATTTCTTCGGGGTTCATCGTATCGTATTTTGCCCCCACGGTAAGCGTCGGCACACGGATTTCTTTGAGCCTGTCCCAAACAGACCAGCCTTTGAGGATCCCCCCAGGAACGAATTCGCTGGGCCCCTGCATATAGACATAAACGTCCTGGTTGATATTCGCGAAGCTGCGCGTGACCGGTTCGGGCCACTCTTCAAGGGTACAGATATGCCGGGTATAATATTCGCGGAACACCATATCTGCATAAGCGGGGTTGAAATAATCCCCTTTATCTTCGAAAGCTTTCAGGGAGTCGAGCAGGGTAGGGCGCAACTGGGCACGAAGTTTTGCATTATAGGCCTCGTATTTTCCGAAATCGGCGGTCATGTTACAGACGATCAAACCTTTCAGATTATCCTGGTACTTCAGGGCATATTCCATGGCCAGCAGCCCGCCCCAGGAATTGCCCAGAAGGTAGAAATTATCTTTATTCAGGCCAAGTGCCTGACGCACCTGCTCCACCTCTTCTACAAAGCGTTCGATCGTCCAGAGCGAGGTATCCTGGGGGCGATCCGAATATTTAGACCCCAACTGGTCGTATTCATAGAATTCGATGTTCGCTTTTGGGAAAAAACTCTGAAAACACTCCATGTATTCATGGGTCAGGGCCGGTCCACCATGCAGGAGCAGTACCTTCATCGGACTGTTGCCGAAGCGTTTCGTCCATACTTTATACCCTTCTTTTAGCTGGATCATCTGAATCCCTGCCTGCTGATAAGCGCCAGGCGTAGTGAAGTTTACATACGTACAGGACTGGCCTTCCGGGCTGGATTTAGGTTGGCAGGAAAACAAGGCCGTACCGAGTACCGCCATACTGATGGCATACATAAATTTTTTCATAATCTTCTTTTTTTGGTTAAAATTAGGCAATTACCTGCTGAATGGCGACATAATCCCTCAAAAATCCGCGTGTGAAGGCTGTACAGTCCATAAAAGGCTTTTTTTCGAGGGCTGTCCCATACGCCTTTGGATAAAGCCCTTTCGCTGGCTTTGATACCCGGTTTTGTAAAAAGCATTTCACTGTCGAACAAGTCTAATACGCCAACAAGCTTTTTATTGCTGCTGCAACTTTTTCCGCAGAGGGGAGTACGGCCTGTTCCAGGGTTTCGTTCAACGGGATTGCGGGCAGGTTGGCTGCGCCAATGGTGCGCACGGGGGCATCCAGATACTCAAAGCAATGCTCCTGTACCCTTGCTGCGATGCTTTGGGCAAAGGTATTATTGACGGGCTCTTCGGTGACGACAAGAATCCGGCCATGGAATTTTGCCCGCTCGTACAGCAGAGATTCGTCCAGGGGAAAAAGGGTGCGCAAGTCCAGGATCTCGACCTGACCCGGGAATGATTTGGCGGCGCCGAGTGTCCAATGTACCCCCATACCATACGTCACGACCAGTAAGCTAATGCCTGTAGAAGTAGAAGACAGGGCGATCCGGGCCTTACCCAGGGGGACCACATATTCCTCATCCGGCTCAACGACCTTTGCCGTTTCTGTTCCGTTTACCTTCGACCAGTACAGCCCCTTGTGTTCGAAAACAACTACGGGATTAGGGTCGTAATAGGCCGCTTTGATCAATCCTTTCAGATCGGCCCCATTGCTGGGATAGGCAACCTTGACCCCCCGGATATTCGTCACCACAGATTCGACGCTGGAACTATGATAGGGCCCTCCATGTCCATAAGCCCCGATCGGGACACGAAGAATCATACTCACCGGCCACTTTCCATTGGAGAGATAGCAGGAGCGGGCCACTTCCGTAAACAGTTGGTTTAAGCCCGGCCAGATATAGTCGGCAAACTGCACCTCGACAATCGGGCGCAGACCTGCTGCGGACATCCCGACCGTGCTGCCTACGATAAAGGCTTCCTGAATTGCTGTATTAAAGACCCTTCCTGCCCCAAATTTACTGGCAAGGGTCGCGGCTTCGCGAAATACCCCACCCAATCTGCCCCCTACATCCTGGCCATAAAGCAGGCATTCGGGATGCCTGTGCATAAGTTCTTCGATAGCATGCAGGGCACAATCTACCATCACGACTTCGGCACCCCCTTCCCGGTGACGCTGCCCCCGCTCTTCGACGATTGGCGTAGGTGCGAAATCATGGGCAAATACCTCTTCTGCCCGGGGGTCTTCCGCATGTTTAGCCCGTTCAAAATCCGCCTGCACCTGGTCTAAAACCTCCTGTTCGATCCCCTGCAAGACTTTTTCTTCAACACCTTCCCGTTCAGACAATATGCGACGCAGTATCGGGTAGGGGTCGCGCCGGGAATGTTCTTCCATATCATCGCGGTACCATTCGCTGCGTACCCCGGAAGTATGATGGTTCAACAGGGGTACTTTGGCATGCAGTAGAAACGGGCGGCGCTCCTTGCGGATGATAGCGGTTACTTTTTCAACTGTTTCGTAAGCCAGGGCGAAATTACTGCCATCAATACGCACAGCTTCAAGTCCATGAAACCCCCTGGCATATTCGGCAGCATCCTGGGCGCGTGTTTCTGCTGCCGTTGCCGAAATATCCCAGCCATTATCCTGGACTACGAAGAGGATGGGCAGTTGCATCAGGGCGGCGGCCTGAAAAGCCTCGGCCACCTCCCCTTCTGTAACGGCACCGTCTCCCAGGGAGCAAACCACGACTGGTTTATTTTCGCTGGCAGGATCCGCGCTGTCTGGCACAAGGCCCTGTTGCTCCTTATAGCGGATACCCATAGCAAGCCCGGTAGCCGGGATGGCCTGCATACCTGTCGCAGAAGACTGATGGGGGATACGCGGCTTATCCGGGTCTTTAAGGCTGGGGTGGGCGTAGTAGGTACGTCCACCGGAGAAAGGGTCCTCCCGTTTTGCCATCAGTTGAAGCATCAGGTCATATGGGCGCATGCCTATACCCAGGAGCATGGCGTCGTCGCGATAGTAGGGGGTAAGAAAGTCCTGTGGGAGGAGCTGCATCGCTACTGCAAGCTGTATGGCCTCATGCCCTCTTGAAGTGGCATGGACATACCGGGAGCTGAATTTGGCATTTCCCTCAAAAACCTCTGCCATGGCTTTTGCTGTTGCCATCAGGCGGAAAGCCTTCAGCAGGGTAGTTGCTGAAAGGTCTGTTTTTGGTGTTGTAGCGGTCATTTTCGTTGGATATGGTCGTATGCGATTAGTATTTTTGGCCGCTTTTAAATGCGGCGATAGCAGCCTTTGTAAAGGGTGAAAGTGCCAGGCGGGCGCTGATTACTGCCCGTGCTGCAAGCAGCGCATCCCAATCCTCCGTCCCTTGCCAGCATACACTTTTCAGTGCCTGCATTGCTTCGGGGTTGGAGGTGGAGAGCTGCCTTGCGAGGGTCCCTACGGCAGCATCCAGTTCGGGAATAGTATCGTAAACATCGGCATAGAGCCCTTTTTCCATTGCCCACCGGGCGCTTTTCCAGGTACTTGCGGCGATAGCGAGCTGGCTCATCGCCGAAGTGCCAATTTTTCGTTCAATAGCCGGGCCGACCACGAAAGGGCCAAAACCCACCGCCAGTTCACTCAGTTTTATCGCAGCATCAGCGGAGGCGAGGCAATAATCTGTTGCTGCTGCCAGGCCTACCCCACCGCCAACAGCTTTTCCATGTACCCGTCCGATGATAAACTTCGGGCACTTGCGCATCGCATTGATTACCCTGGCAAAACCGCTGAAGAATTCCAGGCTTTGCCCAAAATCTTCCAGGGCGCTGAGCTCACCGAAGCTCGCACCTGCACAAAACGCCCGTGCTCCTTCGCTTTTCAAAATAATTACCTGCACAGCAGTATCCCTGCCCAACGCTTCCACCGCATCAGAAAGGGCGGATAGCAAGCGCCCTGGGAGGGCGTTCTGTGCCGGATGAGCAAAAGATAACGTTGCTATTCCCTGATCCAGGGCAATATGCACACTGCCATTTTGGATTTCGTCGTGCATCCTCTGATTTTATAGATTTACCCCTGGTTTACCGATTCCGTTGCCAGTCCGGTGTCGGCAGCCTGTTTCCGTACCATTGTCAGGATAGTGGCGATGGCCACGGTTTCCCCGTGGTTGTCATAGATATCCACCAGCCACTTTACGATACCCTTCGGCACATCCTGTTCATCGCGCTGCTCCTGTGGGGATTTTTCTTTTACCGTAAGCCTGACGCCGATAGTCATCCCTGGATAAACTGGTTTTACGAAACGGCACTCTTCGAGGCCATAATTGAGCAGGACAGGTCCTTTTCTGGGCTCCACGAACATTCCGGCGGCTTTTGACAAGACCCAGTACCCATGAGCTACCCGTTGTTCGAAAGGAGTACCTTCCAGAGCCGTGATGTCTGTATGAGCATAAAAATGATCCCCTGTGAGGTTGGCAAAATTCACGATATCGGTTTCCGTGACGGTATGCCGGTGGGTGAAATGCGTATCCCCTACTTCCAGCTCTTCGAAGTACCTGCGAAACGGATGTACCGGGGACTCCCGATATGCCGCACCTTGCTGGAATACCCCGGTAACTGCCGAGAGCATTGTCGGATGGCCTTGTATGGCCGTGCGCTGCATGAAGTGTCGGAGGCCGCGCATACCGCCCATTTCTTCTCCCCCGCCTGCACGGCCGGGGCCGCCATGTACCAGTAAAGGCATTGGGGATCCATGGCCGGTACTTTCCGGAGCACTCTGCTCGTTCAGAATGAGTATCCTGCCATGATACGGGGCTGACCCCTCCACGTAATCCCTTGCAAAACGCGGATCGGCCGTAGCGATTGTACTGACCAGGGAGCCTTTACCCATATTCGCCAGCGCGATAGCCGATTCCAGTACGTCGTAGGGCAGAAGGGTGGCCACCGGGCCAAATGCTTCCAGATCGTGGGTATCGAGCGCTTCAAAGGGTCGTTCGTTGAGCAGCAGGACAGGTGGGAAGAAGGCCCCTTTTTCCTTTTCTGCTCCAATCAGTTCGTAATGATCCGGATCGCCGTATAAGACAGTAGAGGATGCGGCCAGTTGGGCCACTTTCTTTCGCACCTCCTGCTGTTGTGTTTTGCTGGCAAGTGCACCCATACGCACCCCTGCTACCCGGGGATCCCCCAGGGTGGTCTTTGAGAGTGCTCCGGCAAGTGCCGAGGCCACGGCATCGAGTAGTTGTGCAGGAACGATAACCCTGCGGATGGCGGTACATTTCTGGCCTGCCTTGGCCGTCAGCTCCCGGCGGATTTCTTTGACGAACAAATCGAAAGTGGGGGTACCTGGCACGGCATCTGGTGCCAGAATTGCGGCATTGAGGCTATCTGCTTCCATATTGAACGGGACAGCATGATCAACAACAGCAGGCAGTGAGCGCAGCATGCGCCCTGTTTCGGCAGAACCCGTGAACGTCACCACATCTTGCCCGGTCAACGGCTCCAGGATACCGATACCGGTACCGCAATCCAGTTGAAGTGCCCCCTCCGGTAAAATCCCTGAACGGATGATATCGCGCACGACAGCTGCTGTGAGATAGGAAGTTACCTCGGACGGTTTTACGATCGAGGGCATCCCCGCCAGCAGGCTCACGGAAAGTTTTTCCAACATCCCCCAGATCGGGAAGTTAAACGCATTGATATGAATTGCCACTCCAAGCCTTGGCGTCATCACGTGCTGGCCAACGAAGGTGCCTCCCTTCGAGAGTCTGGCCGTTTCACCCTCTACCATCAGATTGGAGTCCGGAAGTTTCCGGCGCAGGCTGGCATAGGCAAACAGGGTGCCGATACCGCCGTCAATATCAATCCAGCTATCCTGGCGGGTAGCGCCCGTTCGATAACTCAGGTCATAGTAGTTTTCCCGGGCCCCGGTGAGGAACAATGCGAGCCGTTTGAGCATGCGCCCCCTTTCCTGGAACCCCATACGGCGCAGGGCCGGGCCACCTGATCCACGCGCATAGGAGGCCATTGCCCGATAATCCAGTCCCTCGCTCCCACAAGTAGCGATTAGCTCCCCGGTAACGGCATCGAACTGTGGTATGCCGCTGCCTTCGTGGGCCTGCCATCGGCCCAAGGCATAATTGTGCAGTTTCATCATGCGCTATCGTTGGAAAAAATGGTTAAAGCCTACCAAAGATAACGTTTTCAACAAGCAAACGTTCGTTTTATTTGAATGCCTGGCTTTTTGCATCGCGTTGGCCATCACGGGGGAAAAATGCATGGTATCGTATTTTTTTCTATTTTCGCAAAAAAGAAAAGCACCATTGGAACGCCTCGAACAACATATTGAGAGTTTGATTTTTGCGTCTGATAATCCATTGTCTGTGCAGGAAATCCAGGCCTGTTTGCAGGAGACCTTCGGTATGGAATTTCATCAGGAGATCATTGAAAAAGCCATTGAACAACTCAAGGTCCAATACGCCGGAGATGATTTTGCCTTTGAGATCGTCGAAATTGCCGAGGGATATCAATTTATGACGAAAGGGGCATATCACCCGACCGTAGCGAACCTGCTCAAACAGCGCAACCGGCGGCGCCTATCGCAGGCGGCGCTCGAAACCCTTTCCATCATTGCCTATAAGCAGCCGGTTTCAAAATCGGCGCTGGAAAAAATCCGTGGGGTAAACTGCGATTATGCCCTGCAGAAACTATTGGAAAAGGAGCTTGTTACTATTACAGGTCGCAGCGAAGGGCCGGGCCGTCCTTTATTATATGGTACGAGCGAAAAGTTCATGAACTATTTCGGGCTGCGCAGCCTGCGGGACCTGCCCCAACCCAAAGAGTTTCAACCATCAGACCAGGTCATCGGGCAGGAGAGCCCCATTGAAGAGCCTTTATAACCTCTACAGTGTTATTGCCAAAATTTCATATAATGACAGAAACAAAACCTTTAGTAAACCGCGTTATGGAGAGCGGGCTCATCACCCTCAACCTCGAGGATTTTTTCCCAGCCGGGGAAATGGCCGTTTTCGACTTGAAAGACTATCTTTTCATGGAGCTGATACTTAAGGAAAAGGACTTTCGCGCGGCATTAAAGGCGCACGACTGGCAGGAATACCAGGATAAGATCCTCCTCGTCTATTGTTCTACCGATGCGATTATCCCGGTCTGGGCATATATGCTGGTTGCTGCCTATGCCCAGCCATACGCGAGGGACATATTCCATGGCCACCAGCAGGCCTACTATGAAGCTGCTTTCCTGAAGGCTTTGACGAAGTTCGATGCTGCACAATACGAAGGGAAGCGCATCGTGGTCAAGGGGTGCAGCCACCACCCTGTTCCTGCTGCTGCATATTTGGAGCTCACCCGCCTGCTCCGTCCTTTCGCCCAAAGTATTATGTATGGAGAGCCCTGCTCGACCGTACCCATTTATAAAAAAACGGCTACGCTATGATCCTGAAAAAAGTCGTTTACTATTATATCCTGGCTGCCGGAGCAGTTTTCACGATTGGTCTTTTAGCCGGGGGCACGGGAGGCGTCAATGACGAGAAGCTCCCACAGACCATACGGGCCGTAAGTCTCAACCAGGATTTTTCCTTTGCCGGCGAAAAAGTCCCGATGGACAACTTTGACGTCAGGGAGCGGCTGGAGCGGGAATTGCTGGTTTCTACCTACCAGCATGCCTCGACTTTGCTCAGCCTGAAGAAAGCGGCACGCTATTTCCCCTATTTTGAAAAAGTATTCAAGGAAAAAGGGATACCTCTGGATTTCAAGTATATGGCCGTAGCCGAGAGCAACCTCAACAACGTCGTTTCCAGTGCAGGTGCAAAGGGCATCTGGCAGTTTATGGAAAGCGCGGCATCGTACTACGGACTGGAAGTCAACGCCGAAGTAGATGAGCGCTATCACCCTGAAAAAGCGACCGGGGCAGCGGCGCAATTCATCCTCGACCACCACCGGCGCTTCTCGAGCTGGACGCTTGCGGCCGCTGCGTACAATATGGGGGGTACCCGTATTGGAAAAGAACTGACCACGCAGGGGTCCAACAATTACTACGACCTTCAAATCAATGAAGAAACCTCCAGGTATGTATTCCGCTTACTGGCCTATAAAGCAATTTTCGAAAACCCGGAAACCTTTGGTTATTACCTTGAAAAGGAAGAGCATTACCCCCCTCTCGACCGGTTCAAACTGGTCGAGGTCAACACCGCTATCCCGGATCTGGCAAAATTTGCCCGGGAACAGGGTACGACTTACCGCATGCTCAAGCTTTACAACCCCTGGCTTATCAGTACGCGCCTGAGCAATCCGGAAAAAAAGACCTATTCCATCAAAATCCCGGCTTAACAACGATTAAATATTTTTTAAAGCTATGAAGAACATTGCCGTGTTCACGTCCGGCGGGGATGCCCCGGGCATGAACGCATGTATCCGGGCAGTAGTGCGCAGCGCCCTGCATTTTGACCTCGACGTGTACGGGATTATGCGTGGCTACCAGGGGATGATCGAAGACGACTTTATACCGCTAAGGCGGGAATCCGTCAGTAACATTATCCAAATGGGGGGTACGATACTCCGTTCTGCCCGTTCGGCGCTATTTCGTACAGCAGAGGGCCGGCGCAGGGCTTACGAAAATCTTTCCCGCAGAAATATTGACTGCATCGTGGCGATTGGTGGCGATGGCACCTTTACCGGTGCTAAGGTCTTTATGGAAGAATATCCCGATATCCGGATCGTTGGATGCCCGGGTACCATAGACAACGACCTCTACGGCACCGACTATACGATTGGCTTCGATACCGCGATTAACACAGCTATGGAGGCTATTGACAAGATCAAGGACACTGCAAATGCACATGACCGGCTCTTTTTCATCGAAGTCATGGGGCGCGATGCTGGTTTTATCGCCATGGCAACGGCGATTGCGACCGGGGCCGAGGCCGTATTGGTGCCGGAGATGCCGACCGACATCAACAAGCTCATCGAGACCCTGGAAAAGGGCTGGCAGAAGAAGAAGACTTCGAGTATTGTCATTGTAGCGGAAGGCGAAGAAGCAGGCGGTGCGTTCCAGGTTGCTGAGCTCGTCAAGGAAAAACTAAATGCGTACGAAATAAAGGTGAGTATCCTGGGCCATATCCAGCGGGGCGGCCATCCCAGTTGTATGGATCGGCTCCGTGCCAGCCGCATCGGGGTAGCTGCCGTACAGGCCCTCATAGATGGGGAAAAGGGGGTGATGGCCGGCATAATACACGATAAAATCCGTTTTACGCCATTCGAACAGGCGATCAAGCATAATCAGGAGATTAACCCCCGTATCTTACAGATGGTGGATATTTTAGGTTGAAACCGGACATATTGCGACGGGATCATCGCGGGCTAAGAAAGGCTCGTTTCCCCCATGCTGCCCCACTGCAACAAGTCTGTTATCCACGCCATCGAATCAAATAAATGTACTATGGCCGCATTGTTATCCAAGCGCCTGCTCACGCGTCTAAGGCTACCTTTCGCGATATTGGCCCTGCTCTGGGGGATCCAGTTATTTCAGTGGTCAACAGGGATTGACCTCGGGTTCCTCGGCATTTTTCCCCGGGAAATCCCAGGGCTGAAAGGGGTGATTTTTGCTCCGTTGGTCCATGGCGGCTTCGGGCATTTACTTGCAAACTCTGCCCCTTTCCTGGTACTGGGCGGGATGGTCATGTTTTTTTACCCCCAGATCGCAAAAACGGTATTTTTGTTGATTTACATCCTCACCGGCCTCGCAGTTTGGACTTTCGGGCGGTCGGTATTTCACATTGGCATGAGTGGTGTCGTTTATGGCCTTGTCGCCTTTATTTTCTGGAACGGCATTTTCCGGCGCAACCTCAAATCCATCGCTTTGGCGGCCATTGTACTTTTCTACTACGGCTCCATGCTGATGGGAATATTGCCGGTAGAGGAAGATATTTCCTGGGAAAGCCATCTTTTGGGAGGCCTGTCGGGTATTTTTGTTTCTTTTTTGTATAAAAACAGGCTGGAGACGGACGAAGCCCCGAAAAAGGTCGTAGAAGAAGAGCCGGAAAGCCAATATTTTCTGGACAGGGACACCTTTGAGCAGACCCGAGAGGCGCGGAAAAATGATGGAAGGTGGGGATAAAAGATAATGGCTTTATCCCAGCGGTTCGTTCAAAATATTATGCAGTTATGTAAAAGTGAGGCTATCTCGAGGTTGTGTGAAGAGTATTCCGCTATTCCGCCGCCTACAGCGGCGGAAGAAAGTTTTGAAATAACACTGTTTTCACTGATTTTGCTTCTCAAAATCAGTGAAAACAGTGTTCTTTCAAAATATTATTTGGTGGCGTTAGCTGCCGTTAAATCATTAAATTTTCAGCGATCCTTCTATTTTTTCAGGTAGGGTCCCGGGGTCTGGTGGCGATCCTGGCCGTGCCCTACGCCAGGTCTGCAAAATTTTTGACGGACCCGTTCAGGCCATTAGCCTGTAACTGAGCCTGCATGGCCGCTGCCTGTTGTACCGTAGCGAAATTCCCCAGGATCACCACGAACAGGACTTGTCCGCTCGCGCGTGATTCGAAAACGAACACTGGCTGGGCGAACTGGCTTTTAAGGCGGCTTACCAGGGGGAGGGCGTTATCGCGTGTAAAAAAGGCCCCCATCTGTATTCCCCAGCCCTGGGGGGCTGTTGGGTTAGTTGCGGTATTCGGGATGGGTATCTGCGGCCTGGTAGCGACGGGTGCTATAGGGCTGGAGCTGCCCTTTCTGCGCAGTGCTTCCGCGACGGCATTTTCTGCATTGACCCGGCCGTAGCCATATTTTCGGGAATGGCCGGCCACATATTCCCAGGGATTACCGATTTTATCGGCGGTTTGGATCAGGATATCTTTTACTTCTCTGGCCGTCAGGTTCGGATTGGCAGAAAGGATAAGGGCGCAGACCCCTGCAACAATAGGCGCGGCGGCGGAGGTGCCGCCAAAATGTTTATAGGCATTACCCCTGGAGCGCCCATCTACCCAATACCGGTAATCCCCCATGCCATCCTTGCTGCCGGGATCCCAATAGGCCCGGGCAGCTGTCAGCGGCCAGCTCCCGTTGGAGGGTGCGCAAACGGTCACTTCCAGGCCCTGATTGGAATACGAGGCGTGCTCGTTATCGCTCGTACAAGCGGCAACGGCGATGACTTCCGGCATTACCGCATAATAATTTATATAGGACAGGTTATCATTTCCGACTGCAAAGACGACCACGCAGCCTTTTCCACCCCTTCCCTCGCGTGCAACGCGCGCGATCGCCTCCTTTTTGCGGGTGCCCACGGGCATTTTTTCATCCGTAGTGCCCCAGCTACAGGAGATTACATCCGCACCGTTTGCCGCACAATAGTTGAACATGAACTCGGTATCCACATCGCTGAAGGAAGTGCCGTTGAACGGGAGGAACTTTGCGTTTGGCGCTACCCCGACGATACCCGTGCCATTTGCCCCTGCAATTGCAAGGCTGGCACATGGGGTGCCGTGCGTCGTTCTGGGATCTCCCTGGGGGACCATTGCAGAACGCGAATATAAATCGAAAGGACGGACGATTTTACCCTGAAAATCGGGATGTGACATGTCGAAACCCGTATCTATCACTGCGACGGTAACATTTTGCGCCCCCAATCCACCGAGTCGTCGCCAGGCATTGATTACCCGTGCGTCGGCACCTCTGGCGAGGGGCACATTGGTATCCGGCAGAAAGCCATTGTTCTGGAGGTGCCATTGGTGGGGAAAAAGCGGATCGGAAGGTACGACAGTATATTCGTCGAGGAACGTGTCCCAGTCCGGTTGCGCTGTTTTGACCAGGCAGGATGCCTGGGCAAGTTCTGCTGTTTTTATCGGGTTAGGGCTTTGGGCCGTCACCTTTGCGAGAATGGAGCCGGGCTGCCGGCGTTCGGTTAGTTCGAGCGCGAATTCATCCAGGACGATTTGTTCCTCTTCTTCGCTCACCCCTTCCTCGAACGTCAGGAAGATATAGCCATTTGGGACCAGCGGACGGTTGCTGCCTTCCGGATAATACACGTGTGTGCCTAATTCGACCTCGTCGAGCTGGCGCACTGCGTCCAGTTTATCCTCCAGGGGCATATCGGAGGTATCGAGTTCTACCAGGGTGAAGCCGCCGATTTGGGGATAGACTTCCTGGCGCACATAATCCGGAGGTGCTAAACTACGGGAGGAGGAGATTCGGAGGCCTGCGAGCCGCTTGCTTTTGCGCAACCGGACCTCGCCGTTTTCGCCTTTGATCGTCGTTACGCCCATAAATCAGGATTTAGGTTAAGCTCTTTCGAGGTAGTATTCGTGGTAAAGTTTTTGCAATTTTTTGCGGGCAAAAAAGATGCGGCTTTTGATCGTACCCAGGGGCGAGCCAAGTTCTTCAGCGATTTCCTCGTACTTGAAGCCCTCGAAAGCCATCATGAAAGGCTTGCGGAAGTCTTCCGGAAGCGTATCCACCATCCCCATAAGCTCGGTGAACTCTACGGAAGTTTCCCCGTCGTTAGGGATGACTTCCGTCCCGGAGTCCAGGTAATAATTATTGGGGGTCTGATCAATGATCAGGTTGCGGCGCAGCTTTTTTCGGTAATTATTGATAAAAATATTGCGCATAATCGTGACTGCCCATGCCTTGAAATTTGTGCCCGGATGGTATTTATCGGCATTAGTGATGATGCGCAGGGCGGTATCCTGGTAGAGGTCTTCCGCATCTGCGGGGTTTCCGGTCAATTTCAGGGCAAAAGCCCTCAGGGAAGCGCTGATTCTATCGAGTTGGATTTGGATTTGATCCTGTATTTCCACGTACATTTCAGACGGTTTGGTCAGGGATTTTGTAATCTATTTTTACACAAAGTTATGCCTTCCACCTGTTAAGTGCAAAAAATTTATGCACTTTAACCCCTCTTTCGATAAAATAAGACAAAAAAACGACAATTCAAGCATTTTTGGCGACAATTGTTAATTTTTTTAACAACAATAAACCATGTTGCCGATGTATTGTATATAATTAAGGTTACATACCGGCACAGTTCAAAAAATGCTTTTGGCCTGGAGGCTGCTATTGGCCGCCCCTTTTCTCCGGTGCCCTGCTGCAGTTAAGGGGGCGTCAGCCGGCATAGTAACGGGGTATGAAGATAATTTCAGGTAAAGGACTTCAAAGCCTTGACAACCGTTGGTTGATTTGGCAAAAAAATTTGGGGCAACAGCCTATGGACGTTAGAGATTTTTTTTCAGCTCAAACCTATTTACAACGGAATATCCGTTTTCTGCGCAAGGCTATGGGATGGAGCCAGGAAGAACTTGCAGCCCGGATCGGGCTGAACAGGGGCAACATCGCATCTTACGAGAACGGGACAGCCGAGCCGAAAATCGGCAACCTCCTGAAAATGTCCCTTCTTTTCGGGATAGGTATCCACGATCTGGCGCATAAAGACCTGGAACGGGAGCCAGTAGCCGAAAATACCAACCTACCAGCTCCTTTTCCATCGGTATTCGATCCTGGCGCATTACTCGAGTATGCACAGCGGGCGCAGGAATTACAGGATGTCATGAATGGATTGCGTACCTGCTGTAAGTTCAAGCTAAAGACGATCGAAGAGGCATCTGTCAACGACCTTCAAATCGTCGCCATGCACTTTGAAGAGTTGTTTAATACTGCACAATCGTTGATGCAGGAGCACCTTGCGCTGCTCCAATTATTAGGCGGCCTCCCTTCGACCCAGGATTCCCTGCCCGGACAGGGCCCCCTTTCGGGAAGTGCAGAATAGGCAATCAACATCACATCTGGATGACGTGCGCAAAGACTACAAACTTTCGGGAAGTGCAGAATAGGCAATCAACCAATAAATAAATTGCCGATGCCGCTTACTCAAGAATCCAACACAAATCAATTCAAAAAAAACATGGCATTAAATTTATATATATATTTGTATTGATGGAATCGAATGATCGCATTCCACGCAGTAATAATCCCTAAATACCAATGATCTCATGAACTTGAACATCATCTTAGCCGTCATCACCCTGCCGATATGTGTGTTTGCAGGGCCCGCCTCCCAGCCGCAGTTGCCTTTCCGCCCTTTAAACCTTCAGGAAGCACTGGGTATTGCCAAAAAGGAGAATAAACCCGTACTCGTTTACTTCTCTGCATCCTGGTGTATGCCCTGCCAGTGGATGGAAAAAAATACCTTTACCGACCCTAAGCTCGCCGCCTATCTTCAGGAACGCTTTATCGGTGTAAAGGTAGATTTCGATGATGCGCAGGGCCAGGCAATAGCAGCTAAATACCTGGTAAACAAGCTACCGACAATCCTTATTTTCAATTCCCTGCGTCAGTTAATCGGGACACACCAGGAAATGATGGAGCCAGAAAGGCTGCTCGACATACTAAAGCGGTATTCGCCCAACAGCACGCCCGTAGGTGGCGGGCTCAGTGCCCCCAGGGCCCAGACAGGCCACCTGAACCGTCCTGCATTAGTGACCAGCGAGCCCAACAGCACACCAGAAGAAAACACCATTAACGGTGGGGCTTCGCGGAATGCTGCCAATCCCGTCAATAGCCGGACGAATACCCCCGGTGCTTATACACCAGGTGTCGCCCCCAAAAAATACGGGATACAAATAGGGGCTTTCGGGGCAATCGAAAATGCAGATGCTGTAAAAACGGATCTTGAGACACGATACCGGCTACCGGTAGTCATTATCCAGGATAGCGCCCCGGGAAGGGCCTCTTTTTTCAAAGTTGTCATCGGTGCATTCAAGATGGAGGAGGAGGCCCTGCAACTCCTCGACCGGCTACAGCGGGATGGACGCCAGGGCTATATCCGGGAATACTGACGCATGGAACGCAAATTGTTCAGGAATATCGGCAGCTTGTTCCAGGTCAGCGGGCCTGCTCTTGTGCAGAATTTCCAGAGCGGTAATATTTTACGGGGTGTATGCGGTAAAGACATGGATGTACTACCGCAGATCGAAAACGCCTTCCTGCTCGTTGAAGGGGAATATATCGCCGACTTTGGCCCCGACGCCGAATGCCCCTACCCCGATACGGGAATAGACCTGAGCGGGCGATATGTCCTCCCATGCTGGTGCGACTCCCATACGCACCTGGTCTTTGCCGCGAGCAGGGAACAGGAGTTCCTGGCACGCATTAAAGGTGCCACGTACCAGGAAATCGCCCGTGCGGGCGGTGGCATCCTCAATTCTGCCCGTCGTCTGCAGGACACCCCGGAAGAAGCCCTGCTGGAATCGGCGCTCCAACGCCTGGACGAAATACAGCAATCAGGTACTGGTGCCGTGGAAATCAAAAGTGGTTATGGCCTGACGCTGGACGCGGAGCTGAAGATGCTGCGCGTAATCCGGGAGCTCAAAAGCAGGTCGGCAATGACTATCAAAGCGACCTTTCTTTGTGCACATGCCCTTCCTGAAGCATTTGCCGGGCGGCGCGAGGCGTATGTTGAAATAGTCGCCCGGGAGTGGATCCCGAGGGTAGCCGGCGAGGGTCTCGCAGATTATATAGATGTATTTTGTGAAAGCCAGTTTTTCAGTGCAGCCGATATGGGGCAGCTCCTCGAGGCAGGCCTCCGTCACGGCCTTCGGGGAAAAGTCCATACCAACCAATTCAACAGCATTGGTGGAATATCAACGGCCATACAGTATGGCGCCGTTAGTGCCGACCATTTAGAAGTTATGCAAGCAGATGAAATACAGGCGCTTGCACAAAGCACTGTCATCCCTGTACTGCTCCCTTCCGCGCCATTTTTCCTGGGCGACCATTATCCGCCTGCCCGTCGCATGATTGACGCGGGACTCGGCCCTGCCCTTGCGAGCGATTTCAACCCGGGTTCTTCGCCTTCGGGAAAGATGCCGCTTGTGCTTACCCTTGCCTGCACCCAGATGCACATGACGCCTGCCGAAGCAGTCAATGCCGCTACCATTAACGGGGCACTTGCCATGGAGTCGGCGGAATCAGTTGGCAGTATCGGCAGGGGTAAACTTGCCAACCTTATCATCACGACCCCTGTCCCTTCCCTGGAGTACCTCCCATACGCATTTGGCAGCGACTGGATTTCCGGGGTGCTGATCAAAGGAAAAGCCATACGCGGCAATTTTTAGCCCACGATGCTCCCACTGCAACAAGTCTATCCAACCTTTTCGTATTTTGCGGCCATGTTCGCATGAACTGGGGGGCAATGGCAATATTTACCGAGGACCGGCGTTTTTCCCTTCGAAAACCATCACCGCAAAGCATAATGCACGAGCGCATGATCAGATTTATATCCGCCCTGACGGGCTTGCTTTTTGTCCTGGCTGCCCAGGCACAGCAACTGCCTGCTAATATTCAAGTGAAGGGGAATCTCGAAGGGGCTTTGATCCGTTCGAGGGCTTCCTGCGCAAACGATGCGGGCACGCTGCGCTTTGGCCCGTTTACGGGGCAAAGCAATTCCGTTACCAACAAGCGGGTATTCCTTTGCTTCAACGATTCGCTGAACGTCCTGCACAATAACGATTTCAACCTCAGCGGGGATCCTGATGGATTTACCCCTCCGGGTATCCGATACGCCCTTTACGACTGCCCGCCTACCATTAGCGGGCCAAAGCTTTCGGATATTCTGAACGATCGTTGCCTGAACAAAACCAGCCCGATCATTGTAAACGGACAGCCCGTACCCCAGTCCAGGGGGATATGGATTACCACCGACGGCAGCCCATCGGGCAATATTTCTCTGTTCAACAGGGGCCTGTACCAATCGGCCTATGCTGGCGGGAAGCCTGTATCATTCTGGTTTGCCCCCATCACCATTGATGATTTCGGCAGGCTTGCGTATGAGGCGGACCCTGCGACCGGTGAAGCCGGGCCTTGTGTAAATGTTGGCCGGGACGCAGCATTTGAGATCATCTATCTCAATGCCATTCAGGCCGGCAATATCCTTACCAGCCTCAACGGGCAGCCCTGCCAGGGCTCGTTTGTGGTTCGCGGCGGGCTCCCGGAGTATGACTCCCTCACCAATTATACAATTTCCCTCCGCCTGGTCTCAAACCCATCCATAACCGGTAAAGTTATCAGCCCTTCCAGGCCCGGACATCTCGATACCGTGCGCTACTTCGTCCCCCAACCGGGCACCTATGAAGTACTGGTGGAAGACGGGAAAAGCTGCGAGGCGCGTTTTACCCTGAACATGGCTGGCTGCGAAGCAGTCACATTTTCTCTACCCTTGCTCAATGCCCTCCCGGGAGATACGATCTGCTTACCGCTACGGGTGAAAGACTTCGACAAAGTAGGGGCATTGGAAATGAGTTTTTCATGGGATACGACCGTACTAGGCTTTATACAGGCGCGTAATTTCAATCCGGATATGAAAGGTCTGGGCACAGGCAGCATCAGCACCAGCGGAGGAAAACTCGTCCTTTCCTGGCTGGATGCCAACCTCTCCGGGGGTATTTCCCTTCCGGATAATGCCGAGTTGTTTTCGTTCTGTTTCCGGGTAAAAGGCAGTTTTGGCAGCAGTAGCCCCGTAAGGATACTCCCTTCTATTATTCCGGAGGAAACTGTCGGCACCACAGATCCCAGGCCGCTGGGTTATATTCTCAACAGTGGCCAGGTGAATATTTCCGCAAATACCCTTTTTCTGGACCTGCAGCAGGACAGTGTCGGATGCCAGGGTGGGGCCAGCGGAGCATTTACGATACGCGTTGCCAGTGGAGTGCCCCCTTACAACATTTCCTGGCAGAGTTTGCCCCCGCTCATCACCGACAGCGGAACCGGAACGATCGCCTCTTCCGGGGGCAGCCTGACGATCTCCGGGAAACTGGCAGGACAGTACCGGGTACAGGTACGCGATGCCCAGACCCCTAATTTCAATACGATATCAGATACGATAGAAATCCTGGAGCCGCCGATTATCGCCGTACAGCTTGAAGAAAAGAATCCAAGTTGTTATAACGCTACAGATGGTTCTATTAAGGCCCTTCTCTTGATAGATGCTGTACCTGTGAGCAATCCAGGGCCGCAATTCACCTTTAAATGGAACGTTCCCGGGGTTTCTACGGCACAGTTATCTAATATCCCTGCCGGGCCTTATTCGGTAACCGTGACCAATGCCGCGGGCTGTAGCTCCCAGGCCAGTACCAATCTATCCCAACCTGCGGCTATTGTGCTCAACCCCGTCATTACCAGCGCTACCTGTTCCGGAGTATCGAACGGCCGTATTGCACTCAGCGCGTCGGGTGGTTTCGTAAGTAATTCAGGTCGGTACAGCTTTACCTGGGCCGGACGGGCTCAGGAGCGTGGCCTCGTATCTACCCTCAACAACCTGTTGCCAGGCACCTACTGCGTCACCGTCAGCGACGACAACGGCTGCTCCATAGAGCGTTGCTTTACAGTCGGCGCTACGAAAGTACTGAGTATTGATGCAGTAATTACCGATGCCTCCTGCAATGGAACCTGCGACGGTGTCATCACGGTGACTGGCAGGAGTACCTTGCCTGCCTTGCCCAATACCTTCACCTGGTCTGGGAGCCTGGGTGGAAACCCTGCCAATACCAGCAACAGTAGTACAATACGGAATCTTTGTGCGGGGGTTTTTGTAGTGACGATGCGCGACAGCGACCCTGCCGGATGCCAGGTAACTGATACGCTGATCCTCGAAGAACCAGCTCCGCTCGATGTAGCCTTAGTAGAGCGCATCAATGAGACTTGCGTGATTGGGCAGGATGGACGTTTAGCGGTCGGTGTCAGTGGCGGGACGGGGCCTTACCGTTATTTCTGGAGTAACGGGCAGCGCGATTCTGTTGCCTCCAATTTATCTGCCGGGGTTTACACCCTGCGTGTCATTGATGCCAACGAATGCGAGAACGCCCAATTTGAAGGTACGATTACTGCTCCGGCCCCGCCTGTGATCATCAGTTTAATCAATGATACCCTGAACTGTTCCACTGATGTCAACGGCTCCCTCAGCATTGTTGCTAATCAGGGAGGCGCCCCTATTGTTTCTATCAATTGGAGTAATGGGGGTAGCGGCGCCAGGATTGACAAGCTCAGTCCCGGGGCTTATGAAGTGGTTGTCCTCGCTGCGGATGGCTGCCAGGCTGTGGATACGGCATTTGTAGTCGCCCCTGAACCCATCCGCCTGAATGCGGTCACCGTACAATCACCCCGATGTCCTGGGGAAGCCAATGGGCAGGCAACTATAAATGCGGGAGGGGGCACACGTCCATACCGCTATATCTGGGCGACACCTACTAAAAACGATACGACCCTATTCCCCTTACGCCCCGGACTATCTGCAGGGGTTTATGCCTTTACCGTTACTGATGCCAACAACTGCCCAGGCATCAGGGACACTGTCCAGGTCAATGATCCGCCGCGTATCCAGGTAAGCTACAGGGATACCCTCCCGGTAAGCTGCTACGAAGGCGTCTGTAACGGAGCAATCACGGCCATCGGCGGTTATGCCAACGGTGCCGGTGGAAGGTTTACGTTTACCTGGAGCAACGGGGAGATGGCAAGCAGGATCTCCTCCTTCCGGCCGGTACAACTCTGCCGTGGGCCCAATGCCCTTATCGTGGTGGACTCCAACGCCTGCACATTCCTGGATACTGTGAATATCCCCAGTCCCCCTGAAATTTCTATTGCCTTCACCGGGGAGCCGGTAAGCTGCAACCGCGGCAGGGACGGTAAGATCAGCGCACGGGTCAGCGGTGGGACACCCGGATATAATTATCTTTGGCTTCAGAACAGCCTCGGGCTGCCCTCTGTAAGCGGGCTTGCCGCCGGAAATTATACCCTCCGCGTCACCGATGCCAGGGGATGCCCTAAAGAAAGCTCCTTTACGGTCACACAACCCGATGAGCTCAAAATCGCTATTGACCCAGCCGGTACCAACAACGCCCGCTGCAATGGTGGGCAGGACGGGCGTATCAGTGTAAAAGTCAATACCAACGATAAAATCAACCTTCTTGGCGCCAGTCCTTTCACCTGGTCAAATGGTATTGCCCCGGGCAACTCGGCCACCGCACGGCAGCTTGCAGCTGGTAGTTATTCCGTGACCGTAACGGACGTGAAAGGTTGCCAGGCTTCCCTCTCCTATGAAATCCTGCAACCACGGCCTATCAACGCCGTCATCCGCCCCCCGGCAGAGCCCAGGTGTTTCGGCGAACCCACCACCCTGCGGATAGATTCGATTAGTGGGGGCAACGGGGCAACTTTCCTCGATTACGTATTCAATATCAACAATAGTGGTATTAGTTTCCCGCCAAACCAGGCAGCTACCATTTTTGCGGGGGAAGTCATCGTCACTATAGAAGATCCCCTGGGATGTACGTTCTCGGATACCCTTTTTGTCAATCAACCCGATGAGCTCAAAGTATTTTTTGATCCGGCGGAGATCGTGGTTGAACTTGGGGATTCGCTAACGGTGCTGGAGCCGATTATCACCAATTCCTTACCGATTGATAGTTTCTTATGGACACCACGGCTGGGGCTCTCTGCGGCAAATATTGAAAACCCCAGGATTTCAGGGCTGCTGGACAATCAGTCGTTTACGCTCCGCGTAAGAGATATTAACGGGTGTATCGCGACCGGGAGCATTTTTGTAGAACTGGACAGGAACAGGAACGTATATATTCCAAACATTTTCTCTCCAAACGGCGACGGGCGGAACGACGAGCTACGGGTTTTTGCTTGCAACGGCGTAACCCAGGTCAATTACGCCCAGGTGTATGACCGTTGGGGTGGGCTGGTGTGGGAATCCCGGGGCCTCAGCCCGGACTGCCTGAGCGGCGCCCCATTATGGGACGGGAAGCTAAGGGGAAAGGAGGCCCCAGCCGGCGTTTATGTTTATATCATCGAAGTAAAATTCCTGGATGGCGTCACCCTCCTCTATCGCGGGGATACTGCCCTCATTCGCTAAGCGCGCCCATCCAAAAAATCCGGGGGAAGCTAAAAAAAGCCTTTTTTGACCCTTGACGATCCCTCCCGGGATTATGTAAAAAGCTTTTTCGCTACCCCTGGTACAAAATATTATTCTGAGCGCACATCTGAAAGCAACTTTCGCGAAACGAAAATTGCTTTCAGATGTGCGCTCAAGGCATAAGATTTCCTTTCTGAGGCAAAGAATATTCTTTTCATGCAACCCTGTCATGATTTTGTAATAATACCCGATACCCGCTTTTTTTGACATTTTCGTGAATAATCCCTTTCCCCAGGCCTTTACTTTTGTCGTAAAATATAAAAAACAACGATGGCAAAAGTAAGCACAAGTTTTTTCGTGTCTCTGGCACTGGCCTTTTCTGCCCTGGTGGGGCTGAGCAGTTGTGAAAAAGAAGAAGTCCAGGTCACCCGTGTTTATGGTACGATAACGGTAGATAATCCGGACACCTGGGCGGCCTGGAAGGATAGTGGGGAGGTCCAGGTCACCGTTTTCCCAAAATTCAGCCTAGACCCCCTTGCCGGATGGGGAGAGGTGCCGGATAATTTCCTTGGGCCTAACGTACCCGGCGGCATATTTACGGTCGGGGCGCCGTACAATTCCCAGAATCCATTGGTACTAAACTATGTACCGGGGAAGACCACTTATCCTTACGAAATCGAACTCGAGCCGGGTACATATTCTGCGCTTGCACTGGGGTTCCGGCACAACCGGGTTACAGATCCCAGCCGCAAAACGGCGACCCTTGGCGTACACTGGGGAAACCCCGCACAAGTAAGCCATGGGGTCGTGATCAAGGTACGCACTCCCGGGGGTATTGTGCCTGTATTCAACTATCCCGCCCCTTCCGTATTTGAAATTAAAGCAGGAGAAGAAAAAGAAATCAACTTCAAAGCGGATTTCAATTTTGTCAGAACCTGGTACCGCTAAGCGATGAAGCACTTTGCGCTCCTCTTCATGGCCGGGCTGCTGTGGCTTTTTTCAGCCACCCGACCACTCCTGGCTCAGCCGCCCGCTACCCGCATACAGGGCGTTGTGCGCGATGCCGATAGCAGCGAGCCGCTTGCCTTTGTGAATATTGCGGTCAAAGGCACCTCGCAGGGTAGTTCTACGACAGCAGAGGGGTATTTTTCCCTTGACGGCTTCCGGCCGGGGAGCTATACCCTGATTTTTTCCTATCTCGGCTATGGAGAATTACAACTACCGGTTGTCGTCCTCCCGCAAGGCAACACGCCATTGGACATCCGCCTCGAACCGATATCGCTAACCGTAGGCGAGGTCGTCGTAACGGCTGGTGCAAGGGCGCAGGCCACTCAGCTTACCCCGGCAAGCATCGCAGTGATCAGTGCTAAAAGTATCCGCGAGCGGAGTATTTCCACCTTCGACCAGGCCTTCGACGAAACGCCGGGGGTTGTGGTGACCAGGTCCAGTGGCGCCAATGTGCAGGCCTTTTCCATTCGCGGCGCTTCGGAAGTAGCAGGAGGAGGTATCGGCAACCGGGTGTTGTTGCTCATAGATGGGCGGCCGGCGCTGAGCCCTGAATCCGGGGGCGCCCTTTGGAACCTTGTCCCCCTGGGTTCCATCGAACGGATAGAAGTCGTCAGGGGGCCCTATTCCTCGCTATACGGTTCGAGCGCCATGGGTGGGGTAGTCAATGTCCTTACGCGCCAACCCGGGGCGAGGCCAGAAACCCGTGTTCATCTGAATTATGGCGCTTATGGCCCGGCGCCCCGCAGCGCAGGCTACCGCAAGTACAGCGATTTTCATGGAATTGAATTTAGCCATAGCCGTAAAATCAACCGTTTCTCCTACCTGGTTGACGGAAGCTGGAAATCCGATGGGGGGCATCGGGAAAAGACGGCGTTCGACCTGTACCATTTTTTTGCAAAAACTGCCTGGGAATTTAAACCCGGCCACAGCCTCCAGTTTTCGGCAAATGCCAACCGTATGTACAGCGATGCCCCTGCAACCTGGCTGAGCCGCAGGCAGGCCTATCAGGTAGCCGACTTCAAGTATGATGATTACCAGGACCGGAGGGAGTTCAATGCGGATCTGCTGTACCGGGCCAGATTTGGGGAGCGCCTCCGCTTTTCTTCCAGGCTGTACCACTACCGCAATTCCTCCGACTTTTCCTTTGACAGCGACCCCACCAACGATAGTACCAACATCAATATCGGAAAGCAGATTGTAAAGGCGTACAGTGTCCGGTCCCTGCGCTTTGGCAACATTACCCAGGCAGATCTTTCGCTGGGCCGGCACGAAATCACTTTTGGTGCCGATATTAAAGCCGATGATATCGAAGGGCTACCTGAAATATATCTGTACGGACGGCACAAAGCTTTTGGTGGGGGAGCGTACATTCAGGACGAAGTTTCACTCGGATCAAAAATCACTGCTACCGCCGGTGCCCGTTTTGACTACTACCGGATTTACGGGGAGGTCGAGGAATCGAATTTCAGTCCCAAGCTGGCCATCCTGTACCGGGCAACGCCCCGTATTTCCTTACGTGGACTCGTTGCCCAGGCTTTTCGCGATCCACCTGTTGCAGAGCGCTTTATAAAGTTTGAACAAGGGGGTGGACTTGCCTTCGAGCCCAACCCCGACCTCAAACCGGAGCGGCTGGTCCTTTCTGCTGAAACGGGCGCAAAATGGACCCTGGGTAAAACCAGTACTTTCGACATTGCTTTTTTCCACAACCGCTACAAACAACTCATTTCCTTTCAACAGATCTCCCGACCCCTGGAAGCCCTTACCTACAAAGTCATCAACCTTCGCGAAGCCTTGATGCAAGGGTTCGAGCTGAACTTCCAGCACCGATGGAAAGACCTGCTTTTTTTGAATTTTTCCTATACTTTCCTCGATGCCCGCGACACCTCTCCAGAGCGCGTAAACGATGTACTTGCCTATAAAGTCCGCCATAGCCTTGGTGCCTCGGCCACGCTGACCCATAAAAAATGGATGCTGCACAGCAACGCCCGCTTCCGGAGCCGGGTCGAAGAAGTATTTATCTATCCTGGCAGCGAGCCCGGTGCTGTTTTTGTCGCTAATGCCAAAATCCGATATAGCGCAGGAAGGAACCACCTGTATTTTGCGGTCAATAACTTCAACAATGCCCAGTATGAGGAGCTTGAGCGCTATCGCATGCCGGGAAGAAGTTTTGTAGCAGGGATGGAATTTTCTTTTTAAGGAAAGCACAAAGCAGATAAAAAACCGGGTTCCCGGAAGATGCCAAAAGCGGAAAAACCGGAATACGACGTATTTATCCCCGGCCCTCCTTTCGATTGAAGAGGGATACCACGCGGGCAGTTGCCCATAGCAGGAAGAAGGCCAGCGCGTTGCATATCCGGGTTGTCAGGGCCTGCTGCTGCAGATAGGCATCGGGGTCTATGCGCTCACAGTGGATATCCAGGATTTTTTCCAGTTCTTTGGCAACCCGAAGTCCAAAATCCTGATTGGCGATATCGAGATTGAGTTCAAGGCTGGTAAAAGCACTCAGATAATTGAGATTATAAGAACCCACGGAAACCCAGCAAGTATCGGCCACAAAAATTTTGGCATGCAGGATTCCCTCTTTAAACTCATGGATTTCCATACCTTCCCGAAGGATCCAATCGTACAAAAAACGTGCGGCGCGCAGTGCGAGTCCCACATCTGAGTATTTCCCCAGCAGCAGACGTATGCGCACTCCCCTTCGTGCAGCCCTTCGCAGCTCGAAAAGCATCCATGCCGTGGGGACAAAATATGCTGCCCCGATGATGAGTTCCCGCCGGGTATGCCGGATAGCATATCGCAACCGGGAAGAAATTTCCTGCTGCCCCCGTAGCCAATCGTTGGCACTGAGCCGGGCCAACATCCCATCATGGCTACCCGGAAGCGGCCGTAGCCGGGTCCAGCGTTTGCGCCCCCAGATTTGCTCACAGCGACGCTGAGCGTATGCTGCCAGCGGCCCCCGCACGAGCACCGCAAAATCCAGCCAGGCTGGCTGCCCATTCACCTCATTGTAGCGGTCGGCAAAATTGATGCCGCCGATCAACATTTCCTGCCCGTCTGCCACAACGATTTTGTGGTGCAGCCGGCGGCCGATACTCAGATTTTTTGAAAAAAGACGGCCAAAAAAGCGGAATTGAATTCCTGCCTGCCGGATTTCCTCTACCCACTGCCTGCCGAGATCCATGGAGCCATAGGCGTCCAGCAGCAGATTTACCCGGACACCCCGCTCCGCAGCCTCACGCAACAGCTCCAGGACACGCCTGCCCGTTTCGTCGGGATTCAGGATATAGACCTGCACGTGTAAGGTCTGTTTTGTACGCCGGATACATCCCTCCAGTGCATCGAAGAAGGGCTTACCGCTGTACAGCAGTTCTACCGAATTCCCTCCGGTGTATTGCTCCTGATGTATCCATTTGGGCAGCAAAGGATTTTTTTTCAAAAATAAAGGAAAAAAACCGGAGCAATGGATATTGTGGTGCAATCAATCCGAACTTTTCCATGAAAATAATGTGAATTGTCAAAAAAAAAGCGGGGGGCTTTTACACCCCCCGCATACTATCGGCTCTCATGAAAAAAAATATTCTTCAGTACAGCTGGGCTATTGCCTCGGGAAGCCGGCTAACGTCACTTCCCTACGACCATCCGCCGCGTGGCGGTAAAGTCGCCGCTCGTAAGCGTGTATTGCAGTACCCCTGATGGCAGCTCGTCGCTGCGCAGACGCACCTGCTGATATCCAGCTCCGTATTCTCCGCGGATTACCCGAAGTACCCGGCCCTGTACATCGCTCACTGTAAGTA
>JBEIGB010000033.1:0-34642 GCA_040382095.1 Lewinellaceae bacterium
AATGGCTTTTACAGATTTTTTCTGGCATACAGAAAAACAGCCCGGCCATTTTCTGCTTTTATCTGCATATCTATTGTGTATTTTTTTTCGAGGTACGCATTGAATAACGGATTGGGAATAGTATCCTGTACAACGATGAAAGCGGGGTCAGCGTCAAATATATGTCGGATTTCATTGTCCAGTTGAATGTTGAGGGCCCTGCGGTGCTCTTCAGTCCAGAGCAGGCTTCGGTGGATATAGGGGGAAGGGCTCGGCCGGTCGAGCAAAAAATAGAGAATATGGTGATAATTTCCAGCATAAACCAAATCCCCCTCCTTTAGCTTTGGTTGCAGGGCGCTTGTTATTTTCTTGGGCGTATCCTGCCGGTCAATGTAATCTTTTTTCTGAAAATAAAAATTGAGTACAACGACAGTTAGCAGTAAGGGGATAGCGATCTTCCGACGGAAAAAGGGGCGTAAAAAACGTGGGATTTCCGCTGAGGAGCGGCTGAAAAATTCTCCGGCTACAAAACTGAAGGGCAGAAAAAACTGGATGTAATAGTGGCCAAAAAACTTTCCGGGCAGCAAAACCGGCGTAATGGCTGCCAGGCTCCACAGCAACCCCAACCGCCGTACGGGCGGTAGTGTTTTAGGATACGCGAAAGTCAGATAGTATAAAAGGGCAAAAGGGAAAAACCGCAGGTTGAGGTCGGCAAAGCTTTTTATGTGCTCCCATAGGCTCGCATCTACGGGATAATTTTTGCTAACCTGAAACGTATGAAAGATGAACTTATCTGTTGCGCCCCAGTAGGCGTAGCAGGCAAAGACGCAGGCAAAAGGCAGTGCGGCGCCCACCACCATTGCCGTAAGGCCTTTTATACGGCGTCCTAATGCCGGGGAAGGGCTTGCCAGCAGGAATAATCCCAGTGCGATCGCATCGAACATCACCACGTACTTGATAATGAAGCCCAGGCCAAAGGCAAGCCCGGCAAGCATCCAGGCAAACACTTTAGTACTGCGCAGGGCTATCCAAAAAGCGAGCATGGTGAAAAAAGTGAAAAACGTCTCCGTATTGGGACTGATCCCATAATAAGTATAAATGGAATTCAGGACCAGAAAAACCACTCCCGCCCCAAAGGCCGCATTTGGCGTACTGCCCATAGCCAGCTTGGTTTTTGACAACAAAAAAGCCGTCAGGCCGAGGAAAACAGCGGCCATGAGCCGCATCGCCGCAATCGAATGGCCCAAAACGCCCAGAAAACCTGCATAAAGCCAGAAAATCCCCACCGGCTTGACATCGGTCACGTCTATCCAGTAACGGGCGCCCTGGAGGATTGCATCCCCGATTACGATATACGTGGACTCGTCGTGGTCAATGACGCTGCGAAAAAAAGTGAGGATGCGCAGCCCAACAGAAATCGCAAGAAAACCCAGAAGTTGTTTGTACATAGGCTTCATCATTGGCTACACAACCAGGACAGAAAATCAGGCATCACTTTTCCCCAGGTTTCCTGGTTATGTCTGCCACCAACCACCTCTACATAAACAATATCGGATCCACGCCGATAGCCTTTTTCTTCGAGTTCGGAGATCAGGTCGAGGGTATCGTCTATGGCGTCTATGATACCGTTTTGGTTTCGGTCACTAATTTCGTCTTCAGTACCTGCCTGAAACCAGAATTTCAGGTCTTTTTGAAAAATGCCCCCACGGATCTCCGCATGCATGATGCGGTGGGTGGCATCATCGTAGCCATCTCCGAGATCGCGGCTCCTCCACCAAAAGGAGCCGGAAAAAATTCCTGCGCGGGAGAAATATTCCGGATGGCGCCAGGTAATATCAAGTGCCGACAGCCCTCCCAGGGAACACCCCGCCAGAAAATGGTGTGCGGCATCACCTTTAATCCGGTAATGCTGAATCAGGAATGGGCGTAGCTCTTCGGTAAGGAATTTTGCGTGAAAGGCGGCCTTCGCTCCGCGCCCGGCAAAATCCGGACGGGCAGCAACCCCGTATTCCTGCCTTCGGTCATGGCCGGCATGGATACCCGCTACGATCAACGGAGGGATCAGTTGTTGCTGGAACATGCGGTTGAGGGTCTTTTCCAGCTTCAGCCCATTAATGTCCTGCCCGTCATGGAGGAATAAAACAGGATAGTACGCACTACTGCGGTAATAACCAGGGGGGAGGAGCAGGGTAATCCGTACCTGCCGCTGTAAATGCCTGGATGGCCTGCTCGTTTCTATCCTGGTCAGTAACTCCACGGTATCCTGATGCTTGACGTTGTTGATGTCGAATGTTGACCGGGGTTGTGTAAAAAGTATTCCGCCGCCTTCGGCGGCGAAAGAAAGTGTTCGTTCAAAATATCATTTGGCGACGTGAGCCGCCAAATGACGGCCTCCGGCTCTTTTACACAACCCCACAAGTCTTTTCAATGAAAGTAAACTTCGGAATGTAAATGTTGTCAAAATTGTTAATTTTACATACATTTTTATTCGAAAAAGATCGGTGGCACATCCTCTGGGAAAAAACCATTCACTTTGCACGAGACTTATCATAGAATGTATTCACAGTCCCTGGGCCGGGAAATCGAATACCTGGTATTTGGGACCTGGGGCTATCCCGTAGTGGTCTTTCCTACCTCTATGGGGCGGTATTTTGAAAATAAAGACTTCAAGCTTGTGGAGTCTGCCCGTTGGTTCATAGAAAGCGGGAAAATCAAGCTCTACTGCATAGACAGTATTGATAAAGAAAGCTGGTACGCAAAGCACCTGCACCCCTCGCACCGGGTACTCAACCATGTCCTTTACGACCGTATGCTGTACGAAGCGTTCGTGCCGAGGGTGAAGTGGGAATGCAACGTGGAAAAAGTGGGCGTGGCAGGCTGTAGCTTCGGGGGCTATCATGCCCTGAACTTTGCCTTTCGCCATCCGGAGCAGGTTGCATATCTCTTTAGCATGGGAGGGGCTTTCGATGTAAAAGCCCATCTTGACGGCTATCATGACGATAATGTCTATTTCAATTGCCCTCCCGATTTTATCCCCAATGCCCACAATGACCACTTTCATCAAATGAAAATCGTACTGGGCACTTCGGAATTCGATTTCTGTAAAGGAGAGAATGAGTGGATGTCGGGTATCCTGCATAAAAAGGGTATCGGGCACTGGCTCGATATCCGTCCAGGGGCAACCCACGACTGGCCGGTGTGGCGGGAGATGTTTCCGGATTACCTTTCCCGTATCGGATAAATCCGGAGTTGTGTAAAAAGCCCCTGCCTCTAATTTGGCGGCTTGCACCACCAAATGATGGCCGCAAGCTTTATACGCAACGCCGCCGTTAAATATGATTACGCTTACTTTATATCAACTTCAGAAAGTATGAAAAAAATAGGTATCCTTTTTGGGCAGGAGAATACTTTTCCCTGGGCATTCATCGAACGCATAAACGAAAAGGCAGAACCTGGAATCGTCGCCGAAGCCGTTTCGATTGATAAAGTGATCCAGGGTGCAGCAACAGAATACGCGGTGATTATAGACCGTATTTCGCAGGATGTCCCCTTTTACCGGGCATACCTTAAAAATGCGGCACTCTGCGGTACGGCAGTGGTCAACAATCCCTTTTGGTGGAGTGCCGACGAAAAATTTTTCAACAATTGCCTGGCGGAACACCTCGGAGTACCCGTCCCCAAAACCGTCCTACTGCCTTCCAGCGAACGCCCCACAGATACCAGCGAACAATCTTTCCGCAACCTGAAAATGCCGCTGGACTGGGAGGGCATCTTCGGATATATCGGGGGCTTCCCCGTCTATATGAAACCCCACGCCGGGGGGGGCTGGAAAAGCGTTTATAAGGTGAACGACACCGCAGATCTTTGGAATAAACATGCAGAGACCGAACAACTGGTGATGCTTTTCCAGGAAGAAATCGTATTCGACGACTATTTCCGCTGCTATTGTATCGGCCTGGAGGATGTGCGTATCATGCCTTACGAGCCGCGTAATCCTCACCATCTGAGGTATGCAACAGAAATGAAAACTACAGGCCCTGCCGGTAAAAAACTGCTGGCTACTATGCACGATTATGTACTGCGCTTGAATAAGGCCCTGGGCTACGATTTCAATACGGTAGAGTTTGCCGTCCGCGATGGGGTGCCTTATGCCATAGACTTCTGTAATCCTGCTCCCGATGCCGATGTAAACTCTGTCGGGCAGGCCAACTTCGACTGGGTAGTAGAAGCCGCAGCCAATATGGCCATCCGTAAAGCAAAAGCGCATCAGGAAGGGCGCACACACCTCACCTGGGGCACTTTCGTACAGGATGCCGTTAAGGATATGGTATCCGGATCAGCTCCGGCGCCAAAGGCACCACGTGGAAAAAAGAAAGCAGAATAGATCTGATGCGATAACCAGGGGCTTTTACACAACTTCTGGTTTCGTTCGTACGATGGCAATGTTTTGGTTTTTAACCCAAAAATTCCCGGTATATGGATTATTCTATCTTTACTCTTGGAATCGAAGAGGAATTCCAGACGATAGATCCTGTGACCCGTGAGCTGCGCTCGCACATGTCGCGTATTGTCGAAGATGGGCAGGCCAAACTGCAGGAACAGGTGAAAGCAGAAATGCACCAGGCTGTTGTGGAAGTCGGTACGATTATCTGTAAAAATATCCACGAAGCCAGGGAGGATGTGGTGAAGCTCCGGCGCTACGTGTTTGAGCTTGCCGACAAAGTCGGGCTGAAGATCGTTTCTGCAGGGACACACCCTTTCTCGGATTGGAAAGAGCAGCCGATCACGCCCAATCCCCGTTATGACCAGATTATCGAAGAGCTGCAGGAGGCTGCCCGTTCCAACCTCATTTTCGGCCTGCACGTCCACGTGGGGATTCCCAGCCGGGAAATCGGGGTACAAATTATGAATACGGCCAGGTATTTCCTGCCCCACGTTTTTGCGCTTTCCACCAACTCCCCTTTCTGGGAAGGCCGTAATACCGGGTATAAATCTTTTAGAACGAAGGTCTTCGATAAATTTCCGCGCACCGGGATACCGGAATTCTTCAGCAGCGCAGGGGAGTATGACAATTTCATCAACCTCCTGATTAAGACCAACTGCATGGATAATGCAAAGAAAATCTGGTGGGACCTACGCTTACATCCCTTTTTCAATACGGTCGAGTTCCGTATTTTCGATGCCCAGCTCCGCGTGGACGAGACGATCGCGCTCGCAGCAGTTGCTCAGGCGATTGTTGCCAAGCTGTATAAATTAATGCAAAGCAACCTCAACTTCAGGCCCTACCGCCGCCCGCTAATCAGCGAAAATAAATGGCGGGCCGCCCGTTATGGTATTGATGCCAAACTAATTGATTTTGGCAAACAGGAAGAAGTCCCCTTCCAATCTCTGCTCAATGAACTGATTGATTTTGTGGACGATGTACTCGATCCGCTCGGGAGCCGGGAAGATGTGGAACGTTTGCTCAAGATTGCACAGGCAGGTACGGGTGCTGACCGCCAACTCGCCGTGTACCAGCAAACCGGCGATCTGAGGGCTGTTGTCGATTATATGGTCTCTGAAACATATTCGGGTGTTTTTTAGTTTCGCTACCTTGTGGAATTGTCTCACAGGTTGTTTTCTGGTGCTACGCTCCGAACAATAATTTAAATTGAATTTTTTTTCAATTTTGCTCCGTAAAATCAAGCAAGAGGCTCAGTTGAGTAGAATGTTTTGCCACCGCAGGGGGCAAACGACTTATGCGACAGCTCCTGTTCCTAAATACGCACTGACTATGTCATATTGGGGTATGGACAAGGTGCTGTTTTTTTAACACAGCGTTTTTCGTGAAATGAAAGGTGACCTTAAGATTGCAATCCTGGATATGTACGATAATTATCCCAACGAAGGGATGCGTTGTATCCGGCAGTTAGTTGGTGGTTTTATCCAGCAGCACCGCGTACCTGGTACATTCGAGGTGTTCAATGTGCGGGGTGCTGCAGAAGTACCCGGCCTGGAATACGATGTCTATATCTCCAGTGGCGGCCCTGGTAGCCCGCTTCCCGGCGGTGCAATATGGGAAAAGCCGTTTTTTGATCTGGTAGATGCCATTTTCACCCATAACTGCTATCACGAGCGCAAGAAATATCTTTTTCTGATCTGCCATTCTTTTCAGATGGTCGCACTGCACCTGGGGCTTGCTGTTGTCAACAAACGGAAGTCCACCTCTTTTGGGGTGATGCCGGTACACAGGACCCAGCATGGTTTCCGGGAAAGTTTTTTCCGCGGCCTACCCGAACCCTTCTATGTTGTGGACTCCCGGGATTACCAGGTCGTAGCACCAAACTATAAGCGGATCAAAGCATTTGGTGCGCGCGTACTCGCATTGGAAAAGATACGCCCCCATGTCCCGCTGGAACGCGCCATCATGGCCATTCGTTTTTCGCGGGAGGTTTTCGGCACCCAGTTTCACCCGGAAGCAGATTCAGAGGGTATGCTCCACTATTTTCTCACAGAGGAAAAAAAGCAAATCGTAATAGACAACCACGGCGAGGAAAAATATTACGAGATGATCGAACGCCTCGATGACCCAGATAAAATTTCCCTGACGGTGACGATTATCCTGCCTAATTTCCTTGAAAATGCCGCTTCTAACCTGCTTGAGCCGATACCCGTAATTTGAAATATCCTGGGCAAAAAATAAAATATCCTGTACCATGATCGGGAATATTCGCGAAACCTATAACCGTCATTTCCATCCAAATAAGTACGAAGCATTCCTGCGTCAGTTCGAAGTGGATTTTCCCGGGCAGCTGGACTTCAGGGTTGCAGAAACACCTGTATTTGTGCCCGGCAGCCTGAAGGAACGGCTAATAGCGGCTGGGGAGCAGATTATCGCCCAGCTCATGGACCCAAAATTCAAAGAAAAAACCCAAAGGGCAATCCCTCCTGGGCAGGAGGCTCCCAACGAGGACGCACATCCTTCAATCCTGATTCTGGATTACGCGATTTGCCGTGATGAGCAGGGGCAACTTATCCCCCGCCTGATCGAGCTGCAGGGCTTTGCTTCCCTGTTTGGCTACCAGGGCTATCTCGAACGTCTATACCCCCGCTTTTTCTACCATCCCGAAGGCTTCTCCGCGTTCTTTGACGACCTGAATCAAGAAAGCTACTTCCAGCGGCTAAAAGATTTTTTTTGCGGGGGGCTGCCCCCCGAACAGGTGGCGCTGATGGAAATTTTTCCGGAGAAACAAAAAACACGTATTGATTTTGCCGCTACAGAACGCTTTACCGGGATTCCCACGGTATGCCTTACCCAGGTGAAAAAATCAGGCCGAACGTTATATTATGAAAAATCAGGCAAGAAAACAGAAATTCACCGGATCTATAACCGGGTTATATTCGATGAGCTGGACACAATGCCGGGCTTAAAAACCGAATTCCACCTCACCGATGATGTGGATGTGGAGTGGATCGCCCACCCCAACTGGTTTTTCCGGGTCAGCAAATTTACCCTTCCAATGCTACAGAGCGAATACGTCCCTAAAAGTTATTATCTGCACGAACTCAAGGCATACCCCGACAACCTGGACGATTACGTCCTTAAACCCCTCTTCTCTTTCGCAGGTCAGGGGGTGCGTATCCATGTTACGCGCGAACTGCTGGACGAAATCCCCAACAAAGAAAATTATCTGCTTCAGGAAAAAGTACACTACCATCCTGTAGTCCTTTCCCCTACCGGAGGGGTAAAAGTTGAGCTGCGGATGATGTATATCTGGCCTAAAGGGCAACCTTGCCCGGAACTATTGATCAACCTCGGACGTATGAGCAAGGGGGAAATGGTCGGTGTGCGCTACAATGCACATTTCGATTGGGTTGGCGGTACCATCGCTTATTTTGAAAAATAGGGTGGCTTTGCCCTTCACAACTGAACAATTCCCTCGCATTTCCTATTTTTGCGGATCAATCAGGGGTAGGGGCTAACCTTCCCTGCATAATCCAAGCCCAATGTACAGAGAATTCAAAACACTCGACCTGCCTGAAATAGACCGGGAAACCCTCGCGTTTTGGGAATCCGGCGACATCTTTCAGCGAAGTATCGCAGAACGGGCTGCTGCCCGGAGCTTTGTCTTCTACGAAGGCCCGCCCTCCGCAAATGGTATGCCCGGTATCCATCACGTCATGGCCAGAACGATCAAAGATATTTTTTGCCGCTACCAGACAATGAAGGGCCATCGCGTCGAGCGTAAAGGTGGGTGGGATACCCATGGGCTTCCTATTGAACTGAGCGTGGAGAAAGCGCTCGGGATTACCCGCGATGATATCGGCAAAACCATCTCTGTGGCAGCGTACAACGATCTGTGCCGAAAAACGGTCATGCAGTATAAGGACCGCTGGGACGAGATTACTCGTATCATGGGATATTGGGTGGATCTCGACAACCCCTACATTACTTATACGAATGACTACATAGAAACCTGTTGGTGGTTACTTCGTCAACTGTACGATAAGGGCCTTTTGTACAAAGGATATACCATCCAGCCTTTCTCCCCCGCTGCAGGAACGGGGCTGAGCTCTCATGAGCTTAACCAGCCCGGGGCTTACCAGGATATCTCGGATACCACTGCCATCGCCCAGTTCAGGATAAAAGGTACCGCAAACGAATATATCCTGGCCTGGACTACGACGCCCTGGACCCTGCCTTCCAACGCAGCGCTTGCCGTTGGGAAGGATATCGTCTATGTCAAGGTGCGTACTTTTAACCGATACACCCAGGAGCCTATATCTGTTATCCTGGCCAAAGACCGCATGCCTGCTTACTTCAGCGAATGCCGGCCGGAGCTGGGACCCGCAGAGGTCAAGCCGGGCAACAAACCCATACCCTATATCGAAATTATCGCCGAAATGAGCGGTGCCGAGCTGGAGGGAACTGAATACGAGCAGCTCATGCCCTATGTCGTACCGGATGGCCCCGCGTTCAAAGTGCTGATCGGCGATTTTGTTTCGACCGAGGATGGAACGGGGATCGTCCATATCGCACCGACTTTTGGTGCCGATGACTTCAGGGTCGGAAGGCAATATGGTATATCGGCCATTCTGGTAAAGGACGAAAACGGCAATCCCGCTCCATTGGTGGACCGCCAGGGGCGCTTTGTAAAAGAAGTAACCGATTTTGCAGGGCGCTACGTCAAAGACTACGGCCAGGAAGAAGAACGCTCCGTAGATGTGGATATCGTCATCAAGCTGAAAGAGGAAAACAAGCTCTTCCTTTCTGAAAAATACGTACACCCCTATCCGCACTGCTGGCGGACGGGCCGCCCGGTGCTGTATTATCCACTCGATAGCTGGTTTGTACGCGCTTCCGCGCTGAAGGACCGGATGTACGAGCTTAATAAGCAGATCAACTGGAAGCCTGCTGCCACAGGAGAGGGGCGTTTTGGAAAATGGCTGGAAAACCTGCAGGACTGGAACCTCTCCCGATCCCGTTTTTGGGGAGTGCCGCTCCCGATCTGGCGCAGCAAAGATGCCCGACAGGAAAAATGTATCGGGTCTGTACAAGAGCTGCAGGGGGAAATTGAAAAAGCTAACGGCCGCCTGAGCCTTGCACAGGCCATCCCCGAAGACCTTCACAGGCCGTTCATAGACGAGCTGGTGCTGGTAGCCGATGATGGCACGCCATTGTACCGGGAACCCGATTTGATTGATGTCTGGTTCGATTCCGGGGCTATGCCGTATGCCCAGTGGCACTATCCGTTTGAGAATCAGGAAAGATTCAGGCAAAATTTCCCCGCCGATTTTATCGCCGAAGGAGTTGATCAGACGCGCGGTTGGTTTTATACCCTACATGCCATCGCTACCATGGTCTTTGACAGTGTGGCTTTCAAGAACGTTGTTTCCAATGGACTGGTACTCGACAAGAACGGGGTCAAAATGTCAAAACGCCTGGGAAATGCTGTTGACCCTTTTGATACGATTCATCAGCATGGCGCCGACGCTACCCGCTGGTATATGATTTCAAATGCCCAGCCCTGGGACAACCTGCGCTTCGACGAAGCGGGGATCGAAGAAGTCAAAAGGAGGTTTTTTGGCACGCTCTTTAATACGTACTCCTTTTTTGCGCTGTATGCGAATATTGATGGGTTCAAATATGCAGAGGCGGATATCCCTTACGGGAAAAGGCCGGAAATAGACCGATGGATCCTTTCTGCACTCAACTCCCTGGTGCGGGAGGTGGATGCTGACCTGGCCGCCTACGAACCTACCGAGGCGACGCGTAAAATGATGTATTTTGTTGATGAGCAGTTGAGCAACTGGTACGTTCGTCTTTGTCGTCGCCGCTTTTGGAAAGGCGACTATTCGGAAGATAAGGTGGCAGCATTTCAGACTTTATATGAATGCCTTATTACCATGGCTAAGCTGATGGCACCCATTTCCCCGTTCTTTGCCGATTGGCTGTACCGCAACCTCAACGACGCCACAGGCAAAGCACCGGATGCCTCGGTACATCTCGCCCTTCTCCCCGCCGCTGACGCCTCCCGGACAGACCACGGCCTGGAGCAGCGCATGGACTATGCGCAGCGGATATCTTCCCTGGTACTTAGCCTGCGCAAAAAAGAGAAAATCCGTGTGCGGCAACCCCTGCAGAAAATCCTGCTCCCCGTACTCGACCCTGCCTTTATTACACAGATTGACGGGGTCAAAGATTTAATCCTTTCCGAGGTGAACGTCAAGGCCATCGAATACGTGACCGATACCACCGGTTTGATCAACAAAAAGGTCAAGCCTAATTTTAAAACCCTGGGTAAGCGCCTGGGAAAAGACATGAAAGCAGCCGCAGACCTCATCTCCGCCTGGGGCGAAACGGAAATTCGTCAACTCGAGCTTGCAGGGGGCATTGCGCTGAACATCGGTGAAAACGCCTACCAGACTTCACTGGAGGACTATGAAATCCTTACCGAGGATATTCCCGGATGGCAGGTTGCTTCCGATAACGGCATTACCGTTGCATTGGATACTGCGCTTAGCCCGGAACTGGAAGCAGAGGGAATGGCCAGGGAGTTGGTGAGCAAAATACAGCATATCCGCAAAGCCAGGGACTTCAATGTAACAGATAAAGTTCATGTCGAGATTGGCAGACATCCCGAAGTTGCTACTGCAATCCAGTGGTTCGGGGATTATATTCGACAGGAAACCCTCGCACTTTCCCTGTCAGTGACGGATCATACTGCCGAGGGGGCAGATGAGATCGAATTGATAGAGGGCCTGAGACTGCCCATTCGCGTCTGGCGAGGTTGAGCTGCCCATGATTGCACCTCCCTTTGCAGGGGGGAGCCTTATAAGTACTTTGCCGCTTTCGGCGGTAGAATAAAATTTTTTGAAACGCCGGCTTTATTGATTTTGCAAAGCAAAATCAATAAAGCCGGCGTTTCAAAAAAAATGTTCTTTGGCGGCGAATGCCACCAAAAGATTGTGGGACAGCCGCTTCAAAATTTTCTTTCGCAGCCGAAGGCGGTAAAAGCCCTTTTACACCACCTCATTGCAGGGTCTTGCGACAGCATACGTGCTCATGAAAGCATAGACTGTAGCTTCATGGCAACGCCCATATCCCCTTTGATCTTCACTTTTCCGCCCATTACCGCCATCATTGGATTGAGACTGCCGCTGCGCAGCTGTTCCAGTGTTTCCACCGTAGTGGTAATCGTACAGTCGGCTTCCCGGTCTTCATTGGAAACACTGGGCGTATCCCCGCTCAGGTCAATGAATACGGTCCCTTCATCGAGTACGATTTTCAGGGTTTTGCCAATAGTCGGCATACTTGAAGCCCTGGCTTTGAATTGTTCCAGAATCGCATCTATTGTCATAGCTTTGAAATTTTGTCCAAAAATAGCGAATTTTCGCTAAATATAAATATCGCATACAATTGTGTTTTTATAAAAATGCCAAAATGGCATTATTTTTTACTCAAAAATGCCATTTTGGCATTTGTTTTACACTGTTTTCCGTCTTTATGGCATTTTGGGTGGACTGGAACATGATTTGCAATAGTTGAAATAAATTCATTCAACAATTAAATAAAGCAAATATGATTCAGGTAGTATTAAAACCAGGTATGTTGAAGATGGGAGCTGTTGGACTTGAAGGAGTTAAACCAACTTATTCCGAACTGGTGAACCCACATGCAAATATCCAGGCCAATGAGGAAGGCTGGAAGATTCAGGTTGCGGTGCCAGGGTTGGGAAAGGAGGATGTCCGGCTCGCAATCGAAGGGAACAAACTGACGGTAAAAGGGACGTATCCTGAAAAAGCGGCAGGCGAAATACGCACCTTGCGCAGGGAATTTGGGCATGGCCAGTTGAGCAGGAGTTTCCTCTTGCCCGAAAATGCAGAATTACAGAGTATTCAGGCAAAATGTGCGGAGGGCATCCTCGAAATCTGGATTCCTAAGAAAGTCGCCTTGCAGGTACAGGTGGGCTGATACCTTCGCGGCCAGATTTGACAAAAATTTTACATTTTCTGTTTAGAACAAATTGCTTCAAACCTGTTTAATAATGGTGACAGTTATGGCATCGCAGATCCAGGAAGCTATCACTGGGTTCATGTCCGCAGCTGTTGCCCCAAAACCAAAAAAATGAAACCAGTAAAATATCATTCCACACAAGTGGAGAACCCTTTCGCAGGGTTGGTCAACGAGTTTTTTAACCGCGAGATCGGGTCGTTTTTAGGTGGGGACAGTCTTGTTTCCCAACCACTGGTAAATATATTGGAAACGGAATCGGGTTATGTGATTGAAATCGCCGCACCCGGGCTCGAGAAAAAGGATTTTAACCTTCAGGTCGAAGGCAAAACCCTGTTGTTGTCGGCCCAAAAAGAGACGGCACAGGAAGAAGGCAAAGCGGGAAAAATATTGCGCAAAGAATTTAATTTTGCAACTTTTTCGCGCCGATTCCGTTTACCAAATGGTACAGTTACTCAAAGTATCGAAGCTGTTTATGAACGTGGGGTGCTGAGTATCTCCATCCCCAAGGCAGCAGAAGTGCTCAATAAAGAGCAGATTATCGAAATTCAGTAAGTGTCTATCGGCGAAAAAAGATTTTAGGTTAGTTAATAGGGTTTTAGGTGTTTTTTGAGGTCAGTGCGGATAAGCACTGACCTTTTTTATTCCCCTGCAGAAGCGGCAGCTTCGAGTTCCGCATACCATGCCGCGCCATATTTCCTGATGAGTGCATCCCTGACGAAACGGTAAAGGGGCAGGCGTGCTTTTTTTCCAGCGGTGCATGCGGCACTACAGATTTCCCAGCGCTCATAATTAATCGTTTCAAAACCAGCAGCTTCGCGCTTTGTTCTGATGGGGTAGAGATGGCAGGAAACCGGTTTTCGGAAATGTGTGGCACCGGCAAGAAATGCCTTTTCGATGCCACACTGGGCAGCACCCGTATCATCATAGGTCATATAAGCGCATGGTCCTCCCTCGATCAGGGGAGTGACATACTCCTCCTGTTGCGCCTCATAAAGGTATCTACCTTCCTGCTCCAATACCGCCCTTCCTGCAGGGCTTAAAAAAGGTTTCACTTCGGGGTATATTTTATCCAGTACGTCCAGCTCTTCCCTTTCAAGGGGCGCCCCATAATCGCCCTCCCAGCAACAGGCCCCTTTGCAGGCCTGCAGATTGCAAAGAAAGGATTCCTCGATGACCTCATCGCTTACCAAAACATTTCCGATAATATACATCCAATTTGCTTTAAAAGGCTCAATTGCATTTTAACGGGTCAAATTTGCAGAATTTGATGTATTTGTTAAACAAAAAAGGTGCAGATGATATATAATTTGTAGAAAATCTAAGGATATTGGGACGTTTAACCCAATTTGAGCAGAAAGCTAATTGCACTGCGGGTATTTGTGGCTCCAAGTCCCCTTTTCTGCAGGCATCCGGCACAAGAAATCCTGCACTTGCCGCGTTAGGGCTACGGAGTGCGGAACGACTGCTCTGACTCTTGGCAGTAACCCCGGCAGGGGAAGTATCGGATGTATAGAATAACTCCCAGTCGGTGTGTATATTTTAAAAACAGAATACCAATGGATCCCTTAAAGCAAAAATTTTACGAAAAGGCAAGTATCCTGAGGGCGGAGATCAAGGAATTGCTCAAAGCACACGGCGATACGAAGGTGGAGGAAGTAACCCTGGGGCAGGTTTATGGCGGGGCCAGGGACATTAAAATGATGGTTTGGGAGCCTTCGGAGCTGGATGCCATGGAAGGTATCCGATTCCGTGGGTACACTATCGACCAGTTGAAGGAATTTTTACCTAAGGGGGCAGGCAACCGGGAGCCAATGCCGGAGGGCCTGTTCTGGCTCCTGTTAACGGGCGAAATCCCCGGAAGGGAAGAGGCAGAATGGGTCTCGGAACAATGGCGCCAGCGTAGCGAAGTGCCCGCACACGTCTTTCGGGTACTCGACGCACTACCGACGGATACCCATCCCATGACCCAGTTTAGTATCGCGATCAACGCGATGCAATCCGAAAGTATTTTTGCAAGCCGGTACGATGAGGGTTTTAGCAAAAACGATTACTGGGATGCGACGTACGAGGATACCATGAACGTGATTGCCAAGCTGCCCCGGGTCGCCGCATACATCTACCGACGGAGTTTTCATGCCGGAGACCATATCCCGCCAGATCCTTCATTGGATTGGAGCGGCAATTTCGCCCACATGCTCGGCTTCGAGGATTCCTACTTCAAGTCGCTGATGCGCCTCTACCTGACAATCCATGCAGATCACGAAGGGGGCAACGCTTCGGCGCATACGACCCATGTGGTGGGTTCTACGCTAAGCGATGCCTATCTTTCCCTGGCAGCAGGGATCAATGCACTCGCAGGCCCCCTGCACGGCCTTGCCAACCAGGAAGTGATCAAATGGATATTCGAAATGGTGGAAGAGCTGGGCACTACCCGGCCTACGGGTGATCAGATCGCAGATTATGTGAAGAAAACCCTCTCCGAAGGTAAGGTCGTCCCCGGCTATGGCCATGCAGTACTGCGCCGTCCAGACCCGCGGTTCATCGCCCAGATGAATTTTGCTAAGAAGTATATCGCTTCGGATGATATTGTGGAAATCGTCTGGAAAATATTTGATGTGGTACCCCCTATCCTTCAAAGCCTCGGTAAGATCAAGAACCCCTGGCCGAATGTGGATGCACATTCGGGTGCATTGCTGGTGCACTATGGGTTGAAGGAATACAGCTACTATACCGTCCTCTTTGGCGTGTCCCGCGCACTCGGGGTGCTTTCTGCCCTCTGCTGGTCAAGGGCCCTGGGCTTCCCGCTGGAACGGCCAAAGTCAGTCACTACCAGTTGGGTGAAAGATTTTCTATCCGCCCATTCGTGACCCATCTCGCATAGTTGTATAAATGGGTTGTGTAAATAGAATAGGGCTGTCCCAAAAGTCCTTTGGCGGCGCAAGCCGCCAAAGAATACTTTTTTGAAACGCCGATTTTGTTGATTTTGCGAAGTAAAGTCAACAAAATCGGCGTTTCAAAAATTTACTGCTGCCAAAGGCGGTGGAATACTTTTTACACAACCTCAGGACCTGCGGGAGACTTTTACACAACCCCTTTTTATTCTTCTTTACATGCCGCTGTCAAAAAATATTCTTTGCCCTGTGAAAGGGCAAGGAATATTTTTTTATTTTTGGCGGTGTGGTAACGGTCAATCCGCCCGTTGATTAAAAAAGAAAATTTCTGAAACAATGACATTCCCCGATAATCTGCGTTATACCGAAGATCACGAGTGGATCCGGATCGCCGACGGCAATACCGCTTATGCCGGCATCACGGATTTTGCACAGGGCGAGCTCGGCGATATTGTCTTTGTCGAAGTGGACGCTGTTGGCGAAACCCTTGATAAAGGCGAAGTGTTCGGCACCGTGGAAGCTGTGAAAACAACCTCTGAAATGTTTATGCCGGTTTCGGGAAAAATCGTGGCATTTAACCCGAAAATCAGTGCAGAAGCGGAGGATCAACCCGAGCTGGTCAATAATGACCCTTACGGAGAGGGATGGATCATTAAAATAGAGATGAGCGATCCCTCAGAATTAGAAGATTTAATGGATGCCAAAGCTTATGCCGAAAAAGTGGGATAATTTTTTTAAGCTCCTCCCACCAAAAAAAGGCGTGCCAGCATCTTTCGTTTAAAGTTTATGAACCGGAAAAGCCCCTAAGTTCAGGGTACACCAAATCTAAACTTTACTATTTAGGCGCTTACTATTTTACTCATATCGTAAAACCTTGTCAGTATGGATATCGAAGTATCCGGAAATGCGCTCTTCATTGGCCTGGTTTTGCTATTCCTGCTGGTGATCGGGGTTATCCTCTATCTCAAGCTGGATTATGCAAAAAAATCCAAGGGAGGGCTGATCACAAAGCACGCTGGCAAGCACAGTATCGAACTCGATGGGCGGACTAAGTACCCGGAGGTGGACGCGTTCCGCCTCAGCGGGGTCTTTTTCAACTTCGGGATCGCACTGGCGCTTGGGCTTACTGTGCTGGCACTGGGTTGGACGGAATATGCCGAGCAGCTTGCAGGGGGTGACAACTTTATCCTTATCGAAGAGGATATCGAGGTTGAACCTCCGCGGACTGCAGAGCCGCCCCCGCCGCCCCCGCCCCCGCCACCTCCCGTTATCGAGGAGGTCCCTGAGGAGCTGATCGAGGAGGAGGACCAACCTGACTTTGTGGATCAATCCGGTGAAGCCAACGAAGAAGTGGTAAAGGCCCCTGAACCTGTAAAGGCTCCTCCGCCCCCACCGCCGCCGCCGCCACCACCACCAAAAGATGATGAAGAAATCTTCGTTGTGGTCGAGGACATGCCGCTGTTCCCAGGTTGCGAAAGCGAGCCGGACAAAGATGCGCGGAAGAAGTGTTCCGACCGCAAAGTGTTCGAGTTCGTCGGTAAAAACCTTAAGTACCCCGTCATCGCCCGCGAAAACGGGGTGGAAGGTACGGTAGTGGTTCAGTTCGTCGTTGATCGCGATGGTACGGTGAAGGATGCCAGCGTCCTGCGCGATATCGGCGCAGGCTGCGGCGAGGAAGCCGTACGTGTGGTCGGCCTGATGAATCAACAGGGCCTGAAATGGACGCCCGGCAAACAGCGCGGCCGTCCGGTGAAAGTACAGTTCCGTCTGCCTGTTCGCTTTAAGCTGCAGTAAAAACGGTCCGGGAAACACACCAAAAAACGAGGCTGTCCTGAAAGGTGACTTTCAGGACAGCCTCGTTTTTTTTAAATGAGGCTGTTTTACCGTTATGTGAAAAGAGTGGGGGTGTTTAAAAATATGCTTTGGCGGCGAAACCCACCAAAGAAAAGCCTTTTTTCGTCCACACTGCCCTGCTACGGATCTATTCTTTAATCACCTTTTGCATAACTTTACTTCCATCTTCGAGGGTGATTTCCAGTAAGTATAAATTTGCAGGCAAGCCGGAGAGGTCAACGCGCACTTCGCGCGACCTGCCGGCGTTTTGGTGCAGCAGTGCCCTGCCCGGTAAATCCGAAAGGGAGAAGGTTAAAATCGCTTTGTCTTCGCTGGTAATAGTGATTTCCGAAGTAGCGGGGTTGGGATAAATGCGCAGAAGGTTCGGAGAATTGGGCGAGCTGATATTCGTAGTAAACTGGCTGGACAATACCCAATTAGCAGCCAGGCTGTTATCGGCATTCAGATCGGGGAGTTGCAAAAAAGGACCTTTTCCATCTGCTTCAACCGGCCAGGGCGCAGCATCGGAATAAGTGACTTCATCAATCGTATTGCCGAAAGCATCGGCCAGGACCAGCTTTTGTGCTTTATTAGACAAATTTCGGGTGTACTGGTCGAAAGGGGCGATGCCGTAAAATTTTAAAAAGGCATTGGCATTGGATGCCAGGATTAATTTCCCCTGGGGAAGGAGTTTGGCATTGTTGGGAAACCGATAGGTCAGGCCGAGCTCCCGGAAGTAAAATCCGCTGAGGTCAATGGATGTGTTGCCGGGGTTGGAGATTTCGATAAACTCGAGGTCGTCGCTGATATAACCTGCCGGGGCCAGTGGATGGTAGTGAATTTTGGAAATGACGGCCCGGGGTAGTACGGGATTGGCACAAGCCTGAAAATCACGCAGGTTGGTATTGAGCCATACTATCCTGGCCTGTAGCCATTGTTTGATTTTCTGGATGTGGTTGGCATGGTTGCCAATACTTCCCCAGCGCTGATCTTCCCGCTGTACGGCTTCGGCAATCAGGGCAGCAGCCTCGTCTATTTTTCGGGCGATCACGTTATAGTTTAGAGGTTGCCCTTCTGCGCTCGACTGGTTCCAGCGCCTGGCCAGGTAGCATTTGAAAGCAGGACGTTGGAAAAGGTCGCGCCAGAAGGTAGAGCCTGTGTTATCGCCATTGGCAAATTGCCAGGTATTGGTGTGGCTCCTGTCGTAGCCCCAGAAAATAAGGTCGTTGCCAAAAGTGAGGTTGAAATCCCAAATGGGGCCGGCGCGGAGTTTTCCATTCCGGTCTTTATGGAAAAAGGTGCTGAACTGGTAGGCGTCCACATTTGCGCTAAGCTCGTTGACGAGGATAAAATCCACGAAACTCGGTACGTCTATCAGGGAGGGGTAGCCACTGAAAATAGATTCGTCTTTTGTGGCCAGTACATTGGTGAGGGTTTGGAATTGGTTTTGGATGTAAGCGTGTTGCTGGGGGGTAATATCTTCGGGATCAGGTGAATCATGGATATAAGTAACAGGAACGCTTGAATATGATGGAGTTATCCAGGCAACGGGGTCACCTCCGGTGGTTTTGTCCGCTTTGGTAATATATCCGCCGCTGACGTTCGGGAGGGTGTTGTCCGTAGGGCTCATTTTGAGGATGTTGACCCTTTCCTGGTCAATTTTTAATTTTTCCATAAAAAGGTACAGCCCTTTATAATCCCCGTTTACAATCACCTCACAGTATCGTAGCCTTGAGGCATAATTGCCGAGATCCCTGGATAGCTCATGTGAAATGAAATCGCGCACGAGGGAGGGGTCAAAAGCCAGGGCGTTAAGGACCCAATCGTTCTCCCGGGGCATACCTAGTATGGCGACATTGTTATTGGAGGCATTATCTTCTTTGAGGGTTGTCAGGCCGTATGATTTTTTTGGAAGGACCTGGGAGGTGGAGCCTCTGATTTCAACTCCAATGCGGCCATTATATTGAAGGTATGCCGGATTATTTTGATCCGCGAGCATATTTCGCGATCCGTCCGGACGGAAAATCACCTTCATTGACCCAGGCACCTTTGGTTCATCGGGGATGACCCGTGGAAGCCCTGTGAGGGGGTCGGTATCGGTCTGGATAATAACGATAGGCAGATTACTGCCGGAAAAGGACTGGGCGGCAGCTTCTATCGGCAGGATGCCGCTTACAGTGAGCAGAAAGCATATAAACAGATGGATGTAGCGGTGCATCGTATTTTTGAAAGTAATTTTAATAATAGCGTACAATAAGCAATAAGAAATAAGAGTGCCCGCTTTTATATCCAGGAGTATGCCAGAAATAAATGGGCATTTAGTTGATCGGCCCGGTATCTTTTTTGGATTCAAGGGCATTTTGGATGGCTGTGGGTAGTGCAGAAAGCAAGTCCAGTTGTGTTTCCGATTCGATATCGTCCACAGTTGTACGGAAATCTGACCAGTGCAACCCACTGACATCCTGCCGGTTGATGATATTTACGGCGATGACGCGGGAAGAAGTGGACACCCGCCTGAGGTCATCTTCTCCTGTGGGTAGAACGACGACGACTTTCCAGATATATTTTGGAACGGTGATGTTTCCATTGGCCAGTTTTTCCCGGTAGCCTCCCGAGCCGATACCGCCGAAGCCATAATTACCCATGATGATATAGAGTTCGTTGCCTTCGCGTACCAATTTACGGCAATAGGACTCCAATTGTGCCCAGGGACCCTGGTTGTGGCTGGGCGCCTGGGGGATGATATTGGTCATGATAAATGTTTGGCTGTTATCTTCGGCAGTGATGGTACGATCGCCGGAAGGGCACTGGTGGCCGCGGTCAAAGCCAGAATTGGTATAGTCTGAGGATACGACGCGGTACCATCCTGCAGGCAGGCTTTCATCGGGGCGGAAATTGTCCTGGCGGTCAACTTCACCGAGCCATTCTTTACCCAGGTACCAACTGGCCCAGTTGGCTGTACCCCTGCTGCGGCTATAGGCGAGGGCATATTGTAGGCGTGTGATGAGGTAGTTTTCTGGTTGATTAATATCTGGCTTCGCATTGCTGGGATTGCCCATCAACAAGTTGCTTGCGCCGAGGTAGGTGGTTTCGGGTGTTTCGGTTTCTTCTTTTTGGCAGGAGGAAAGGGCCAGGAAAACACAAAAAGCAGCGGTGAGGTAACGGGTGTGCATGGGTAAATTTTTCCGAAAATTACCTACTTTAGATGGTATTGGGCAGGCGTATCGCACAAAAATTTTGAAAATGGCAAAATAAGGGTTTCAACGGGTTGTTAAACTTCGTGCAACTTTCTGATTTCGTACACATTGATTTTAAAAGTATGCCCATTGTGCGGTTCTTCGTAGCAAAAAGACCGGACTTCAAATCCTTCTCCGGGAAGGATGTGGCCGAAAAATTCAGGGGCGCTACTTCTGCAGGGGTCTGCGGCCAGGATAAGGCCATGGCTCTGACAAAGGGTATGGAAAGCCCTGGGCAGAAAAGGGAATGCGCGTTTTTCGTATGCGACATCGGCCGCGAGGAGGAGCTGGGCGGCCATAGAAGGGTCGGGGCTACGCCAGTCGAGAATTTCGAACCGGGCTGGATGCCCAAGGTTATGGGCCCAGTTCAGCCGGGCGAACTCCAGTGCCTCGGGCAGATAATCGGATAGGGTGACTTCGCCACCGAGCATGCCGGCTACGACGCCAGCCAGTCCGAGCCCGCAGCCAATTTCCAGGACGGAGGTATCCGGCCTGACGAGTTTATTTCGGATCAAATGGCGGCTTAGGACAATAGCAGCGGGCCAGAGCTCTGCCCAGTAAGGGATACGCTCATCGCGGACATCTTCGTGATCGCTGCCCTTGGCGAGGAGGCGTTCCAAAAGCTCGTCGAGGTTATCTACAGCAGAAAGGTGCACTTGTAAATGTTCAATTTGCAGGTGCAGGGGGCGTAGTTTAAATCCACCGTTGGATAGATTGGGAAGGTCGTTCATATTGTCAGTGCTTCGAGGCGTACTTTATACAGGTACCGGGGTGTCAATTGATAGAGTTTGGAATAGCTTTCCCGGGCTTTGAGGGCATATTCCCGATGATGGGGGTTCAGGCTGGCCAGTTCAAAGAAAACAGCGGCCTCCTGACCGGGGCTGAGCGGGTTCCCGAGCAGGTTTTCAAGGATATTTTTTGCGGTGGCCGTCCTTTGCTGTGCGGAGTGTACCCGGGCTTCAAGGATACGTACCTCAAAGCTAAGGTCGGGGTTGCCGACGGTATCGGCGATGCTCAGGACTTCTTTTACGGTGGCTTCGAGCGCCGCATGATTGCCGGTTTCGAGGAGTACGGCCCCTTTTTCGGCCAGGCTAAGGCCGAGGAGGAGCGGTTGGCCAATTTGGCGGGTCAGGGCAATGGCGCGGTCGTAGAAGTGCAGAGCGCGTCCGTGATCTTTGAGGTTGAAGAAAATATCCCCTAAGGTGTTCAGGGCTTTGGCAGAGCCTTTCAAGTAGCCCATTTCTTCGCAGAGCATCAGGTCTTTTTGGAGGTATTCTATAGCGCGGTGGAATTCCCCCTGGACGTTGAGGAGCTGTCCGATAAGGCCGAGCGTGATGGCGATGCCTTGTTTGTCTCCGAGGGATTCGCAGAGATCGAGGTCTTTGCGGTAGTGGTCCATAGCTTGCCGGTAGTCGCCCTGGCGTTCATAGATTTCGCCGATATTACCGAGGGCTACTGCGGTGAGCTGCTTGTTACCGAGCTCATTACTGAGATCGAGCCCTTGCTGGAAATGTTGGAGTGCAAGGGCGTGGTCCCCTTTTTCCAATAAAACGATTCCGAGGTGCACGAACATAACGCACATGCCTTGCCGGTCATTATTGTACTGGCAGAAAGCGAGGTATTCCTGCTGACAACTGATCGCTGCGGCGTAGTTGCCCTGGTTCATATAGTTGAGACCAAGATTGGCGACAAACTGGGCATCGAGCCGGTAGCCCGGGAGGTTGCGTGCGATTTCAATACACCTGAGAAGGTATTGTTCGGACATTTCGTATTGACCCTGACGGAAGAAGAGGTTGCCTAAATGGCCAAGGGCTTCGGCAATCCCAATGCCTTGTTCAAGTGACTCAAACGCTTGAAGGGCTTTTCTGAAAAGGCCGGCGGCTTCAAAGTAATCCCCCTTGAGCATACGTAAGCGACCATAAGCATTCTTTGCCTGGGCCGCAAGAAGTGTATTTCGGATTTTTGTGGCGAGTGCAAGGGCTTCCTGGCAGGTTTTGGCACATTGCTCCCAATCGCCGAGGTTTTCAAGTATTTTTGCTTTTTTGAGGAGGATTTCGACCCGCCTTTCCCGGTTGGCAGATTTGACTTGCAGGGAGAGAAATTTGTCAAAATACATCAGTGCCTGGCGGTTTTCGTATTGTGACAAGGCGTAATCTCCGGCTTTTTGCAAATATTCAATGGTTTTTTCGGTAATTCCTGCTTGTCCGTAGTGAAATGCCAGATCGAAAAAGCGGTCTTCGAGCCGGTCGTGATAAAGCCGTTCGATGGTCTCGGCAATCAGCCGGTGCAGGTGCTGAAGCCTGGTTTTGACCTGCATACCGTATGCGGCCTCGCGTAGTAAGGCATGGCTGAATATATATTTCAAGGCGCCGACCGGCTTCCATATCTGGCCTTTTTCGACGGTAGCGATTTGCTGCTCCAACAAGCTTCTGGCATTTTCTTTTTCGTGTAAAAATTCTTCGTAGGACAACATGAGTTCTTCCAATACGGGGAGTTCAAACTCCCTTCCGATTACAGCGGCGGCTTTTACAGTTTCTTTGGCGAGACCCGACAGGCGGTCTATCCGGGCCGTAAGGATGGTGTAGATAGAATTGGAGAGTTCTATCGCCGGGTCGCGGAGCGTCCAGGCTTCTTCCTGGCGCAACAAAAGGTGCTGTTCTTCAAAATATTCGAGTAATTGTTCGATGTAAAAGGGGTTGCTGTTGGAATAACGGAGTAAGGTTTCGAATAAGTCGTCGGAGATTTTACCTCCCAGGCGGTTTTCTGCGAGTGCCCTGACCTGGGGTCTGTCCAGGGTACTGAGCTGAATTTCGAGGTAGGGCAGTCCAGGGGATTTTTCGTGTAGCTTTTCGAAAAATGCAGGTTTTGCGCCCTCGTCACCAAAGCGGGAAGTAAGCAGGATGAGCAGGGGGAATTGATGGGCACGGCGCAGAAGGGCAAAAATCAAATCGCAGGAATGTTCGTCAAGGCCATGGGCATCCTCAATATGGACGACGAGCGGACAGAGCGCGGCTTCGCAGCACAACAAATTGACGATGGCCTGTATGGCATTTTCATAGCGCCCGCGCGCGTCGAGGCGTTCCCAGAGGGTGTCGGGGTAGAAAAGGCCAAGCAGAGCTGAAAGAACGGACTGGGTGCGCCGGAGTTCTTCAAGGAGCCGGGTTGTACCGGGTGTTGAAAGCCGTTCGGAAAGTTGCTGGAAACGTTGTTCAAATGCCGCCAGGTTTTGTTTGGTGGATGTTTCGGTGTTTTGGTTAAAATAATTTTTCAGAAAAAAAATGAAAGGATTAAGTGGTTTGCGCAGGATTTGTTCGGCAGGGCAATACGCCCATTCTACTTTTCCCGGAATGGCGATACGGTAGCGCGCCTCGCCGGCGAGGCGGCTTTTCCCAATCCCAGCTTCTCCAAAGATACAAGCCAGTCCCGCAGGCTGTGATGTGTGGAGTGGATTTGAAAAATGCAGGATTTGCGAAAGCTCTGCCGTCCTGCCGATCATTTGTCCGCTGAACCCATCGGTGTGTTGCCCGAGGCGGCCGGATAGGCAGTAGGTGGGGATTGCCTGTCCCATCCCTTTGTATTGGATGTTCCCGCGGTATTGGAAATGGAACAAACGGCTCTTGTGCAGGGAAGGTCCTACCAGTATTTCACCCCATTGCGCAGAAGTCATCAGGCGGGCCGCAAGGTTTACACTGGTGCCGACAAGCGCATACTGGCAGCGTTCTTTGCCACCGACGATCCCGGCGTAGGCAATACCTTCTGTGATGCCCGTTTTTAGCCGAATTGGCGATTCTCCCAGCAAAACGGAAGCTTTTTCTTGCAGGGAATAGGCAAACTCAAGGGCTCTTTCCCCATTGTTTTCAAAAGAAACAGGGGCGCCGAAAAAACAAACGAGCACAGACCCTTTCTCGCCGAAATCTACTTCCTTCAGATAGCCGGAAAAACTGCGGATTTGAGCTGCGGCAAATTCAATGAAACGGTTTAGGGCACGATGGTCGGTGATTTCTTCGAATGCGATGAATAAGGAAACGACCGTCCGGAATTCCCCGCTTTTTTGGGCATAGTCGAGGGATTCCGGCAGGAAGCTCATTACGATTTCCTTATGTAGCCTGGGCAAACGGGATTTTGGCCCGGCAGGCTCATTAGACGCCATCGGTAAAGCTACTGAAAAATACCCTTGTTCGATTTCATCAAAGCTTAACCCCGAGCCGGAGAATTCGGAGCGAAAAGACGCATCCGTGATGACCGGGGCATTAGGGTTCTTGGCTTTTGCCTGACATAATGCGCTTTGGGCAATTGGCTTACCCCTGAAATAATACGTGTATTGCTCCTGGCCGACGATACCCCAGGTTATCTCGCCAAACGAAAGGCCGATTTTTAACCCGATGGCAGGCCCTTTGGGTAAGGGTTGGCGACGATGGAAGGAGCTTATTGCAAAAGCAGCCATGTCCAGCACCTCGCTCCCTGAATTTTTGCCAGGGAATATGGCCAGAAAAGCATCGCCCGCAAAATGGGGGATCAGCCCGCCCCGGGCATATACGGCTTTTACCAGCGGGCCGAAGGTGTCGTTGAGGAGCTGTGATAACTCCTCTGCGCCACTGCTTCCTTTGGCCATCAGGGCATCGGCAAGTGCGGTGAACCCCGATAAGTCCACGTACATCGCATAGCCCGAAAGGATACCCTGCCATTTCCGCGCAAGCATTTGTTGATGGATGAAATGGGGGATCAGTGCTTTCATATCCACTGCTTAAATGGCTTTTTTCCAGTCCCGGTATCCCTGGTAAGCCATAAATAAAAAGAGTACGTACATTATGGTAAAGACGGGTAATCCTTTGTAGAGGTTCAGCGGGATAGCGACGAGGTTAGAGGCTATCCAGGCGAGCCAGTTCTCGAGCTTTCGGGTGGCCATCCACCACATCGCGGTAATCGCACTGGAGGAGACCAGTGCATCCATCACCGGGGTATTGCTATCGGTGTAAAAAGCAAGTATTCCGTAGATTATCGCCCATGAAATGATGAAAAGGACGATACCTCCGGATAGCTCCCTTTGGGTACATCGGGAAATGGGATAAGCGACCTCCTGGTCTGCTTTCCGCTGCGACCACCGCACCCAGCCATAGACGCTCATGGCAAAATAATACAGGTTTAACCCCCCATCGGCATAAAGGGGCGGGGCAACGAGAAAAAAGTAAATATATGCGGCAAGCAATACTCCGATAATTCCGGTTGGATATACCAGGATATTGTTTTTCCGGGCATAATATACGCTGGCGACCTGTGTCAGGGTGCTCACCCATTCCTGCCAACGCAATTGAAGAAAGTCTTCCAGTATCATGCAGTCTATTCGTTACGGGATAACCCGGCAGGTATCGGCGGAGGCCCGTCCGGGATGAGAGGGACATAGACCTCCTCGCCTTTACGTTGTTTAAACTCCGCTTTAACTTCCTCTACCAGTTTGGGGTTCTCGAAAAGGTCGGCCATAGTCATAGCCATGGCTTTGGCGGCATAGGTGAGCCCTTTGTGGCCAATGCTCATGCCTGCACACGCGACGACGGCCCAGGAGTGCCAAGGCGTATCCTTGGGCGCGGTGGTGACACTGAGGTTAATATTCGGGACATTCCAACTAACATCCCCCACATCGGTTGACCCACCACCCGGGTTTTTTTCGGTTTCCCGCAGGGACTGTATGGCAGCATCAAAACCCACCTGCGGCTTTCCTGTTGCCGCCTGTATACCTTTACCGAAAGCAATTTCCTTTTCATCATAAACAATGGGTCCAAGTAGCTCCAGATTGCGTTGCATAATCTCTCCCCCTTTCCGGTTGACCAGGATTTCATAAATACCGCTGATCAGGGAAACCTTGTAGTCCACATTGGCGAGAATGGCTGCGCCCTGGGCCATGCGTTTCAATTGCTCATAGACGGGCATCATCTCTTTGCGTTGGGTATTGCGCACGCGCATCCAAAGGCGTGCATAGTCCGGCACCACGTTGACGACCTGGCCGCCGTCCTGGATGTGATAGTGCATCCGGAAGGTGGGCTTGACGTGCTCGCGGTAAAAATTGACGCCGTTAGTATATAGCTGCAGGGCATCTGCTGCCGAGCGACCGTTCCAGGGGTCCACGGAGGCATGGGCTGCCTGGCCAAAAAATTCGATTTTAAAATCTACCAGGGCGAGGTTGCTTTGGACGTCGGCCTCGGTATGCGCCCCCGGATGCCAGCTGATATTGACGTCCACATCTTTCCAAAGCCCGGCTCGGAGCATCCAGATTTTTCCAAAATATTTTTCTTCACTGGGGGTGCCAAAGAAGATTACGGTCCCTTTTAGCTTGCCTTTTTCCATTTGTTCCTTAATCGCGATGGCTGCACCGAGGCTCGCTGCCCCGAAGAGGTTATGGCCACAACCATGCCCCGGACGGCCTTCCGCAAGTGGATTTTTGGTAGGCTCCGTTTTTTGGGAAAGTCCCGGCAAGGCATCGAATTCGCCCAGAATGCTAATGACAGGGCGACCGGAACCGTAGGTGGCTACAAATGCAGTAGGGATTTCAGCCACGCCGCGCTCTACGCGAAAACCCTGTTGCTCAGCATAATCTGCGAGTAATTTGGCAGATTGCGTTTCCTCGAATGCGGTCTCCGCATGGGCCCAGATTTTATCGCTGATGTCAATGAGTGCCCCGCGGTGCTTTTCCACGGAAGCGATAATGGCTTTTTTGGTATCGGTGATTGCTGGTTGCGCAGAGAGAACCGAACTGCTCAGGAGGAGTATGGCGGGTAAAGAAAGGATATTTTTCATATTTTAATGGTTTGTGCTTTCCCGCCACAGATTCTGCTTTTGCTGCGGAGGGGGCGAATGCTGGCAGATTAAAAGGATATTCCAAAAATAGGGTTTTCCCGGTAAAACAGGGGAATTGTTTTTGGGAAGTCGGCGAGGCGCTGTTGGGAGGTTGCGCATTCAAGCCTAAAATAGTAGATTAGCCCGATTAAACTGCTGTTCGTATGAAAAATGCTGATAAAGAAGCGGGAACCAGCGCTTTGGACCATGGGCGCGTGCCCATCCTGCCCCTTGACCTGGAACGGATTAAGGAAATCCGCATTAACCGGTCGGCGGTGGAGCGCAGGGCATCAACACTGGGCGGACGGCGGACGGTCAAAAAAGAATGGCAGGCTGCCTGGTTGCTGCGTGCAATCGCATGTATGGACCTGACGACCCTCGCGGGCGATGATACCCCCGGAAATGTAGTACGCCTTTGCGCAAAGGCGCGGCAGCCTGTGCAGGAGGACCTGCTTCAAAGTCTTGGTATAGCCGGATTCCCCGTGCAAACCGGAGCAGTCTGTGTCTATCACAACCTGGTCGCTACGGCCGTTCAGGCACTGGAAGGCAGTGGGATTCCGGTTGCAGCGGTATCCACCGGCTTTCCGGCGGGACAGATTTCCCACGCGCAGAAAATCGCGGAAATCCGGGAATCGGTAAATGCCGGTGCCCGGGAAATAGATATCGTTATCAGCAGGGCATACGTACTGCGTGGAGAATGGGAAAAACTCTATGCGGAAGTGGCTGATTTTCGCGCTGCGTGCGGGCCGGCACACATGAAAGCCATCCTCGCAACCGGAGAACTGGCTACTTTGACCAATGTGGCCAGGGCCAGTCATGTGTGTATGATGGCTGGTGCCGACTTTATCAAAACGAGTACGGGGAAAGAAAGCGTCAATGCGACGCTTCCTGTGAGCCTGGTCATGGTGCGTGCTATTCGGGAATACTATGAGCAGACAGGCTTTCAGATAGGGTTCAAGCCTGCTGGTGGTATCCGTACAGCAAAACAGGCCCTGGAGTGGCTTATCCTCATGAAGGAAGAACTGGGCGATGCCTGGCTTTCCCCCCATTTATTCCGCTTTGGCGCAAGTAGCCTGCTCACGGATATCGAGCGGCAATTAGAGCATTTTGCCACGGGCAAATATTCCGCAGCTTACCGCCATCCGATGGGATGAAAGATGACTTTCTGCCGTCTTGAGCGGTGAATTACAATTTCAAATGAGCGAGATATTCTTTGATTTTGCGAAGCAAAATCAAAGAATATCTCGCTCAAGAAAACATTAGCCAGAATCTGAAACAATTGCAATGAAAATCCGGGAAATTTACGACACGATGGAATATGGACCTGCGCCGGAAAGCAGGGAGGCCGCAGACGCCTGGCTGAATACCCATGAAAAATCCTTTGGGCTTTTTATCCATGGGACATGGACAGCACCGCTTTCCGGAAAATCTTTTGAATCCTTCAACCCGGCAAACAGGGAATTTTTGGCCAATATCGCAGAGGCAGGGGTGGAGGACGTGGCCCTCGCCGTTGCTGCTGCACGCGCCGCGCTTCCGCAGTGGGCGGCTTTGAGCGGGCATGCCAGGGCGCGCTACTTATATGCGCTGGCGCGTCAGGTGCAAAAAAACAGCCGGCTTTTTGCGGTCCTGGAATCGCTGGACAATGGAAAACCTATCCGGGAAACCCGCGATATAGATGTCCCGCTGGTGGCACGCCACTTTTATCACCATGCCGGATGGGCACAGTTGCGCGATACCGAGCTGGTGGGGTATAAAGAAATCGGGGTGGTAGGACAAATAATTCCCTGGAACTTTCCCCTGCTGATGCTGGCCTGGAAAATTGCTCCTGCACTGGCAATGGGCAATACCGTGGTGCTTAAGCCCGCAGAGTTCACTCCTTTGACGGCGTTACTTTTTGCAGAAATCTGCCACAATATCGGGCTGCCTCCCGGAGTAGTGAATATCGTTACCGGGGCCGGAGAAACCGGTGCAGCTCTTGTGGCACATCCGGATGTAGATAAAATCGCTTTCACGGGCTCTACCGAAGTCGGCAGGATTATCCGGCAGGCGACGGCGGGATCGGGGAAAAAACTATCACTGGAACTTGGGGGCAAGTCTCCGTTTATCGTCTTTGAAGATTCAGATCTCGATAGTGTGGTGGAGGGCGTGGTAGACGCTATCTGGTTCAACCAGGGACAGGTTTGTTGTGCGGGTTCGAGGCTGTTGGTGCAGGAAAGTGTAGCGGAAAAGCTCTATGGCAAAATCCGTGCGCGCATGGAAAAACTCCGGGTAGGTAATCCCCTGGATAAAAGCATAGACATTGGGGCGATTGTGGCCCCTGTACAACTGCAAACTATCGAAGCCCTGGTAAGGGCAGGTATCGAAGAGGGGGCCAGGTGCTGGCAACCTTCCTGGGCTTGTCCGACAGAAGGGTACTTTTACCCGCCTACTTTTTTTACAGAAGTATCGCCGGCTCATCGTATCGCCCAGGAGGAAATCTTTGGTCCGGTTTTGGTTGCGATGAGTTTCCGGACGCCATCAGAAGCCGTAGCCCTGGCCAATAATACCCGCTATGGGCTTGCAGCCAGTATCTGGACGGAGAATATCAATCTTGCCCTCGATATCGCACCCCAGATAAAGGCGGGTACGGTATGGGTTAATTGTACCAATATCTTTGATGCCGCTTCCGGTTTTGGGGGCTACCGCGAATCGGGTTTTGGGCGTGAGGGGGGGAGAGAGGGTTTGTTTGAATACGTGCAGCATGAGGTATTGTCTGGCTTGAGCGATAAGCCTTTTTTTCCGGCAAAAGCCATTGTTTCGTCCCCGGAAGTAAGCCGCCCGCTGTTGCCACCGTTAGACCGGACGCCAAAATTATATATCGGCGGCAAACAGGCCCGTCCGGATAGTGGTTACAGCCTCGAAGTCCGCAGCGCCTCCGGGGCAATTATCGGCGAGGTAGGGGAGGGTAACCGCAAAGATATCCGCAATGCGGTAGAAGCGGCGCACGCGGCCCATGGCTGGGGTGCCGCTACCGGCCATGCCCGTGCCCAGGTACTTTACTATCTCGCTGAAAACCTCTCCGCCAGGGCAGAGGAATTCAGTGCCCGCATCGTTCAGACGACCGGATGCTCCGTTGAGGATGCGCATTCTGAGGTGGACGTTGCGATCAGGCGGATTTTTTACTATGCCGCAATGGCCGATAAGTACGACGGCAGGGTCCATCATACGGTAGTGCGCAATGTCACCCTCGCAATGCCTGAACCCATCGGGGTGATGGGCATCATCTGCCCGGAAGAATCTCCCTTGCTGGGGTTCATTTCCACGGTAATCCCGCCCGTTGCTATGGGTAACCGGGTCATTGTGGTCCCCTCGGCAGCTTTTCCCTTATCTGCTACCGATTTTTATCAGGTCCTCGATACCTCGGATGTCCCGGGCGGTGTCCTGAATATCGTCACCGGAAAGCCCGGCGAACTCGCAAAAGTACTCGCCAACCACTACGACGTGGATGGCCTTTGGTATTTCGGCGATCAGCCCGGTAGCCGTATGGTGGAAAATGATGCTGCCGCCAATATGAAGCGCACCTGGGTGAGTTATGGAAAATACCGCAATTGGCGGGATGACAGACAAGGGTCTGGAGAAGAGTTTTTACGCCACGCGACGCAAATAAAGAATATCTGGATTCCCTACGGGGAATAAAAATTTTATTTTACAGCCTTCGGCAGCAAAATAAAATTTTGAATTGACAGGTACCTTGAGCCTTGGGCCTTGTGTTCCTTTAGCGGCGAAGACGGCGAAATACTTTTAATTCGGCGGCTTGCGCCGCCGAATAATATTTTTTTGGAGCACCGTTTTCACTGATTTTGCCAAGCAAAATCAGTGAAAACGGTGCTCCAAAAAATTTCATTTTGCCGCCGAAGGCGGCAAAATACTTTTCACACAACCGCATAAAATTTTAGCGCAAGCTCCTTGTTCATTTAAAAATCAGAATTTTTTGAATAAAATTTTTTTATATGTATAAAAATATACTCCTCTTTTGCACACTGATCATTGGGCAAAACCTATTGTCGGCCCAGACTTTGAGCCTTACACAAGTGATGAACAGCCCATTTCCCGAGCATTTGATTGCGGCACCGGGGAAGGCGCAGTTCGCCTGGACACACAACCATGAGGGGCGGCGGAGTATATGGGGAGCAGTGGGACCGGAGTACAATGCCCGGCAATTGCTGTCCTATAACACGGATGACGGGCAGGAACTGGGCAGCCTGACCTTTTCACCGGATGGTACGATGCTGGCTTTTGTGCGCGGAGGCAGTGCCAACCGACAGGGGGAAATCCCGAACCCGACGAGTGACCCGGCAGGTGTGAAACAGGAAATATATCTGTTGCCATTTGCAGGGAATAACCGCATCCTCGTAGGGGAGGGCAGTAACCCTAAATTTTCCCCCGATGGCAGGCGGATTGCATTTATCCGCAAAGGTCAGGTGTGGCTGGTGAACACAGGGGAAATCAGCGCGGCAAAACAACTTTTTTCTATTCGCGGCAGTGCCGGAAGCCTGTCCTGGTCGCCTGATGGTACCCAACTGGCTTTTATCAGCAACCGGGGCGACCATGCGTTTGTGGGGGCGTACGACTTTTCCAAAAAAACGATTCAATATCTGCTCCCCAGCGTGGACCGCGACCAGAGCCCGGTTTGGTCGCCCGACGGCAAGCGTCTGGCGTTTATGCGCGTGCCCAACCATCGGAAGGATTTAATCTTTATCGAAAAACGGGAAGGCTTGCCCTGGGGCATCCTGGTACATGATTTTGAAAGTGGCCAAACGAAGGAGGTCTGGCGTGCCAAGTCAGGCCCTGGCAGCTATTTCTGGGCGATTTCTGCGGATAATCAGCTATTTTGGAGTGCGGACAACCAGATCGTTTTTCCCTGGGAAGGCGATGGCTGGCTACATCTGTATGCTGTACCCGCTAATGGGGGCCCGGCCCGCCTGCTTACCCCGGGCAACTTCGAGGTACAGTATGCGGCTATGACGCCTGATCACAAAGCGATGGTCTATTCTTCCAACCAGAACGATATAGACCGACAACATATCTGGCGTGTGGATATTCAGGGGGTACTTCCGAAGCAGCTTACTGCGGGCGCTTCGATCGAATGGGCCCCTGCGGTAGCGGGGGACGGTACAGTTGCCCTCCTGGCTTCCAGCGGCACGCGTCCTGCACAGGCAATGTACCTCAATGCACAAGGTCAAAAGCAGTCTCTGGCTCAAGATGTACTGTACAAGGACTTTCCCTCCGCTATGCTGGTGGAGCCAGAGGCCGTGACGATCACAGCTGCCGACGGGATGCAGATTCCCTGCCAGCTCTTCCGGCCTAAAAATATTAAGCCGGGAGAGAAACGTCCTGCCATATTGTTTTTTCACGGCGGGTCGAGGCGGCAGATGTACCTGGGCTTTCACGACCGCGGGTATTACCACCACGCTTATGCGATGAATCAGTACCTGGCCAGTCAGGGCTACCTGGTGCTTTCTGTCAACTTCCGCAGTGGTATTGGCTATGGCATGGAGTTTCGGGAGGCCCTGAATTATGGTGCCAACGGAGCGAGTGAATACAATGATGTCGTGGGCGCAGCCCTGTACCTGCGTGGGCGCAGCGATGTGGACAGCGCCAGGATTGGACTTTGGGGTGGCTCTTACGGCGGCTATCTCACCGCAATGGGTTTGGCCCGGGCTTCCGACCTCTTTGCTGCAGGTGTGGACATTCATGGCGTCCATGATTGGAACGTGGTTATCCGCAATTTTGTGCCCAGTTACAATCCGGAGGCAAATGTAGCAATAGCAAAAAAGGCTTTTGAATCCTCGCCCCTGCACTTCCTGGAAGGCTGGCGCTCGCCCGTATTGCTCATCCATGGCGACGACGACCGCAACGTGCCTTTCAGCGAAACGGTAGATATTGCCGAATCACTGCGCCGCCAGGGGGTATATTTTGAACAACTCATTTTTCCGGATGAGGTACACGGATTTTTGCTGCACAAAAATTGGCTGGCAGCATACGAGGCAACTGCAGGATTTTTTCAGCGCATGTTGAAAAAATAGCCATGTCCCGTGTTGTACATGTGCTCATTTGTCCGGATAAATTCAAAGGTTCCCTGAGCGCCGGAGAAGCTGCTGCTGCTATCGCTAAAGGTATTCGCCGTGCTTTGCCCGGTGCGGTCTGTGATTTACATCCCCTTGCGGATGGTGGAGAGGGCTCACTGGCTGTGCTTTCGGATTGGCTCGACCTGGAAAAAGTAGAACAGGTAGTACCAGGTCCACTTGGCGATCCGGTATGTGCAGCCTGGTATCGCCATGGCGACAAAGCGCTGATTGAACTTGCGGACGCTTCGGGGTTGGTCCTGCTCGCGCCGGAGTCCCGGAATCCCATGGGGACAACAACTCGCGGTACGGGAGAACTGATAAAGATTGCGATTGAGTGCGGCGCAAGGGAAATCAACCTTTTCCTGGGGGGCAGTGCGACAAACGACGGTGGTGCGGGCATCGCCCATGCGCTTGGGTTTCGATTCCTGGATGAAAAGGGGAAGGCCTTTCTTCCGACCGGAGGCAGTCTTGGCGATATCCGCAATATCCTGCCGCCATCAGATCATACGTTTCAGGATATCCACCTGATTTGTCTTTGTGATGTACAGAACCCTTTGCTGGGTAAAAATGGGGCGAGCCGCATCTTTGCACCCCAAAAAGGGGCTTCCCCTGCCGATGTAGAGCAACTGGAGGCCGGAATGGCTCATTTGGCAAAGATGGTCGCACAATATAGTGGCCGGGATATCACGAGTATTCCTGGTGGGGGTGCTGCAGGAGGGATTGCCGCCGGATTATATGGGTTGCTGGGTGCTGAAATCCGCAGCGGTATCGCAACCATTTTTACCTTGACACATTTCGAGGAAAAAATCCGCCAGGCCGATATTGTGGTCAGCGGGGAGGGTAAACTCGATGTCCAGACCCTGGGAGGGAAGGTCGTGAGTGGGGTAATGGAAATGGCGCGGAAATACCATAAACCAGTCGTGTTATTTACTGGTCAGTCTGAGCTCGACCGGGAATCTTTTGCTTCGAAAGATATCCTGGAGGTATTGACGGTTATGGAGCGGTGCAGTAGCATAGAAGAAGAAGCAATGACCAGCGCGGCTGATACCTTGGAAGTATTAGCAGAAAATTTTTTCCGATCTATTTAGGGTTGTGTAAAAAGCCTCAAAGCCGTCTTTGGCGGCTTGCGCCGCCAAAAATTTAATTTTGCCGCCGTAGGCGGCAAAATTAAATTTTTCAGAGCTGCGGGGTGAACGGTTTGTGGGCGCCGGATGCGGGGTGAAGGCGGGCGGGATAGTTTTTTTTTTTGGGGGGGTTGAGGCAGCTGGGGGG
>JBEIGB010000034.1:0-33967 GCA_040382095.1 Lewinellaceae bacterium
AAAGGCCGGAGGCCGTCATTTGGCCGCGGACGTCGCCAAATAATATTTTGAACGAACACTTTTTTCGCTGATTTTGCGAAGCAAAATCAGCGAAAAAAGTGTTCGTTCAAAACTTTCTTCCGCCGCCAAAGGCGGCGAAAGAAAGTTTACACAACCCCAGGACGTGTCGGAGGCTTTTTATACATCCCAGATACTTATGGGCACCCTCACTTTTGCAAAAGGCTTACTTTTTGGGGAAGAGGAACAGATCGTCCTTCATTTCTTCATCCAGGGTAACCTCGGAGAGGGTGATTTTCTGAACGGACTGCCCGGCGACTTTTGTTTCGAGGAAGAATGCGAACATCAACCCGTTCACTTCCTGGTAATCGCTCATGAAGGTCTCGGAAAACTGGCCGGCAGTAGGCCCGGTTTTGATCGGGGCGCGTATCAGTATCGGCACATAGTTTTCGGCATCGAAGAAGTGGAATTCCTCATTGCCGTCCTTTTTGGTCAGCTTGATCTTGTAGCAAGCAGTACCCTCGACCGTTTCTTTGCCTTCCAGCGCTACCGAGTGGCCCTTTTGGGCATAATCCAGTAAAGGGCTCTGGAATTGCTGGTTCTTCATCTGTTCGGCCATCTCATCGGGCATGACCTGGGCATCGGGGCCGATCTGAAGGGGGTTGATCCACCATGCGGTAGTACCATCATACCCCTGAATGATTTTCTGACCCATTACGTCCACCTCGACCCGCATTTTATCGGGCATTGCACCATACATCGTCCCTGCGAATTCAAACCCCATCATGGCCATTTTGGCTTCGCTTTTGGAGGTTTTGATCGCACGCCATTTATCGGCACCGCCGAGGGCCTCGAAAGATTTTTTGATAATTTCATCGGCGGTCTGCGCCTGCAGGGCGAGTGGGCCGGAAATCAGGAATAAAAAAAGAAAAACGCGTTGAATCATAATTATGAAATTTTGGGTTTGTGACGAATACGGATATTCATGAGATTGTGTAGAAAGTCCTTTTTACCACCGCGTGCAGCCTACGCTGCCAAATGACATTTTGAACGAGGCTGTCTCATAAGCCCTCTGGCGGCATTCGCCGCCAAAGAACATTTTTTTGAAACGCCGAAGGCAGCAGAATAATATGAGACAGCGTCGTTCGATACTTTTTACACAAACACATAATATTTTTCTGGAGCGCCATTTTCACTGATTTTTCGAAGTAAAATCAAACAAAATGGCATTTCAAAGCATATCCTTTGGCTGCGCAACCTGCCAAAGGTCTTTTGAGGCCGACTGAATTTTGAAGCGACCTACATTTTCGTCAAATTTACTCTCATGTAGGTTTATGAAAAAGTTTATAGATAAATAGAGCTGTTTTATCTTCAAAAGGTTCATTTTTGCAAAAAAAAGTGCAATGATTAGCGGAAAAAGTGTTTTTATCACCGGGGCGTCGCGCGGTATTGGCCGCTCCCTGGCAATTAAGCTTGCGGGAGGTAGCAACCGCCTGGGCTTGCTCGCCCGCAATGAGGCCGAACTGGAAAGCCTGGCAGCATCCTGCCGGCAGGATGGATCACAGGCTATGGTATTTGCGGGTGATCTCACGGACGAGGGGTTCGTGCGGGAAAGTGTTTCGGCTATGGAATCTGCTTTTGGCCCACTCGATTTTCTTGTCAACAATGCCGGTTATGGTATCTTCAAGCCGGCCGAGGAGATCGGGCTGGACGAGTGGAGGCAGCTCATGGATGTCAACGTTGCCGGTACATTTATTTGCTGCAAATATTTTGTGCCCGGGATGAAAGGGCAGGGCAGGGGGCACATCATCAATATCGCGTCCGATGTGGCAAAACGCAATTTTGCCAATGGCTCGCTGTACTGCGCCAGTAAATATGCGCAGGATGCTTTTTCAGGGGCCTTGCGTAAAGAACTCCGTCCTTTCGGCATTAAGGTTAGTGTGGTGTACTCAGGCCTGGTAGATACCCACTTCCACGGGCAACCCGGGGCTGCACACGCTGCGACCTGGCTGACCGACCAGGATATGGCGGATGCAATCTATTACGTGATGGATCAACCGCCCCATGTGGTCGTGGATGAGTTGATGATCCATCCGCTATCGCAGGAATATTAGGCGGTAAAGCCATACGGGGCCTACTTTATACTGTCCGGATAAGCCATTTTGATCAGGAACGCGTATTCCAGCGCCGTTTCCCGGTAGCGCTCGAACCGGCCGGAGGCGCCGCTGTGCCCGCTGGCCATATTGGTATAGAGAAGCAGCGGCTGGTCATCGGTCTTGAGCAGTCGGAGTTTGGCAACCCATTTTGCCGGCTCCCAATACTGCACCTGGGAATCGTGTAGCCCGGTAACCACGAGCATGGCGGGATACGCTTTGGAGCTTATGTTGTCATAAGGCGAGTATGAAAGCATGTATTCATAGAAAGTCTTATCGGCAGGGTTGCCCCACTCGTCGTATTCAAATGTGGTGAGGGGGATGCTGTCGTCCAGCATGGTCGTGACAACATCCACAAAAGGCACTGCGGCGACGATCCCCTTCCAGAGGTCGGGGCGGAGGTTGGCAATTGCGCCCATCAGGAGTCCTCCCGCGCTGCCCCCCATCGCAAACAGGCCGTCCCGGGAAGTATAATGCTGTGCGAGCAGATGTTCCGCACAGTCTATGAAATCAAAAAAGGTATTTTTCTTTTTCAATAATTTACCATCTTCGTACCATGCCCTGCCCAGGTCCTCCCCACCGCGGATATGGGCAATGGCAAAAGCAAAGCCCCGGTCGAGCAGGCTGAGACGTGCAGAGCTGAAATACGGATCAAGGCTGATCCCGTAGGACCCATAGCCATATAATAAAAGGGGTTGGCTACCGTCCTTTTTAAAGCCTTTTCGATAAACGATGGAAATGGGTACCGCAGCCCCATCCCGTGCCCGGGCATAAATCCGCTCCGATAAATAGTTGCCGGGGGTAAAGCCACCTTGTATTTCCTCCTGTTTCAGCAGCTCAAAGCTCCCGGAGACCCGGTCGTAATCGTAAATGGTCTGTGGGGTGGTCAGGGATTGGTAGTTAATCCTCAGTTTTTGGGTATCCATCTCCCGGTTGATCGAAGTGACCACCATATAAACCTCCTCGGTGAAGGGCAGATAATGACCGTCCTGACCATCAAACGGCTGGATAAAAATCCGCGTGAGCCCACGGTGCCGTTCGGAAATAGCAAGGAAATCGGAAAACGCATCGAGTTCCTCCAGTAAAACCTCTTCGCGATGAGGCAGGACCTCCGTCCAGTTGGTTTTTCCGGTATGTTGCTCCGGGGTTTTCATGAGGCGGAAATTGCGGGCTTCGTGGTTGGTCCGGATATAGAAATAACCATCAGCGTGGCTGATGTCGTATTCCAGACCGCGTTCCCGTTGCTGGAATACCCTGAAATCCCCGAGCGGGTTATCGGCCTCCAGTATCCGGTACTCTTTGGTAATCGTCTGCGACGAGAGGATGATCAGGTATTTCCGGGATTTGGAGAGGTAGATATGGGCATCAAAGGATTCGTCATCCTCCCGGAATACCTCCGCATCGCTGCTGACCGGGGTACCGATGGTATGGCGCATAATCCTGTAGCCCCTTAGCGTTTGGGGGTCTTTTTGGGTATAAAAAACGTGACGGCAATCCGTGGCCCACACAGCTTCGCCATTGGTATTGGGGATTTCGTCGGCCAGAAAGGTATCAGTGTCCAGATCTTTGAAGCGCAATGTATAAACCCGCCGGCTTAGGGTATCCTCCCCAAACGCGAGATAGCGGTTGTTGTGGCTTACCCTCCAGTGGCTGACGTCGAAGTACGAATGCCCTGCTGCCAGTGCGTTGAGGTCGAGAAATAGTACCTCGCGGGCGCCTTCTATTGCCGCTTTCCGATAATAAAAGGGATATTCTTTTCCGGCAGTGTACCGGGTAAAGTAGTAATAACCATTGTCCAGGAACGGTACGGACTGGTCATCCTGCTTGATCCTTGCGGTGATTTCCTCGAAAAGCTCCTCCCGTAGCGGGAGGTATGATGCCATTACTTTTTCCAGATAAGTGTTTTCAGAATGTAAATACGCCAATACCTCTGGGTCTTCCCGCTGGTTGAGCCAGTAAAACGGGTCAACCCTGGTTTGTCCGTGCGCATGTATCGGGTACGGCTGTTGTTTGGCAACAGGAGCCTGTGGTTTCATAGTGGGCTGTTTCATATCGGTTTGTTCGTTGTACCAAAAAGCCATTTACCTTGTCTCAAAAGTCGTTTACCGCCTACGGCAACGAATGTCTTTTGAGACGGCTTTGTGGAATAATATTGAGGCTATCTTTTAAATGGGGCTATCTGATAAGTATGGGGCTTTTTAACCAACCCCTCGTACCGCTTCCGCGATCCTTTCGATCGCGGTGCGGAGTTCCGATTCAGCAGCGGCAAAAGAGAGCCGGATGCATTCCGGCGCACCAAAGGCAGTCCCTGAAACCGTAGCGACATGGGCCTTGTGCAACAGAAACTCGCTGAAGTCGTCGGCATTCCGGATGGTCATGCTGCCATCGCTCTTGCCGAAAAAGGCGCTGATGTCGGGAAAGCTGTAGAAGGCTCCTTCCGGTAGGTTGACTTTGAAGCCGGGGATCGTATTGAGCAGGTCGGTGACGACGTTCCTGCGGTGCAGGAAGGCATCCCGCATCTCAAAAGTTGCCTTCAGGTCAGCTTGTAGAGCAAGGGTAGCCGCCTTCTGGCCGAAGGAGTTAGCACCAGAAGTGAATTGTCCCTGGACTTTTGTGCAAGCTGCGGCCAGCCACTCTGGTGCGCCGATATAGCCGAGGCGCCAGCCCGTCATAGCAAATCCTTTAGAGAACCCATTGATTGTCGCGGTGCGGTCCCTGACGGATTCGAAAGTGCCGATGCTGTGGTGGCTGCCTGTAAAATTGATATATTCATAGATCTCATCGGAGAGGATCGTAACGTATGGGTACTTTTCAAAAACCCCTGCGATTTCTGCCAGTGCTTCTTTGCTGAATACGGAGCCGGTCGGATTACAAGGGGAGGAAAACAGAAAAGCTTTGGTCTTTGGGGTAATTGCGGCTTCTATTTGCGCGGCAGTCGGCTTATAGTCCTGGTCAATTCCTGCGGAAACGATGACCGGCGTCCCACCGGCCACTTTGACCATTTCGATATAGCTCACCCAATATGGCGCGAGAATGAGGACTTCATCGCCTTCGTCCAGCAGCGACAGGAATATGTTGATCAGCGATTGTTTTGCACCATTGGAAACGACGATTTGGTTGGGCTTAAAATCCAATCCGTTATCCCTTTTGAACTTGGCACAAATAGCTTCCCGAAGTTCCTGCGTGCCAGGCACGGGGGTGTATTTGGTGAAACCTTCGTCAAGGGCCTGTTTCGCAGCGGCTTTGATATGTTCGGGGGTGTCGAAATCCGGCTCACCAATACTCAGGTTGATGACTTTGAAGCCTTTGGCATTCAACTCACGCGCCATTGCCGCCATGCGCAGCGTTTCTGACTCGGCCATGTTTTGTACCCTTTTAGAAAGGGCATTTCCATTAAGTACGACAGACATAAAGCAGGTGTTTTTGCAATGTTCAGGTATAAAGGTTGAATGAGCCCGCCGAAGGCGGTATAAAAAACTCAGGGAGCAAGCTACATCAATTTTGGTCGTGCAACGACTTTTGAAAGCCCCTGCTTACCTTTGTCAGGGCTCAAATTTAATGTTGTTCCCATTTTAAAACAGTTTTTTTTCTAAAAAATCGCCTACTTTAGAGCGTTGTTTAATGATTTTGGCCATTTTTCAGGTTTTATACTCCTGAAAACCCAAAAAACAGGTAACGGGCAGCAATAGGCCCATGGATCATCTGGTCCTGTTGTCTGGATTTAAACTCACATACACTACACCTATGAAAGAAAAAATCACGGAACTTGAAGCCAGAAAATCCGTGGCGTTACAAGGAGGTGGCGAACCTCGTATCGCTGCTCAACATCAGAAAGATAAGCTGACGGCCCGGGAACGGCTCCATTTTCTGCTCGATCCCAACTCCTTTGAAGAGATCGGTATGTTTGTCGAGCACCGGTGTACGGATTTTGGTATGGCCGGGCAGCAATTTCCCGGCGATGGGGTAGTGACGGGGTATGGAACGATCAATGGCCGGCTGGTGTATGTTTTTGCACAGGATTTTACCGTATTCGGTGGATCTCTTTCGGAAACCCATGCCGAAAAGATATGCAAGATCATGGACCTTGCTATGAAAAACGGGGCTCCGGTAGTTGGGCTCAACGATTCCGGGGGTGCGCGTATCCAGGAAGGGGTCAACTCGCTCGGCGGGTATGCGGATATTTTTTATCGCAACGTCATGGCTTCAGGGGTGGTACCGCAAATATCGGCGATCATGGGCCCCTGTGCGGGTGGCGCAGTGTATTCCCCCGCGATTACGGATTTTGTTGTGATGGTCGAAGAGACCTCCTATATGTTCGTCACCGGACCGAACGTCGTCAAGACGGTTACCAACGAGACCGTCAGCTCAGAGGCGTTAGGGGGGGCACAGGCTCACGCTACCAAATCCGGGGTTACCCACCTCACTGCGGCCAACGATATGGATTGTCTGAAGAAAATCCGCCAGTTATTGGGCTATCTTCCGCAAAACTGTGAGGAAAAGCCGCCACAACGGCCCTATACCCTTGGCGAGGAGCTGCGCATCGGACTGCGGGAAATTGTACCGGCAAATCCCAACCATCCTTATGATATGCGGGAGGTTATCCAGGGTATTGCAGATGAAGATTCTTTCTTCGAGGTACACGAGAACTTTGCCGATAATATCGTTGTCGGTTTTGTGCGTCTGGCCGGCAGGAGTATCGGGGTAATTGGCAACCAGCCGTTTTCGCTGGCGGGTGTCCTGGACGTGAACAGCTCGCGAAAGGGGGCACGCTTTGTCCGCTTTTGCGACAGCTTCAATATCCCATTGCTCGTTCTGGTGGATGTACCTGGCTTTTTGCCGGGCACAGACCAGGAATGGAGCGGGATTATCGCCAACGGAGCAAAACTGCTCTACGCATTTAGCGAGGCAACGGTACCACGGATCACAGTGATTACGCGAAAAGCCTATGGCGGGGCTTATGTTGTGATGAACTCCAAACATATCGGGGCTGATATGAATTTCGCATGGCCAACAGCTGAAATTGCAGTGATGGGGGCAAAAGGGGCTTCGGAAATTATATTCCGGAAGGAAATTTCCGAAGCAGCAGACCCCGAAGCGATCCTGCTGAGCAAGGAAAAATCCTACCAAGAGGCCTTCGCACACCCTTACCGTGCCGCGCAGCGGGGCTTTATTGACGAAGTGATAGACCCTGCAGAAACACGTCGGAAACTCATCCGCGCTTTTGCCATGACAGAGAATAAAGTTGCCCGCCTTCCGCGCAAAAAACACGGGAATATACCATTATGAAAGCATTGATTATCGAAGCAATCGGCGCCCCGCTCAACTTTCGCGATTGGGACGACCCGGAGCCGGGTCCAGGGGAGGTCGTCGTCGGATTAAAAGCTGCCGCACTCAACCACCGGGACCTTTTTATCACCCAGGGCTTATACCCGGGCATCAAAACCCCGGGGATTCTTGGATCTGACGGGGCTGGCCTCCTGGATGGCCGGGAAGTCGTGCTGGCACCTGGCAAAAACTGGGGCACGGACGCACGCGTACAATCCACCGGATACGAAATCCTGGGCATGCCCGGGTTGGGTACTTTCGCCGGGAGAATTGCCGTTCCGCATGCCGCCGTTCATCCTAAACCCGGGCACCTGAGTATGACGGAGGCAGCGGCACTTCCCCTGGCGGGCCTAACCGCATACCGGGCTTTATTCACCCAGGGTGCCTTTCAAAAGGGGCATAAAGTACTGGTAACCGGTGGCGGGGGCGGCGTTGCCCTCTTTTGCCTTCAGTTTGCAGTGGCCGGGGGTGGGGAAGTCTGGGTTACCTCCGGAGATGATGAAAAAATCGACCGCTGTAAAGGACTTGGGGCACAGGGTGGGGTGAATTACCGGGAAACCGACTGGCACAAAGGCCTGCTCAAAGCAGCCGGCGAGTTCGACCTGATTATTGACGGTGCCGGCGGGGCAGGTTTCGGAAACCTCCTCCGCCTCGCAAAACCGGGAGGCCGTATTTCGGTCTATGGCGGTACGCAGGGGATGGTGCCTAATTTCAGCCCCCAGTTATTGTTTTGGAAGCAGCTCACGATCTGTGGCTCTACGATGGGCAATGATGCAGAGTTTGCAGATATGCTCAAACTGGTCGCTACCCATCGGATTGTGCCGGTAATTGATCAGGTATTCGCCTTGTCAGCAGGCAACGAAGCCTTGAAGCGCATGGACCAGGGTGCCCAGTTTGGTAAAATTGTCCTTTCCATACCATGAAGTTTATCGGGTTGATGTCCGATACCCATGGGTTTCTCGACGAGGGTATGCTCGGATATTTTGACGGTTGTGACGAAATCTGGCATGCCGGGGATATCGGGGAGAACGGGGTGGCCGATCGCCTCGCGCGTTTCAAACCACTGCGTGCGGTATATGGCAATATTGACGGGACAGCGACGCGGATGCGTTTTCCTGAGGACCTCCACTTTTCCTGTGAGGGACTTAAGGTTTTCATGACACATATCGGCGGTTATCCCGGGAGATACTACCCGCGGGTGCGGCAATTGCTGAAAGCCGATCCCCCGGATTTGTTTATCTGTGGCCATTCTCATATCCTCAAGATCGTCCCGGATCAACAGTTTGCCCTCCTGCACATCAACCCGGGGGCCTGTGGCCAGGAGGGCTTCCACCTCATGCGGACGATGGTGCGCTTCCGAGTGGATCATGGCCGTTTGGAAGGATTGGAGGTGATCGAACTGGGGCGCCGCGGAAAGTTGATTTAAAAAGTGAGCGTCCACCCGATGCCGTTTCCTGTCGGATAGATTGCAGAAAGGAACGGTTTGAGTTTTTCGTTGCCTGTGGCCAGGGCTGCATACTGGGCGATGTCGAAGACCAAAAGGAATCCCCCCTGAAGCAAAATGCTCTGGCCAAAGCCCTTCAGCCGCTCCGGTATTTCTTCCGTGCGCTTCGAGCGTTCGATCAGGTAGGCACCTCCCATCAGATAGGCAACATCCAGCCCGGCATTGAACAATAAGATTTTTTGAATTTTGTGGTGTTCCTGGATGCTTTGGAAGAGGTCCATCGCCGCCGGGTCACTTTTTGATGCCCCCCAGTACCCCAGGGCAGCGATGCCGAGGTTGACGCTATTCCATGCGAGGTTCATCTGGTGAAAATACTTTGCGCTACCGGTCTGCCTGGAGGTAAGCGCTGCCCCCACCGCCATATTCCCTACTGCCCAGCCTCCCAGAATCAACATACCGGTTTTCTGGCGATCCAGTCGCCACGTATTGAAACTGGAAAGGTCGCCGGCCGGCACCTGCGCAAGTGCCCAAAAGCCTGCACATACGAGAAACCAGGTAAGCAGGGCTTTTCTGATGGGCAGCTTATCGGCACCGGGCTGATAAGTAACCGCCTGGGTGAAGGTTTTTTTCATTGCGCAATAATTTTTTCAAAAAAAACATACCGTTTAAGAATTTGGCACGGTATTTGGACAAGTTATTTTCGAAAGTATAGTTGTTATTTCATAGAGATATTGGTTATTTTTACTGGCTTATTATTACGAGCGCCGCCTTAAAGAAGGTGGCGCTTTTGCCAGTTTTCCCTTCATTTTGGGGCATATCGCCCATTTTTTCCACAACAGCAAAATTACTCTTTTCCCGGTACGGTCGCCGGATGATTTTCTGATGCAGTAGTCGCCTGTCCCGCCATGCCGAGCGCATAGCGTATTTTATGAAAGATATCGGTATTTTCGTAGATGCCGGTAAAGAGTTCTGCGCCTGGGCCGAAGGCAAAAACAGGGACCATAGATGCGGTATGGTTGTTGGAGGTGAATCCAAACGACAAACGGTTCATTTTAGAATCCCCGTGGATGCACATACCGCCGGTTTCATGATCAGCCGTAACGATGACCAGCGTATTTTTGCTGGCAGCGGCATATTTGAGCGCTTCACCGACCGCCCGGTCGAAATCGAGGGTTTCCAGGACGGCATTTTTGCCATCCCGTTGATGGCAGGCCCAGTCTATCTGGGAGCCTTCGACCATGAGGAAGAAGCCTTTATCACTGCGTTTTTCCAGAAATACCGGCCCGATACGGGTGGCGAGTTCGAGATAGTCCCGGCCATTGGCTACGCCTGGCGGGTGTTTTTCTGCGGTGAAATACAACAGCGGCCTGGAAGGGTCGAGCTTTATTTTTCCCAGAGGTGTTGCATTGTAATCGGTGACGAGGTACCCTTTGGCTTTTAAAGTATCGAGCAGGTTCTGTTGATCGGATTCCCGCTTGTCGAAGTAGGTTTTTCCACCACCGATGGCCAGGTCAATGGGTGCATCGAGGAAATCGGCTGCAATTTCCTCATAATACTCTCTGGAGGCGGCATGGGCAAAGAAGGCGGCCGGTGTTGCATGAACGATGGTCGAGGTGGCGACCAGGCCGGTAGCCAGCTCTTTTTCCGCACTTTCTTCGAGGATGGAACGCAGAGGAAGGGTGTCGTGGGATACCCCAATGGCATTGTTATAAGTTTTACGGCCACTTGCGAAAGCAGTGGCACCAGCCGCCGAATCAGTCACGAGGTTATCGTAGGAGTAGGTCTTTTGGAAGCCGACGACCGGAAATTGTGTAATATGGAGGCGGTTGTTATTGGAATATAAAGCCGCACTGACCTGTGGCAGACCCATACCGTCCCCGATCATCAGGATGATGTTTTTTGGGCGCATATCGGGCGGGGGCATGGATGCCGCTCCCTGGGCGGCCAGGAAATTCAGCATCGCACAACAGCTCAGGATAAGCCCTGTTATCGAAAAGTTGCGCGCAGTTTTGGAATGTCTCTTCATTGCTTTCTCCCTACTTTAAAACGCCCGGGTATCAGACTTGCCAGGGTTGTGTGAAAGGTCATTTCGCTTGCTCCCCAAAAATATATCGGCCGGAGCAGCGGTATCCGCCTTATTATTGCAAAATAAAAAACTTTTTGGAAAATGCATATATTTTCCGGGGTGGAAACCGGAGGCATGGGGTTGTGTGAAAAACATTTTGCCGCCTTCGGCGGCGCCAGCCGCCAAATGAAAGCCCCGGAGCCTTTTTCCGCCCCCGCAGGGTTCAGTAACCATATTTTCCCTTCCACCAATGGCCGAGCTGTGCCCGGGCTTTATTTTCAGCCGGGTTATCCTGCGGATCGTAGAACCTTTCGCCCGAAAGGTGTTCAGGGAGGTATTCCTGATGGGCGAAATTGCCGGGAAAATCGTGGGAATAGCGGTAGTTACCGCCATAATTCAGCGCTTTCATGAGTTGGGTAGGGGCATTGCGCAGATGTAGAGGTACCGGCTGATTTCCGGTGTTGCGCACCTTTGCCAGGGCGGCGTCAATAGCGAGGTATGCTGCGTTGCTTTTGGGGGAAGTGGCGAGATAAATTACCGCTTCTGACAGGATGATGCGGGCCTCGGGCATACCGACTGCCTGAACGGCCTGAAAGGCAGTAGTGGCCATGAGCAGCGCATTGGGGTTGGCGAGGCCGATGTCTTCAGCGGCGGAAATGATCATTCTTCTTGCGATGAACCTGAGGTCTTCGCCGCCTTCGAGCATACGGGCCAACCAATATAGCGCGGCGTTTGGATCGCTGCCGCGTATGGACTTGATGAACGCAGAGGTGATATCGTAGTGTTGTTCGCCGGTTTTGTCGTAAAAGGCGGTAAAGGCCTGGGCTTTATCCTGTACGAGTTGGTCATCTATGAGGAGTTCCTGTCCTTCCCCGGCATCGGCAGCCACGAGCTCGAGGAGGTTATAGAGCTTGCGTGCATCGCCGGAGGAGAAGAAGAGCAGCGCATCGAAGCTATTGACTTTTATCTGTTTGGTGGACAGGTATTCATCTGTTTTCAGGGCATATTCGGCCAGGGCCTTCAGGTGACCGGGCTCGAGGGGTTTGAGGACATAGACCTGGCAGCGGGAGAGCAGGGCAGGGATGACTTCGAAAGATGGGTTTTCGGTCGTGGCGCCGATAAGCGTAACGGTACCTTTCTCCACTGCACCGAGCAGGGAATCCTGTTGCGACTTGCTGAACCGATGCACTTCGTCAATAAACAATATGGGGTTGGGCCGGCTGAAGAACTTTTGCTGCTCGGCTTTCTGAATGGTCTCACGTACATCTTTGACCCCTGCGCTGATGGCGCTGAGGGTGAAAAAGGGGCGTTTCAGGGTACTGGCGAGCAGATGGGCTAAGGTCGTTTTGCCCACTCCCGGTGGGCCCCAGAGGATGATGGAAGGGAGATACCCGGATTTGAGGGCCTGGGAAAGGACGGACCCTTCACCCAGTAGATGCTCCTGTCCGATGAATTGGTCGAGGCGGCTCGGCCGCATGCGTTCTGCCAGTGGTGTGGCCATCGTTTAGCGCAGGAGCTTTTGTTTTTCCCGCTGAAACTCTTCATCAGAAATAAGGCCTTTTTCTTTTAACTGTCCGAGCTGCAGGATTTGATCCAGTGGGTTGAGCGGCGGTAGGGGCGTAAGGTCGGCAGCAGCAGGCGCCTCGGGCTGATGCTGTTGCGCCCGGGGACGCTTGAAACCATTTGCGGCAAATGGCCCGAATTCCGGCTGTTCACGCAGGAATTGAAGGGAGGCGTGCCTGTATATCTTATTATGGTCATCAAACCCGTTTGCCACGGCCTTTTCCAGGTGTTCCATAGCAGCATCGGCTTCCTGGATCATAGAATAACAACAGGCCAGGTTAAAGTGCAGCCAGGGATATTCAATACCTTTTTCCAGGGCTTTGACAAAAGCATCTACCGCACCGTCGAAATCGCCGGCACGAAAACGCTCGATACCCAGGCTTTTTAAGAAAGCCAAAGAAGGGTTTCTCCCGGAGTTTTTTGGCCATTCTTCCTGGTTTTCCGCTTCTTCTGCCGCGGCAAACCTTTCCCTGCGTATCCTTTCCCTGATCCGGCGGGCGTTGTATTTGTCGTCAAAGTCCTCTATCGGCATCGCAAAAAACAATACCGCGTCAACGAAACCCAGTATCGCAGGGGCAATGATTGCCGGCCAGTTTTCATCAACGGTAATCCCCAGGGCGATAAAAAATAAGAGGAAGTGCGCTACGCCCTGGAACCACCTTCCCAGGTAGAACCGATGTACGCCAAAGATTCCAAAGAAAAGGGCCAGGAAGCCTGCCACGGATTTACGCTTCATTACCAATTAACTTTTCGAATACAAATTTGCAGTTTTACGCAGTGCTATACAACTTTATTAGACGAGGGGGCCATTTCAGGTTGGAAATCGCACTTTTCGCCACCAGGCCGACCTAATCCCACCAATTCTATTAACTACATTTCCCCCTTTGTAGTTTAAGCGCCCCTTATCCCCGCGGTAATCTTTGCCCTTGCCGCCGGGCCCAGACAGAACAGGAGGTCCAGGATGCTGAGACCGGGCAGAAAGCCGTTGCGGTCTTCAAAAACCTGGGGATAAGGCACTGCATGAAAATCCGGAAGGGCTCGCCCGGCTGCGTTGTCCGGGCGGAATGCCCCCCGAAGATCCAGCATACCTGCCGGCGTTGCCGTGTAGCCAGCGTTTAACTCCGGAAGCTGCGGACTTTTCAGGAAGCCGAGGATCAGGTGCAGCAGTTCCTGGTTGAGATCGAAAAGAAAGCTGGGCCGACGCTCGAATACCGGGTGCAGCAGGGCGGCATACTCCTCATAAAAAGGGGCTTTGCCATAGGCACTTCGAAGGGTCTGCCAATGATTTTTGGCCCAGGACTCCCGGTAGTCAATGCGCACTTCGCGTACCGGAAGCTGCTGGTGTTTGCCCTTCAGAAGCGGTATAGTAAGGCGCAGTGGCCCGCTGGCAGATGCGATGAAGCAGCGGTTGCGCATCCCTCCTTTCTGATAATGCTCCCACTGCTCGATAAAGACCTGCCCGAAAAGAAAAAACGTCCCCACATAAGCAATTGGAGGAAGATAAGCGGTAGGCAAAAGGGCCGAGGTATATTGCCCCATAAATGTTTCTTTTTTATTATGGCAAAGCTGTAAAAAAATTTACTTTTAACCGAATGTATCGGTCTGATAGAAGGAATATGTCGCAGCCTTCGGCGGCAAAATATTTTTTCGGGATTGTGTAAAACGTCCCTTTTGCCGCCGTACACAGCTTGCGCTGCCAAATAACAGACGCTACCCCATAAGTCTTTTGGCGGTATTGGCCGCCAAAGAATATTTTTCAGAGTGCCGTTTTCATTGATTTTGCAAATTAAAATCAATGAAAACGGCACTCTGAAAGAAAAAGTATTCAGCCTCGGGGTTCTTCACAGGACCCCGATATAAGAACATCGTCAAAATACTAATATTAAAAATTTATGCAGTACGTAGGTATCTTGAGCAGGGTCGCATTGACCATATTTTTTTTGGGCCTAACGGAGGCCTACAGCCAGTCTGCCGATCCGGATATTACATCAAAGCTGGATAATCTTTTCCAGGAGTTTGATCGGACTGACAGTCCCGGGTTTGGGGTTGGGATTATACAAAACGGGAAAACCCTTTACCGCAGGGGCATTGGATTAGCTAATTTAGAAACGCGTACGGTTTTTACGCCAGAGACCGTCTCGGATATTGGCTCGGTGGCCAAGCAGTTGACCTGTATGGGTATTGTATTGCTCGAACAGCAGGGTAAATTGGACTTAGACGATGATATTCGCCTGTATTTCCCAGATATCCCGGATTTTGGCAGTAAGGTCACGATAAGGCAGCTCATGCACCATATCAGTGGCCTTCGCGAGATATACGATGTACTGGCATTATGTGGCTGGCAACAAGGTGATGGGATCCATCAGCGGGATGCCGTTGATCTGGTATTGCATAGCAGCGCACTTAATTTCCCGCCGGGTTCCCGTTATGCATATTGCAACACGGGCTATATGCTGCTTGGCAACCTTATCGCCAAAGTAGGCGGGAAAGATTTCGAACAGTGGATGCGGGAGAACATCTTCCTGCCGCTTGGCATGGAGGATACTTATATCATGGATAAACAAGGGGAGCTGTTTTCCAATTGCGCCGAATCCTATGCCCGCAGGGAAGGGCATTGGGTGAAGTTATACGATAACAGCACCGCTTTTGGCCAGGGAGGAGTCTATTCGACCATTCCGGATATGCTCAAATGGCTGGATAATTTCCGCACCGGGAAAGTTGGTGGTCCGGCAGGCCTTCAGCAACTGTCAACGCGGGGGATCCTTTCCAGCGGCGATACGCTGGATTATGCGCTTGGAATCGAACATGCCGAATACCGCGGCAATCAACTCCTTGAGCATACGGGTTCAAGTGCGGGCTATCGGGCAATCCTTTGCTATCTGCCTGATTATGAGCTGGGCATAATGCTGAAAAGCAATTATTCAGATTTTGACGGCGAGGCGCTTTCCAGGAAAATACTGGATCTTTTACTCCGGTTGCCTCCAGTTCCTGCCGGCGCAGTGGCTGCTGCAAAGTCCAGGCAGGAGCCGCTACCGGTACAAACCCCTGAAAGCTATACCGGTAGGTTTTTATCTGCTGAACTGGAACAGTTTTTCGAAATTTATCTTCAGGAAAATAAGCTCTTTTTTCGAAGCCGCAATCTTGCTCCGGTCGAACTGGAAGCGGTTGGCCCCGACCGCTTTCGGGGCAGGGGGGTTATTGACGAAATCGTTATCGAAAGGGATAAAAAGCAGAAAATGACCGGTATCCGGGTTAGCTTAGAAGGTGCACGGGGGATATGGATGGAAAAATGGGACAAAGGACAGTCCCGCTGAGCTCCAAGGGCAGGGAGTGCCTTCAGTGGCAAATTTAAATTTTCTTGAGGCTGTCTCACAAGTCTTTTGGCGGCATTTGCCACCAGGGAATGTTTTTTTGAAACGCCGGATTTGTTGATTTTTCAAAGCCAAATCAATAAATCCGGCGTTTTAAAAAAAATTATTCTGCCGGTGAAGACGGCGGAATACTTTTCACACAACCTTCATTCAAAATTTTCTTTTGGCGGCAAAGAAAACATTCCCTAAGGTCATATTTACTTGTGCGGCTGGAAGACCCCTTAACGTGCAATCAGATAGACTAGCAGGATTAAGAGGAGGACAACGGCAACGATGTAGGACAAAACCCTTTTACCAGATGCTTCCTGTTCCTGTGAATGGGCTGTTTTTTTGCGGATGCGGTGAAGTTGGTTGCTCATCGGAGATAGGTGTGTAGGTAGTTGACCAAAATAGGATTCATGCTGTCCGGCTTCCCGGGGGGGAGCTGAAGGGGGACAGCGAAAAGTTACAACAACTCCGATAAAAAGTAAAGATTAACGGAAAAAAAATTCCTTTCAGGGGGTGTTTATCGGATAAAGCGTTCATAGAAATCCACTACCCGCTCGTCGGTAAGGATATCCAGTTGTCGTATTGGCTGGCGTAATACGATGCCTTCCAGCGTCCTGCAGCGGCTGAGGGCGACGTATGTTTGTCCGTGTTCAAAAGCCCCTTTCCCCAAATCAATGATAACGCGGTCAAAGGTTTTGCCCTGTGCTTTGTGTATGGTGACTGCCCAGGCGAGTTTCAGCGGGAATTGCTCGAACACACCGATGGTTTCGGCCTGGATTTTATCGGGGTCGTTATCGGCGACAGAATAGCGCAGCATTTCCCAGGAGCTGCGTTCTACCTTCACCTGGATGGTTTGCCCGCCTTCCTCGATAGCGACGGTGAGGCCCTCATCAGATATTTTGGTAATCCTGCCGATCGTGCCATTGGCATACTGACGTTCAGGGTCATTTTTGAGCAGCATGACCTGGGCATCGGGTTTTAACCTAAGGATGGAATCGGTAGGATATAAGGAGGGGTTGAAGCTACCGGAAACTTTCGCCTGGAAGCACATTTCCTGCCCTTTGAGTTTGGCGAGCTCCCGCTGATTGATCGCATCGGCGGTCGCATTACGGGCCGTGATAGTAACGTAAAACCCCTCTGGCTGGAAATTGGGCTGGTGCCGGCTGTTGAGGGCATCGAGGTCGTCCTGATCTGCGCGGTTGAGGCGCAGGGTATCGAGCAGGCGCAGGAAGTGCTTGTTATCCTGGCGATAGACCTTGGTCAGCTCGATCATTTCCATATTGAACCCCTGCCGGAATACCTGTGCGGAGAAGAAATAAGGAGAAGGATAAATCGAATGATAGATAAAGGATTCTTCGTCGGAGGCGATGACAGGGGGGAGTTGAAAGAGATCGCCGAATAAAGCAACCTGGACCCCGCCAAAAGGTTGCTGGCTGTTCCTGTTGATGCGCAGGAAATAATCGATATGATCGAGCAGATCGGCACGCACCATGGAAATCTCATCAATGACCAGCAGTTCCAGTTTTTTGAATATTTTCCTGTCCTTTCGCTTTTTGATTTCGGAACGGGGGAAAAACCTTGGAGGGAAGCCGAAGAATGAGTGGATCGTCTGGCCTCTTACATGAAGGGCGGCCACACCGGTGTAGGCGAGCACGACGGTATTCTTCCGCGTAGCGTCGCGCAGTAATTGCAGAAGGGTAGATTTGCCGGTGCCTGCCCTACCTGTCACAAAAACGTTTTTCCCCGCTTTTTCAATGCTGTCGAGCACGGAGTTGAATTCTGGGGATAGTTCCAGCGGCGTTTTTTTGTTCAACAATTTGATGTGTTGTTGCGTTAATGAAGTCTATCCTTTGAAACGGGAAAGATAACAATTTTTTGCTGCAGCTTATTCTGGTCCAGTCCTATTAACGAACGATTCTAAATATATTCGGTTCCATGGAAAAAAATACAACCCGTGAGGAAAACCCTTTTCGGTTCAAACAATTCGAGATCCATCAGGACCGGTGTGCGATGAAGGTAGGTACCGATGGTGTGCTATTGGGTGCCTGGGCAGATATAACCGGGGCATCCCGGATACTGGATATTGGTGCGGGTACCGGGGTCATCTCTATAATGGCAGCCCAGCGTGCGCCCTTTGCGACTGTGGATGCGGTTGAAATTGACGGGGCTGCTTTTGCACAGTGCGGGGAAAATATGGGTAAATGCCCCTGGCATACACGCTTGCAGGTATTTCATGTACCCATACAGGAATACGCAAAAGATCCTGTGACAAAATATGATCTCGTCCTGAGTAATCCGCCATTTTTCACGGGGGGTACTTTCTCATCAAAGAGTGGGCGCAGCGACGTGCGGCACACAGTAAAACTTCCACACGGCGAACTCCTTCAGGCGGCACGCCGGCTTCTTGCTCCCAATGGCCGTCTGGCCCTGGTATTGCCCTATATCGAAGGCCTGCGTTTTCTGGAACTTGCCCAGGGCTATCATTTCTACTGCACACGCACAACCGAAGTCCGCCCCAAAGCCGGTAAGCCAATCGAGCGCCTGCTCATGGAGTTTGGCCATGAAACTTCCACCCCTCCAGAAAGCAGCGAATTGATTATCCAGCACGATGGGGTCAATGCATGGACAGATGCTTATCAGGCATTGACGCGGGACTTTTATCTCGATATGTGAAAGTATGCTGCCCTGCAGCTATCCGCTGCCGCCGGCGGTGGCAAAAGCCCTTTGACACAACTCCAGGCAATTGCATTTCCCGCCGGGGCAAAGATTTTTACCACAATACCGATTTAATCATCCTAATACGATAACACAGCGCCAGTGTCGCTGCAGATTAGTTCTCACTGGGTTTAAGACGTTCACCGAGGATTTCGAGGGCGAGCTTCATGATGGTCATATCCTCAATGTGCACGATACCGCCTTCAGGACCAGGCTCGATGTGGTTGCCAGTGACGTCCCCGCGGTCGAAATCATGGGCGCCGAAATAGTTTCTGACGGTCTGCTCCGAGATGTTCAGCGTTTCGGCAATTTTGCGGATGCTTCCCGTGGGCAACCGGTGTTTGATTGCCCTCAACTCTTCAAAGGTAATGTTCATGACACGCTTTTTTGTGAAAGAATTTTGTTTCCACTTGATGTGTAAAAGTTAAGAAACCTTGCCGTGAAAAACAAATTTCGCACGGATTTTTTTGTCCGATTTCGGTAAATGTTTTGGTATAAGCGCAAGGGGAAACGCATGCTTTTAACGTGGGCAGGAAATTTTTTTCATGCATTTATGCGAAAAGTCCCGGGGCTGATAATATTTATTTTTTGGTGTTGTATAAAAGCCCCTGGCCTGTCATTTGGCGGTGCCAGGCGCCAAATGACAAACCAGGGGCTTTCACATAAGACAGTCTTTTGCGCTACGCGGGCAATTTTAGAATTGTGCCCTTAGCCCGGCGACAATATTGAGCCCGACCATCGGGTAATACTGCCAGCGCTGGTAGCGGTTATTGAGTAAGTTGTTTGCTTGTACGAAAGCGCCAAGGTTGGAGGAGAGGCGATAGTCTGCTGCTGCGCTGAGATCGAGCAGGGTATTGAGGTTATCGGCTGTACCATCGGCGGCACGCACAGGCAGTGCATTTTGGAAGAACAATTCCCCGCGTAGGGTAAGCCCATCTAGGAGTCCGCGGTAAGCAACCCCGGCATTCAGGCTTAGGGACGGCAGATGCCAGGGCTTTTCCTGGTTCTGCAGGTTGAAGATATGCTGGCTGAAACGGGCATTGATCTCAAGGCCCTGGATAATCTGTGTCCGGAGTTCTACGGAAAGGGTAACGATTCCTGCGGAGTCATAGAGGACGTTGAATCGCGGGATAGAATCCTGGCTGGTGAGGAACAGCGCGAGGTTGTCCACTTCCTTATAGCCAATCTGGGCGCGGTAGTTAATACCCAGGTAATCGCCTTTTACGCCACCGTAATAGTGCGTAAAGAAGCTGTTGCGCAGGGGCTGCCGGGAGTTAAGGAAGGGGTTATACGCGGTAAGACTGCGGAAGCTGTTTTTTTGCAGGCCGCCTTCCACACCAGCGAAAGCGGTGATGAGGTTATCCACTACGTTGAACGAGCCTTCGAGTACCGGGTAGAAGTGAAACGCTTCATTATGGGCGGCGATATTTGCGCCGAGCAATGCCCTGAAATTTTTCCCGTGAAATGCGTACGAAGGGGTAAGGATGAAGTTGTTGAGCGACTGGTTGCCTGTATCGCGATAGGCGGTGAGGTCGGCCTGTAGTCTGATGCCCAGGGGGTTTGTCCCGTCCATCCATTTTTTTCCCTCTACGACGAAATTCAACCCGGATTCCCTTGCGGCATAGAGGTCTTCCATCGTATAGAAATCGAGGCTGGTGGAATAATCTATATTGCCTACAGTCCTTTGGTTGTTGAACACCCTTGCCTGGCCCGAAACCACAGAGAAGCGCTGTTTGACGTCGGATTCCGAGAAGGAAGGAGGGCTTAGGGTATCAGACTGGTTGTTATATCCATAAAAATGTACTGCATCGCGGCTGTAATGGAGTTTTCCGCCAATGCTGAAGCCCTTGTCGGTATGGAAGGTAGCATAGACCCCCGCATCGTTGTCTGCTGATTTTTGGTTTTCTACATTGCCGGAATTATTGATAGAATAATGCCGGAAGTCGAACCCTGCATCCAGGTTATCGTTATTGACGGCATCGAACCCACCTTCCAGGAGCAGTGCCTTGGGCAAACCGGCGCCGATGCGCAGGAAGCCACTATAGGTAGTATCTTTTGGTTCGTTTTTAAGTACTTGTGGCGTGACTTTAGGAGCCAGATACTGGACGTTGAGCGATTTATTTGAGATGGCATAATTCACTTTTCGCCTGGCCGTATCGGGTTGAAGTATCGGTGGGTTTAGGCGGTAGCGCTCTGCTTCGGCAAGCCGGGCATTGAATTGTTTGGAAACATCCACCCCATCGCCCGGGTTGAGGCCGGTTTGTGCGGAGAGGCTGTGGGCGGTGCAGCAAATTACCAGCAGCAGTACAATCAGGTTTTTCAAATATTCCATCAGGTGGTTCCCTTGAGTGAAAAAAATGTTTTAGGATGTTGCCGTCCGATGCGGCCTATCGTTAGTATCCCCCGCTTTTGTTGAGGATACTGTTTTGCTCGTTCAGGCGTTTGATCTGGCCGAGACGGACTGTAGCCTGGTTGATGATTTCCTGGTCATCGCGGTAGCTTTCGAGTAAAGCTTCCAGGACGGCCTGGGCATTGAGCAGATCATCCCTTGTTCCTTTTTCTGCATATACTTCTGCAAGCAGGAGGGAAGTTTTTGCTCTCCAATAGTAGAAGCCGGAGTTGTTTTCGATAGCTTGCAGGCAGGATTCCATTGCTTTGTTGAAATCGCGCTGGCGGTAGTGGATAAAGGCGCGCAGATAGAGTGCTTCGTCGCTTTGTTCATTTTCGCTCCGGCTGATAACTTTTTCGAGTGCGGGCAGGGCATTTGCATAGTCTTGTTTGTCGAATGCCAGCTTACCGAGGTAGAAATTTGCAGTGGTGATTTCCGGGTCGGCGGCTTTAGTGTTTTTGGTTACTTTATCGGCATAGCTGTACACTGCGCTTTGGTTTTTACTCCGGTAAGCGCTGCGCAGGGCTCCGAGCTGTGCATTGAACAACATCGCATCATTTCCGGCGACCTTTTCCAGTTCTGTGTATAGCCTGAAGGCTTTCCCAAAGTCCAGTTCGTGGTTATAGGCGATGACGGAGGCTTTATCCAGTGCTTTTACATAATTGCGGCCGCTACCCGGGGCGATAACTGTTTCATAGTCGGGCAGTGCCTTTGAATATTCTTTTAGTGCGGCATAGCATTCGGCCCGGTTGAAGTAAGCAGTGATGATATTGACTCCTTTTGGGAAATTCCGGATATAGCTGGTGAACGATTCGATTGCGCGTCTGAAATCGTCTTTTTCAAACAGGCTTTGGGCTGCTTTAAAGGCAAGGGCGTCGCGGTCGGCGTTTTCGACTTTATAACCGGGTACGGTTTCTATGAAAGCGAGATATTCCTCTGGCTTCCCAAGCGTTTCGACGTAGATATATTCCAGGGTTTGGCGTGCCTGGTTGGCTTCTTCTGTCTCGGGGTTATTGGTAAAGACCTGTTTGTAATAGCTGATCGCGGCATCATAATTAGCCATATTGTAGCTGATGAGGCCGAGCTGCAGGAACGCCTGGTTGATTAGCGGTGATTTATTTCGGTATCTGGTCACCAGGGTGCGGAGTGCTTCGAGCGCCTGGCTGGGCCGGTTTGCATTTTGGTTGGCGGCCGCAAGGCGGAAGAGGGCATCATCGGCGTAGTCGGAATTGGAGAAATCGCGCACGAGCTGTTCGAGGGCCAGGATTTCATCGGTACGCCTGCCTTGCAACCCGTCAATGATGGCATTTTGAAAAATGGCATAATCGTAGCCGCTATAGCGCTTTTCGATAGCCGTTTTGTAGTAATTGGAGGCATTGCCGTACTGGTTGATGCGGAAGTAGCTGTCGCCGAGGCGCATGGTGGCGTCGCCGAGGATTTTTACCGAGATATCCGTATTTTTGATGAAGCGGGCGTTGCGGTTGATACCGTCCACTGTTCCCTGGAAGGCAGTCCGGGATTGATCGTAGTTTCCGGTTTTTAGGTAGTTGTAACCCTGGATATATTGCGCGGTGAAAACACTGGATTCATCGGGCAGGTTGGAGAGGGTTCTGACGAGGGTGAGGAACTGGTCGAAGTAGCTGATGCTTTCCTTAAACTGGCCCTTTCGGTTGGAGATGTCCCCCATCCAGTAAATTGCAGTTGCCTGTATTTTGGGGTCAACCGGATTTTCGACAGCTTTCTGCAGATAGGTTTTTGCACCATCTGGATTATTTTCCTGAAGGAGCTGAATACCGCGGTTGAGGGCCATTTTTTGGTAAACGGCGAGGAACTGTGGTGTTCGGTTGGTTTTAGCCAGTTCTTCGGCGATTTCGAATGCCTGGCGGTAATCCTTATAGCTCAGGAGCACATCGCCGATTAAAGCCTGGGCCTCGTTGTAGTATTTGGAAGCGGGTTTGATATTTTTGAGTTCGTTTGCGGCTTCTCTGGGCTGATTGAGTTCGTAGGCGAGTTTGGCATAATTGATCATGGCTTCTTCCTGCAGGACGGGGTCGAAACTCAGGCGTTTTGCAGTAGCCAGGGCATTGAGTGCACCGTTTTTATCCCCGGTTTGAAGGTAGCAATTGGCGAGGTAAAACATGGCATTCTGGCCAATTAGGGAGTTTGCGCCGGAAAGCGGGCGGAGGTTTCCGATGGCGGCAGGGTATTTTTTTTCCTGGTATTGGGCGAAGCCGAGCTGATAGAGCTCTTCTTCGCGCAGTCGGCTGGAATTGGCAGCATAATATTCGAGGAAGGGGAGGGCTTCTTTATAGTTGTTCTGTTCGAACAGCGACTGCCCTACGAGTTGGTTGATTTCTTTGCGGTTGGCCACGCGGGGGTCGTTAGCTTTAGTGCGCAACTTTGTCACGACTTCCTGGAAACGGCGCTGTGCAAAGAGGATTTGGCCCTGAATATAGGGCATTTCCTGTTTATACGTGGGGTCGTTTTCGATGGCGGCCATACATTTGTATGCCTGATCGTAGTTGCCTTCCTGGAAAAAGCAAAACCCCAGGTAATAATTTGCCGGGGCAAAATAAGGAGACGATGTTTCGTTTTGCAGGTATTGAAAGTTGGGCTTCGCCTGTGGATAGCGCTTTTGCAAAAAATGTGCATAGCCCTGTCTGAAACGGATTTGCTCCATTTGCTTTTTAGGCAGCCCTACCGCAGGGATTTGGTCGTAATATCGCAGGGCTTCTTCATAGCGGCGGCTGTTAAAGTAAAAGTCGCCGAGGTCTGCCAGTGCGAGCTTATATTCCGGGTCAGGGCGGATGTTGCGGATGAATTCGAGGGCTTTCATTTCCCCATCCCGGGCTTCCATCACGACGGAGCATTTCGCGATGAAAAGCTGCGCCCGTGTGCGCAGCATTTTGGCTTCGGCTTCGTTGACCGGCAGGAGCAGATCGAGCGTTTGCTGGAATTCCCTTCGCGCTTTTGCGGGCAGCCCGTTATCATAATATTCCACTCCGCGTTTATAAGCCGCCTGGGCATCGGAGTAAACTGAGGTCTGCTGGGCGCTTAAAGCAGCCCAGCTCAGTAAGAAGAATAACGACCAAGCAATTTTTCCTGAATACATAAGATGTGGTATGGTGTTTTTTATCATAACTTTCTTTACCCGACCCGGGATTGTCCCGCGGCCAGATTTTATAATATTTTTAACGTCACGGGGCTAAATGCCGATTTTGCCCGCCATCGAGTAAAATCCCGTCTTTCATTTCGAGGCATCGGTCGCTCATGCGCGCGAGTTCTGTATTATGGGTGACGATTACAAAGGTCTGCCGGAAATCTTTGCGCAGGTTAAAGAGCAGTTGGTGTAGTTCCTGGGAGGATTGTGAGTCGAGGTTGCCGGAAGGCTCATCGGCAAAAACGACCGATGGCTGGTTCATGAGGGCCCGGGCGACTGCTACCCGCTGCTGCTCACCGCCGGAGAGCTGCGCAGGTTTATGCCACGCACGGTCGGTAAGCCCGAGATAGTCCAGCAGGCCGGCAGCCCTTTCCTGTGCAACGGACTCCGCAGTGCCTGCAATAAATGCGGGGATACAGACATTTTCAATCGCGGTGAATTCCGGCAAAAGGTGATGGAACTGGAAAACAAAACCGATATGGCGATTGCGAAAGGCAGCCAGGCGTTTTTTGCTCATCCCGGGGATTTCCTCTCCGTTGATGGATAGCTGCCCGGCATCCGGAAGGTCAAGGGTGCCCAGGATATGCAGCAGGGTGCTTTTTCCGGCTCCGGATTTTCCTACAATCGTCACGATTTCTGCCTGCCCTACTTCAATATCCACGCCTCTGAGTACTTCGAGATTGCCATAGGATTTCCTGATCCCTTTTGCTTTTATCACGTTTGCTGTTTTTTGCGAAATTAGTACAGAAATCAGAAATTTTTGCTCATGTATAGATTAGAACGTTTGTTATGCTAAATTATTTGTCCGATATTGGGCTTGTTGCAATGGGTTCAACGCACTCCAAAAATACTTTTCCGTTAATTCACCCAACCTCAAAACGTTCTTTCTACAACCCCGGAGTAAAATTTTTGGTAGCGGCAGCCGCCAAATCACTCAACAGACAGCCTCGCATGCCAGAAAATACAGCATTATGCCTATAACCTTGCGCCTGATCCTCGGCGACCAGCTCGACTTATTCCATCCGTGGTTTCGGGAACCCGGGCCGGGTATGGTGTATGCCATGATGGAATGTCGTTCGGAGACGGATTATGTGCGCCACCATATCCAGAAGGTAGCGGGCTTTTTCGCCGCTATGCGACATTTTGCAGATCAACTGCGGGCGCGGGGGTTCAGGGTGGAATACCTGAAGCTGGACGATCCCGCCAACCTGCAGTCGGTGGGGGAGAACCTGCGCGCAATGGCCCTGCGCCTGGGTGCCGGGCAGATAGAATACCAGTTGCCCGACGAATTCCGTCTCGATGTGGAGCTTTCCAGGCTGCAGACCGAAGTGCCGATACCTGTTGTAGGGGTGGACAGTGCCCATTTCCTTACCGGGCGTTCCGACCTGGCAGTTTTTTTTCGGGGGAAAAAAACCTTTGTGATGGAGTCTTTTTACCGTTCGATGCGGGTAAAGACGGGTTTGCTGATGGAGGCCGATGGCAGGACGCCTGTGGGGGGGCGTTGGAATTTCGATGCCGAAAACCGCAAACGGCTTCCGGCAGGCGTCGTTCTGCCTCCCGCGTTGAATTTCGCGCACAACGTCCGCGATATTGTCGAAATGCTCTCCCGGTCAGGGGTCGCGACGATCGGCAGCGTGGATCCCGATAATTTTTCATGGCCGGTTTCGCGGGAAGATGCCCTGGCATTGTTGGAGCATTTTATTGAATACCGGCTGCCGCTTTTTGGTGTTTATCAGGATGCCCTGAGCGAACGCGACGATGTGCTGTTCCATTCCCGGCTTTCTTTTGCTTTAAATACCAAGATGTTGTCGCCCTTGGAAGTGGCAAAGGCTGCCGAAGCTTATTACGATGGATCGCCAGACTTCCAGCGGCTGGCACAGGTAGAGGGCTTTATCCGCCAGATCATCGGTTGGAGGGAGTATATGCGCGGGGTCTATTGGGCAAAAATGCCGGGATATGCAGATCTGAATTTTTTTGGGCATACAGCCCCGCTCCCTTCATGGTTCTGGACTGGCAATACCCGGATGCGTTGCCTGCAAAGGGCAATACGGCAATCGCTGAGCAGCGCCTATGCCCATCATATCCAACGCCTCATGGTCACCGGGAATTTTGCCCTCCTGCTTGGGGTTTCCCCCGATGAACTGGATGCCTGGTATCTCGGGATTTACATTGATGCTCTGGAGTGGGTGGAGATTACCAATACAAGAGGGATGAGCCAATATGCCGATGGGGGTATCGTCGGCACCAAACCGTATGTCTCTTCCGCTAATTATATCCGAAAAATGGGCGACCACTGTAATAAATGCGCTTATGACCCCGATAAACGCTATGGGGAAGGGGCCTGCCCGTTCAATAGCCTTTACTGGGACTTTTATGACCGTCACGCCGAAAAACTTTCCCGCAACCCCCGCATCGGAATGGCTTATACTACCTGGGGGAAGATGGCAGGGACAGAGCGGGAACGGATTTTGGAACAAGCCGCCGTATATAAGGACGGGGCGGAAAATTTGTAGGGTTGATGCGTACGATTACCGTCATTCTAAACCCCGTTGCAGGACGGGGAAGGACAAAAAAGGCGTGGCCCGAGGTAGAAAAAGCCTTGAAACGCCTGGACGTGCGTTTGCAAATAGAAAAAACCACGCGTCGTGGCCATGCACGGGAAATTGCCTATGACCATGCCTGCAGGGGCACGGATATGCTCGTGGCGGTGGGCGGGGACGGTACAGCGCACGAGGTGGCCAACGGAATACTGGAAGCCTCTGCCGGGGCTGCGGGAATCCCTTTCGCCATCATCCCCCTGGGAAACGGGGATGATTTCGTCAAAATGCTACCGCCGATGACGGCTGTTGGCCAGCAGGCTTTTTCCTGGCAGACGGCGGTAGAGAAAATTGCTCGCGGGGATACCGCAGGATACGATGCAGGGAGAATAACCGTCCTGGAATCCGGCTTACCGGAAGAATCAGGGGTCAGCCGGTATTTTATTAACGGGATGAACCTCGGCTTTACGGCACATGCCTCGTACAATTTTTCCACCGTACCGAAATTCCTGACCGGATCTGCAGGCTATCTCGCTGCGGTAGTAAAAACCCTTTGGGACTATCCTGCGCTTGAGCTGAATATGCGCTTCGACGGAGCTGCACCGGAGCGCGTAGATACGACTCTCGCCGTGTTGATGAACGGGCGTTGCTTTGGCCACGCATTCTGGGTAGCGCCCCAGGCAGATGCTGCCGACGGGCAGCTGGAGGTGATGTTCACAAAACAGATTGGCCGCCTGACCATTCTTCAAAAATTGCCGTTGATTATGCAGGGAAAGCATGTGAACGATCCCTTGATTACCTGGCGTAAGGCCAGGGAGGTGGGGATCACTTCCCCTGACCCCCTCATCGTGGAGGCCGACGGGGAGTGCCTGTTTACTGCTGCCCTGCATATCGGGGTAGCCCTCCTTCCGGGCGTGCTCACGATGGTGGTGTGACAGGTACGCGGGGCTTGCGTACTAACCAGACATCCTGCTCGATCCCCCATTGCTTTTTTTCACCGGGAAGGTAGGCCAGGATTTCAAAGCTACCGCCGAAAAAAATTCTTGCCCAGGATGCTGGATGGAATGCGGAAAAGGTACGGTGGCCTTCCTGTGTATTACCACGAAAAACAGGCTTCCCCTGCCGGAATAATTGTTGTTCTGAGGCGTACATTTTTTCGAGGAACGCAGGGCCTTGTGTTGTCAGGAAAAGGAGCCCGCCCGGTTTTGCGATGCGCAGCAGTTCGTCCCGCCAGCGATAATGCGCGTTTTCGGGCAAGTGGGTGAATACCGAAATACCGTAGATCAGGTCGAAGGAAGCCTCCGGGTAAGGGCTTGGGGGATAGGACGGTGAAAGCGTTACCTTGCCAAAGGTGGGCTGCTTTTGGCACCAGGCGACTGTAGCAGGGTTATAATCGGTGCCATGAAATTCGTGCCCTTCGCCGAAGATGGCCGGAAGATGACGCAGCACCCGTGCAGGCCCACAGCCCCAGTCGAGGATTTGTAATGGCTCGCCGGCAGGTAGATCATCAGCCGTGACCGACTGTATCCATTGGGCTGCCGCCCGGCCACTTTCCCAGTATTTTCGGTAATCCATCCGAAAGGCTTCGTAAAGCATATATGCTGGGGGAAATGCTTCTCCCCGACGGCTGGACAGGAAAAGCCGGTTCGATGGGTAGCGCAGGATGTATTCCCATACAAAACGGAGGTTGTCCACAATCTGGATCAACCCTGCGGAACGCAAAACGGCCAATATCTCGCGGGTGTTCATGTTGGTCTTTTTAAAAACAGCCCTCTTGGAGCGGTTTCATAAGGCTTTTATTGGGTTTGTGTAAAAGTAGCGCTTTTCGCCCACGGTAATCCCTTCTTCATAAATGGCCGGGACGGGGTAAATATAAGACTTGTTGAGGAGAGCGCCTCCGCAATAATCGGTAGTTGTGCGTGAATACTGGTCGTAGGGTGTGTTCCCAATCTCCCGGGGAGCAGACAAAAAAACCCGCGCTACTTCGTGTAAAATTTACAATTTTGCCCATCTTTGCCCTTCTAATCGAAAATTTCCGTCATGGTAGATCAGATACAAGACAGTTCTCTGAAATTAAAACGCATTTTTATCGAAGCCCGTTTGCCGGAGGAGTTGCTCCCCCTGCAAGACCTTGCCCACAATATCTGGTGGACATGGAACCAGGAGGCCATCGAGCTTTTTCAGGCGTTGGACCCGGAAAAATGGGAAGCACTGCACTACAACCCGGTGGCGGTACTGGACCAGCTCGGAGTGGACCGCGTCCAGTCGCTTCTTGCCGATAGTGCGTACCTGGACAAGATCAACAGGGTGTATGGAAAGTTTAACGAGTACATCGCCCAAAAGTCAGCAGCTTCCGGGCCACGGGTGGCTTATTTCAGTATGGAATTCGGCCTTCATACCTCCATTCGCTTATATTCCGGCGGCCTGGGGGTTCTGGCAGGGGATTACATCAAGGAGGCAAGTGACTGCAACGTCCCTTTCGCTGGTATCAGCCTGCTTTACCGGTATGGCTACTTCGATCAGTCCATTTCCCTGCACGGGGACCAGATCAACGATTATCCGCCGCAGGAATATACAAAACTTCCTCTTGTGCCGGTGCGTGCCAAAGACGGGGAGTGGCTGAAAGTTAATATCGAGTTTCCGGGACGGATCGTCCGGGCAAAGGTATGGATGCTGCCGGTAGGCCGGGTGCCCCTATACCTTTTGGATACTGATATTGCGGATAATTCCTGGGACGACCGCAGTATTACCCACCAGCTATATGGTGGGGACAATGAGCACCGGCTCAAACAGGAAATCGTACTCGGCATCGGTGGTATCCGCCTGCTGGAGGCCCTTGGCGAGCCCTTTGATATCTACCATTGCAACGAAGGCCACGCAGCTTTCATGGGCCTGGAACGACTGTCCAACCTGATGCAGCGAAAGAAACTGTCCTTCGAAGCAGCGCTGGAACTCGTCCGGGCATCCAGCCTGTTCACTACCCACACCCCTGTGCCTGCAGGCCATGATTATTTTCCGGAAGACTTACTCCGGCATTATTTCGATAATTATGTCCATGCCCTCGGGATTTCCTGGGAGGCTTTCATCGGCCTCGGGCGTATCGAAGCACAGAACCATTCGGAGCTTTTTTCCATGAGCCACCTCGCCATTCGGCTCTGCCAGGAGGTGAACGGGGTCAGCCGGCTCCATGGGAAGGTCTCCCAGCAGATGTTCAGTGTCCTCTACCCGGGGTATAACCACCAGGAATTACACATCGGATATGTTACGAACGGGGTGCATTATCCTACCTGGATTGCCAGGGAGTGGCACGGCGTATTCAAGGAATACCTCGGGGAAAATTTCATGAAAGACCAGGCCAATCCCGCATATTGGGAGGGTGTGATGCATATCCCCGACCAGGTCGTCATGGACGTGCGCACTACCCTGAAGAAGCAACTGTTGGCAGAGGTGCGGCGCAAATTACAGGAAGATATGACCCGCAGAGGGGAGAAGCCGGCTTTCATTTTCGACACACTGGAGAAAATCCGGGAGGACGCACTCGTCATCGGCTTCGCCCGCCGATTTGCGACGTACAAAAGGGGATATCTCCTGTTCAACAACCTCGAACGCCTGCGGGAAATCGTCAATAAGGCAGATCGCCCCGTACTGTTCATCTATGCCGGGAAAGCCCACCCTGCAGATTATCCCGGGCAGCAGGTAATCAAAGATATCGTGCTTGCTTCCCGCCGACCGGAATTTAACGGGCGTATTTTGTTTCTGGAGGGATATAATATGGAAACGGCCAAACTCCTTGTGCAAGGCGTGGATATTTGGCTCAATACGCCTACCAGGCCTAAAGAAGCCTCCGGCACCAGTGGTATGAAAGCCGCTTTGAACGGCGTGATGAACCTGAGTGTACTCGATGGTTGGTGGGCAGAGGGCTACCTTCCGGACGCAGGATGGGCACTGCCCCTCGAAGCAACCTATGCTGATACAGCTCTGCAGGACGAGCTCGATGCGGAAACGATTTATAATATCCTCGAGAACGAAGTCATTCCCCTTTACTTTGACCGTCGCCAGCAGGGAATGCCCATAGAATGGCTCAGGTACGTGCGCAACACGATTGCTAAAGTCGGCCCGCATTTTACCATGAAACGCATGCTCGATGATTACCTCGAGCGCTATTATGCCCGTTTACAAAAGCGCTCCGCAGCATTACAGGCAAAAAAATATTTTGGCGCCACCGAGGTTGCTGCCTGGAAACAGCATGTGCGGGAGCGATGGGAGGGGATACAGCTTCTGGATAAGGATGTGTTCGATACCGATAATTATTCCCTGCATTTTGGCGAGGCTTTCAAGGTCAACATAAAGGTGTTTACGAATAACCTTCCTGCACACCATCTTGGGGTAGAGGCGGTATTTTTTAAACGTATATCCGATTCCGAACTGGAACTACGCTTTCATAAAGAATTGAAAATGGTGAATTTTGATGGGCAGATTGCGACCTATTCGGACGAGATACTCCCGCAGATCGCCGGGGTTTATGAGTATGGTTTCCGCCTCTTCCCCAAACACGAGCTTATGCCGCATAAGCAGGATCTTCCGTTGGTGAGGTGGCTTTAACCGAATGGTATCTCGAATGCGTACTATATGACGAGTCTGTCTCATAAGAATGGGGTGGTGTAAAAAGTAGTTTTGCTATACAAAAGGTAGCTGGACGCCCCATTTATTAATACGCGTGCAGGAAATATTCTTTTTACCCACATTCCCTGCGGAAAGTTTTTATTCATCCGATATCCTTCAAAAATGAAAGCACTACCTATTATTTTGTTCTTTACGGCTGTATCCCTGGTGTCTTCATCCCTTAATGGCCAGCCGGAAATGGCGATCGGGCGCGAGGCAGTGGAGGGACAACTGCGTTTTCTTGCTTCGGATGCCCTTCAGGGGCGGCGAACGGGATCCCCGGGAAATGAAATTGCTGCTTATTTTATCGCTGCACAATTGCAAAGCTACGGATACCGGCCTGCGCCAGGTCTGAATGGCTATTTTCAGGACATTCCCTTTGAGCAGGGTATCCCACCGGTACAGGCATCCCTGACAATCGGCAAAACGGGGTATCAATTCAAAGAAGACTTTGTACTGATGACAGGGGGAGCTGCTGCTTTACCAAAAGCCGATGCTGTTTTTGCCGGGTATGGCTGGGTAGATCCCGTTATCAACCACGATGATTACAAGGCTTTGGATGTAAAAGGGAAAGTGGTTTTTGTACTTTCCGGCCGCCCGGATGTTTCCGACCCACGGGCTGCTTTCAATGCGATGGGCGAGAAGCGCAAATTTGCTTCCGAGCGCGGTGCGGTTGCTTTGATCGAGATTTACCGTCTTCCTTTCCCCTGGAATTTTTTCTCCCGTTACCTCGGCGGCGAGAGCCTTCGGGTAGCCGAATCAGGGGACAGCGGGAATTCTACGATGGTCTATGGCTGGTTGAAAGAAAAACAGGGCAGTACCGAGATCACCGACCTGCAACAGGGCAAAAAACTCAAGGTGGCGCTGAGCAGCAGTGGATATGTTTCAAAACCGTTACGCTCGTCGAACGTAGTTGGTATTCTGCCAGGCACAGATCCTGTACTGAGTAAAGAATACATCCTTCTAACGGCCCATTTCGACCATGTCGGCGTCGGGAAACAAGGTGGAGGGGTAACTACCCCCACCGATAGCATTTTCAACGGGGCCCGCGACAACGCTATGGGTATAGTCGCATTGCTGACGGCTGCAGCAGCCCTTTCCAAAGAACGCCCTGCGCGATCGGTAATCGTCGCAGCAGTGACCGGGGAAGAAATCGGCCTGCTCGGCAGCAATTATTTTGCAGAACATCCGCCCGTGCCCCTGAAAGATATCATCTTCAACCTCAATACCGATGGGGCTGGATATAACGACCCATCCTATATCTCCATCATCGGATGGGGGCGGACGGGTACGAACGCCTGGATTGAGCAGTCGGCACAGGCAGTGGGCTTAAAGGTATTTCCCGATCCCGCACCGGAACAGGGTCTTTTTGACCGATCGGATAATGTTTCCTTCGCATTGAAAGGCATCCCCTGCCTGACTTTTACGCCCGGCATGACCAGCTTTGACGATGCGATCAACAAATATTACCATCAGGTAGCGGACGAAGCGGACAGCGTGGATATGGACTACCTCCTGCGCTTTGCCCGCGCATTTGCCATAAGCGCCCGGCTTATCGCCAATGACCCCGTACGCCCGAAATGGGTGGAGGGCGATAAATACGAAAAGGTAGGCAAGCAGCTATATGGTATGGAGGATTAATCAATGACTATGGCCTTGCAGGAAATCGAAGCGCGGCGGAAGGGGCTTATCGCGGTGGTCCTGGCAGCCGTATTGTGGAGTACGGGGGGAGTGTTCATCAAGCTGCTTTCGCTATCCCCGTATTCCATCCTCGGCTTGCGGGCGTTGTTTTCCGCTGCACTCTTTGCCCTGTTGTTCCGGGCAAATGTATTGAAATTTTCATGGAATATCCTGCTGGTCGCATTGTTCAATGCCGCACTGGTGACGACCTATGTCGTGTCCATGAAGCTGACAACTGCGGCAAATTCCATTTTTCTGCAGTACACTGCACCGGTGTACCTTATCCTGCTCGAACCGCTCCTGTTCAGGTTCAAGCTTCAGCGGATCAATATCCTGACGGTAGTGGTCTGTATCTTTGGGATGGCACTTTTTTTCATGGGCGACCTCGAAATCGGGGATATGCGCGGCAATCTGCTGGCCCTTGCCTCCGGCGTTTTTCTTGCTGCAATGATGCTCGCACAGCGCTTTAACCCTCCCGCACATCACGAAGCGGCGATTTTCCAGGGCAACTTACTGGTGACGCTGATTTTTTTGCCTGCTGTATTGCAGGGCCCGGCCCCCAATCCAACGGAATGGGCAATGCTGGCTTTTCTCGGTCTTATCCAACTCGGACTGGGCTATGCCTTATTTACCTACGGTCTGAAACGCGTGCCGGCGTTTGAAAGCTCCCTGCTGGCTATGCTGGAGCCAATCCTAAACCCCGTCTGGGTCCTGATCGGATATGGGGAGCGCCCCTCGGCAACGGCCCTGCTGGGCGGCGCAGTTATCGTCGGGATGCTGATTCTCCGGATAATCATTATCGAAAGCTCTTCCTCGCCGAAGGCTGTAAAATAAAATTCTAAATGGGCACCATTTAGAATTTTATTTGAGGTTGTGTAAAACTTTCTTTTGAGGCCGTCTCAAAGGTCTTTTGGCGGC
>JBEIGB010000035.1:0-32766 GCA_040382095.1 Lewinellaceae bacterium
GCGGATGGTCGTAGGGAAGTGACGTTAGCCGGCTTCCCGAGGCAATAGCCCAGCTGTACTGAAGAATATTTTTTTTCATGAGAGCCGATAGTATGCGGGGGGTGTAAAAGCCCCCCGCTTTTTTTTTGCGTGAGGTTGAGTAAAAAGTCTGGGGTTGTGTAAAAAGTATTGAGGCTGTCTCACAAGTAAAGATATGAGGCAGCCTTTTTTGTTTTTATATCTGAAGTTAGTTTTAACTTTGAGTATGGCAACGACAAAGGATAAAAAGCGGCACAGCACCGTGACATTCAAGCCCTATACACAACATCAGGGCATGCTGTTTATGCCAAGTTTTGAGGATTTGATTCCAAAGGATCACATTGTACGTCTGGTTGGTCGTGCGATAGATGGGATGCAACTGGATACGCTACTAAACGCCTATGAAGGTGGAGGCGCGAGCAACTATCATCCCAAGATGCTACTCAAAGTTTTGGTTTATGGTTACATTGACAAGTTGTATTCTTCTCGGAGATTGGAGAAGGCGACCCGTGAGAACGTAAATTTCATGTGGTTGACGGGCCTTCGGACGCCGGATCACAATACGATCAACCGCTTTCGCAAAGGGCAACTGAAGGATACGGTGAAGGATGTATTTGCTGCGGTCTTGCTTTTGTTGTTAGAAGAAGGTTTGGTTCGATTGGAAGATTATCATTTGGATGGGACGAAGATAGAGAGTGCTGCGAACCGTTACACCTTTGTATGGGCTAAGTCAGTGTCAGGGCACAAGGCGCGTCTTTTGGCCAAGATCAATACCCTGTTGGATCAAATTGAAGCAGAGAATGATCGTGAAGATGCAGAAGCATCAAGGGAAGAAAGGGATAAGGCCTCAGATCCACGTCCACCGGTAGAGGATTCTGGACGTTTAGCCCAGACGATTGCGGATTTAAATGAGCAATTGAAAGAGCGTCTCCCCCAAGACAAGAGCCTTCGGCGCAAGATGAATGCGTTGCAGGACAAGCACTTGGACAAGCTGCTTGAATATGAAATGCATGAGGAAAAACTGAATGGCCGCAATTCCTATTCGAAGACAGACGAGGATGCCACGTTTATGCGGATGAAGGATGATCATATGCAAAACGGGCAATTGAAGCCTGCTTATAACGTACAGATTGGTACTGAAAATCAATTCATTGTCAATTATACGCTGCATCAGAGTGCTAATGACATGCCAGTACTTAAGGATCACCTGGAGGATACCAAAGCACAACTGGCCTCTATTGGTTACCCTCTGCCCAAGCGGGCAAGCGCCGATGCGGGTTATGGCTCGGAAGAAAACTATGATTACCTGGAAGCGGTGGAGATGGAAAACTATGTGAAATACCCTGGATTTTATCAGGAGCAACGCAAAGCAGTGATCAATGATTCCTTCCGGACAGAGAACTTGCACTACAATATTGAGGAGGATTACTTCGTCTGTCCCATGGGGCAACGCCTGACATATCAGTATACAACTAAAACAAAGAGCAAGAATGGCTACCAATCTTCTTTGCGCAATTACAAGGCCCAACGTTGTAGCGGATGCCCGTTACGCGGAGCCTGTCACAAAGCCCAAACCAATCGTATTATTCAGATTAACCCCAATTTAAAGAGACATAAGAAACAGGCTCATCAGAATTTATGGTCGATTCGAGGTATCTACCTGCGACGAAAACGGAATATAGAACCCGAGCCAGTCTTTGGACAAATCAAGTGGAACCGGGGATTCAAACGGTTTTTACTCCGAGGGTTGTCCAAAGTTACCTGCGAGTTCGGTCTGGTGGCCATCGCCCACAACCTCAAAAAGATGTGGACGAAGCTGCAGCAAGCCCATGTTGTGCCCAATCCGCCGGTTTTACCACCCGGATTCGCTCAAAAACTCGAAGAAATAGCACAAATAGCCATTTTGGGCTTTTTTGAACCTCTCCTTCGCCCTGTAGCGCCATGTTACAGAAAATTACAACTCGCAACAGCAAACCAGTAAATATGAAAGAGGCTGTCTCGCGTCGTTACTTGTGAGACAGCCTCATAAAATTTTTTAGAGCGCGGATTTTGTTGATTTTGCAAAGCAAAATCAATGAAAACGCCGCTCTAAAAATATTATTTGGCGGCGTAAGCCGCCAAAGGAAGCGCCGGGGGCTTTTTACACAACCCCCTGAAAAAAGTATTCTGCCGCCGAAGGCAGTAGAATACTTTTCGAACACCCCCATTTTTTTCGTCCAAGCGAAGGCTTTTGAGGTGAAATTGCCGGGCTATATAATCGAAAAAGGTGAAGTGTGGGCAGAAAAAATCTACTTCCCAGAGCTATTTAAAAGCTGTAATTTCCAGGACTTCCTGGCAGAAGCTGTAGTCAGCAGGGACATTTGAGGCGACGACGATGAGGCGGTCAGTGCCAAATTCCTCAATGAGCGCATGATACCAGTCCATCCCTTGAGCATCGAGATTAGAGCCTGGCTCATCGAGCAGGAGGACGTCACTTTTAGCGCAGATGGCCAGTGCCAGGCGGAGGCGTTGTTTCATGCCCGAAGAAAAGAAACGGATTTGTTTAGCAGCAGATTTCTGGAAGCCCAGTCGTTCGATTATGTTTTTCGGGTTGAGGCCTTTATCGAAAGGTTTGAAGCGTTGGTGGAAATGGAGGGCTTCCTGAAGGGTAAACTCTTCGATAAGCTCCATGTAGGGAGCAGCAAAAGCGATGGATTTATAGACCAGAGCAGGGTCGAGTTCTTCAGCCATTAAGGAGAAGCGGACTTTCCCTTTTGATGGGCTGAGGTGGCCGGCTAAAAGGCGCATGAGGGTAGATTTTCCGGCACCGTTTGGCCCGGTTATGGCGTATCGGTGGGGTGATTCGAAGGTGGCCGTTACTTTTCGGAATACCCATTCGCTGCGGTAGCGTTTACCAGCTTCATCGAGTTCAATCTTCATGGGCCCTGACACCATTTAGGCTCCGGAATCCTTTCATAATCCCCTGTCCCTCGGCAACATTTATAAAGGCCATGATCTGGTTTTTTTCCTCACTTGGCGGTAGTTCGTACTCGATGATATGCATGGCTTTGGAAAGGGTATAACCGCGTACGAAGAGCACGCGGTAAATATCTTCAATACGTTTGATCTGGGTATCGCTGAAAGCCCGGCGCCTCAAACCAACCGTATTGATACCGACATAGCTGAGTGGCTCGCGTGCCGCTTTCACAAAAGGGGGCACATGTTTACGTACTTTAGACCCACCTGCGATGAAGCTGTGTGCACCGATCCTGGTGAATTGTTGCACGGCGACCAGGCCTTCGAGGATTGCCCAATCCCCGATTTCCACATGCCCGGCGAGGTTGACGGTATTGGCCAGGATGACGTGGTCGCCGAGGATACAATCGTGGGCGACATGTACATAAGCCATGATCAGGCAGTGGCTCCCGACCACGGTTTTGCCTGCTGCTGCCGTTCCCCTGTTGATGCTGACATATTCCCTGATAGAGGTGTGGTCTCCGATTTCCGTGGTTGTAATTTCGCCCCTGAACTTAAGGTCCTGAGGGACAGCGGAGATGACCGCGCCTGGGTAGATGGTGCAGTGATTGCCGATACGTGCCCCTTCGAAGATAGATACATTTGGGCCGATCCAGGTGCCATCGCCTATCCGCGTATTTTTGTCAATAAAGCAGAAAGGGCCGATGGTCACGCCTTCCCCGATTTTGGCCTCCGGATGTATTACGCTGAGGTTGCTGATGCTCATACCTGGGAACGCTTTATGATCTGGGCGGTCAACTCCCCTTCGGAAACGATTTTGTTCCCAACAAATGCCGTGGCCTGCATCTGGCAGATACCTCTCCGTATGGGTGCCATGAGCGCCATCTTAATAATCAGGGTATCCCCGGGGACGACCTTTTGCTTGAATTTCGTATTCTCGATTTTCAGAAAATAAGTATCCCAGTTACCCGGGTCTTCGACTGTAGAAAGGGCAAATATGCCACCCGTTTGTGCCATCGCCTCGATCTGTAGTACACCGGGCATAATCGGGTTAGAAGGGAAGTGACCGGCAAAGAATGGTTCGTTGTAGGTGACGTTTTTGACCCCTACTACATATTGATCGTTCAGTTCGATGATTTTGTCCACGAGCAGGAAGGGATGCCGGTGGGGCAGCCAGCGTTCGATGGCCGCCGTGTCGAAGATTGGCTCTTTGTCGGGATCATACTTGGGCCTACCTTTCAACTTGCGCTGTTCGAGGTATTGTTTTTTGAGCAATTTGGTAAATTCGATATTTGCGGCGTGGCCAGGTTTATTGGCGATGATTTTTCCTTTGATGGGCTTTCCCAGGAGGGAGATGTCGCCGATGATATCGAGGAGTTTGTGGCGGGCCGGTTCGTTGTTAAAACGGAGCTCAAGGGTGTTTAAAACGCCTTGTTTGTCCACTTTGACACTTGGCTTACCCATTTTAAGGGCGAGCTGGTCGAGGCGGTCTTGTGGAACGGGTTTATCTGCGATGACGATAGCATTGTCCAGGTCGCCGCCCCGGATCAGGTTCTGGTCAAAAAGGGATTCGAGTTCGTGTACAAATACAAATGTTCTGCAGGGCGCGATTTGTTCGGCGTAGTCGGAGAGGTCGCGCAAACGCGCATACTGCTGGCCGAGCACATCGCTGTTGAAGTCTATCATGGTGATCACTTCAAACCCATCATATGGAAAAGCTGAAATTTCGGCACCTGTTTTTTCGTCGAAGTAGGTGATAGGCTCGGTAATTTCAAAATACTCCCGGTCTTCTTCCTGTTCGAGGATACCGGCATTGTTGAGGGCATCTACAAAGGGCATGGCACTGCCGTCCATGATGGGGATTTCCGGACCGTCCACGGTGATGAGGACGTTATCTACGCCGAGCCCGGAGAGTGCCGACAGTACATGTTCTATGGTGCTGACAGCCAGGGGGCCATCGCCAATCGTTGTTCCCCGGTTGGTGGATTGCACCCGTCCGACGTCGGCATTGATAAGCGGTTGGTTATCCAGGTCGGTACGCTGAAATTTGCGTCCGTGGTTTTCGGGTGCGGGATGGAAGGTAAGGTTTACGGTTTTACCCGTATGGAGGCCAATTCCGCTGACGGTGACGTTTTGCCGTATTGTTTTTTGTTTCATATCGAGTTAGCCCTTGTTGTTAAATTCCCTTTCGATCGCCAGGAACCTTTTGTAGAAATCCGGCAATTGTTTGAATATCATGATTGCCCTCAGGTAGAGGCTATATTCGATCGCGGGGTAGCCGCAGATCGCGGTATCGGTTTTTTTGACGGTACTTGCAACGGCGCTTTGTGCCTGGATCCTCGTGCGGTCGGCGACCTGGATATGCCCTGCGATGCCTACCTGTCCGCCAATCTGGCAATTTTTGCCGATTTTGGCAGACCCGGCGATACCGGTTTGGGCAGCGATGGCGGTATTTTCGCCGATTTCTACATTATGGGCAACATGTACGAGGTTGTCAAGTTTGACCCCTTTTCGTATGATCGTACTGCCCAGGCTTGCCCGGTCAATGGTACAGTTGGCCCCGATTTCGACATTGTCCTCGATTACCACGTTGCCCAGTTGAGGGATTTTCCGGTAGCTGCCGTCTTCCTGTGGGGCAAATCCGAAACCATCCGCACCGATCACGGCATTTCCATGCAGGATGCAGTCTGAGCCAATGGTGCAGCCGTCCATAATACGTACTCCGGGGTAAAGGGTGGTACGTGCCCCGATTTTAACATCTTTACCGATATATACCTGTGCTCCGATGAGACAGTCGGGACCGAGGACTGCACCCTGGGAAATGACGGCGTACGGGCCGATACTCGTCCTTTCGCCAACGCTTGCAGTATCGCTCAATGCGGCGTGTACAGAAACCCCGGTGTTAGCTGTATTTTTCTGGCTGAACTTTTCCATCAGCAGGCTTACGGCCTCGTAAACGTTTTCGACACGGATAAGTGCGGGCTTAACGGCCTGTCGGGGCTTGAAGTCCTTACTGACCAACAAAGCGGAGGCTGTAGTGGTATAGGCGAATTGTTCGTATTTAGGGTTGCCCAAAAAGGCGATACTCCCTTCTTCTGCCTCTTCAATACGGCTTGGATGGGTGACGATGGCATCGGGATCTCCCTCAATTTCACCGTTCAGGATGGTGGCAAGGACGCTTATCTTAATTTCCATGAAGCAAATGTAGAAAAATGGTGTTTAAAAAAACAGGACGAATGGGTAAATTCCGTTTTGAGCGGGATATACGCACCGCCTGCCGTATCTTTGTAAATAAAATAGTTTTACTTTGACAAATTCTATCCGCATTGCTGTTTTTGCCGAAGGGGCACTAAAAGAAGAAGCGCTCCAGGCGCAAAAATTGTTGTCTGAAGCGGGCATCCTCTCAGAAGTTTCCGAGGTTGAAGACCCAATAGCGCTGCTGCGCGGGGATATCGACGTTTTTCCGGTGGACATGGCCACTTTGCCGCCCTTCCTTCCAGAGGGGTGGAAAATCGCCGCTGTTTCCGGGCGCCGGGATCCGGGTGATGTCTTGCTCGTCCGTCCGGACGCAAAGGCTGCAGGCCAACTATTTGGGCTGCCGGCACAGGCTTTGGTGGGCTGTTTTTCCTCACTGCAAATGGCGCAGTTCGTGGATTTCCGTCCTGACCTGGAGGTGACCAGGGTAGGGGAGGATAGCGCTGCCACGGCATTGGCACTTTTACGGGAAGGGCAGTTGGATGGGCTACTCATCCCGGCGCATATTGCTTTTTCTTTTTCCCGGGATTTCCTTCCTTTTCAGGTGACCCGCCTGCACCCCATGGAAATGGTCCCTTTACCTGCACAAGGCGTAACGGCCTGGATCACTTTTGCCGGTGATACAGCTACTCAGCGTCTGCTGAAATCCATCCACCATCCCGGGGTTTCCGCAGTGACCAACATAGAACGTATGGCACTCAGGCACCAGGGGCACGATGCTTTCGGAGCCTTCGGGGCCTATTGCACCCGCGACGCCAATGGCAACTACCACCTGTGTGCAGCCTACGTGGCGCAACAGCGTGGCGTACTGCAAAGGGCCACTTTATCTTCCAGCACCAACTTCAGACTGGCAGAGCGTATTGTAGCCTCCTTTTCCTGATTGTTGCTTCCCACCGGGGCGGTCCTGCAAGTCGGTTGCCGCCTGAAGCGGCATTTTTGACTCCTCGGCGATTCTCCCCGCAACAAGCCTAATATACTTCCACGCTGAACGATGCTTTTGCCACTTCCCCTGGTTCCAGACGGATAAGCCCTTCGTGGTTGTTGAATGCGTCGGGGCCACAAGTCATCGGTTCGATCGCCAGCGCGTTGCGGTCTGGTGGCGTAAACACCTGCAAAAAGTTGAATTTTCCAGGCCCCGTTTCCTGACGATACCGCAGGCGTCCTTTAATACCTTCGAGCAGTACTTCGGCATGGCCGGGTGCATCTGCAGGCAGGGCAAAGCAATTGTCGAGTACCGTCGCGCCGATCTTGTGCAACTGGTCAAATTCCGCGTACGGATATTTCTTTCCCGTAGGGATCATTCTGCTGTCCACTCCAACCATTTGACTTTCAGGCATTTTCAGCGACATATCGTCAATCCGCCCGGCAAGACAAAAATAGGGGTGCCAGCCCAGGCCGACCGGCAACGCCTGTTTGCCATCGTTTTGAAAACGCATCTCTACTTCTAAAATACCCGGGTTTTTCAACAGGAAACGGATATAAAAGGTAAAGGGAAAGGGATAATAGGGCATATCCCCCTTGTCAGAATACCGGCACTCGGCCATAGCGTATGTTTCTTTTAGCTCAAAACGATACGCCTGCATAGGTTTATCCTGCCCGAAACCATGTAAGGCCGTTTCGGATAGTGGTTCGTTGACCGGAAACTGGTACTCTGCGCCTTCCCATTGGTAAGTGCCATAGTCCAGGCGATTGGGAAATGGGAACAACACGGTGTTTTTAGCCCATCGGTTGGCTTCCATCTCTACAGGGGTGTGATAGCCATCGAGCACAGGGACCCCCCTGAGGCTTAGGTTCAGGACGCAGGAGCCAAATGCAGGGACAAAGCTCAACGCATTGCCACTGGCTTCGTCCAACAGTTCATGTCGGGTGTATTCCCCAAATGCCGATTTCTGGTGTAGATACATAAATGGTTGTTTATAGGGCACAAAAATATGCTTTTTGTTCGAAAGAACAGCCTTGTTGCAATGGGTCGTTACAACGGAAAAAATCGCTTCGCTCGATTAGTTACAGCGGTTGTGTGAAAAGACTTTCGACTTTCGCGGTATTTAATGACAAAATAATATTCTAAAAAAATAATTTTTTTGTTAATTCTAATTTTAAAAATTAATCAGAAGGAATTCATTCAAAATATTATTTGGCAACGCAAGCTACCAAATGACTTGTGAAGCCACATCCTGGCTTTTATCACAACCCCAGGTCGAATCGTGAAGCCAGGTGATTTGTCCGTTTCGCTTTGACGCAAAAACAAGTGGATTTTTCAACATTTTTTTAAAAGGATTGTCTTAACACGGCGTAGTTATCATATCCTTAATCATTCATACGATGAAAAAAATTACCTGCCTGGTTTTATTATTGGGAGCTGCCAATCTGTTGTTTTCCCAGTCCGGGGTCATTCGTGGAAAAGTGAGTAATAAACTCACCAACGAACCGATTGCTTTTGCAAATGTACTCGAAACCAAAACGGGGAAAGGTACTACTACAGATGAAAATGGTACTTATGAAATCACAGGACTGGCCCCTGGTTTGTATGATCTTAATGTCAGTTTTATCGGATTTGAGGAAATAACCGTATTCGAAATTCAGGTGACCAATGCCAAGCCGGCAATCATTGATGTCCAACTGGAGGAGGCGGCTGAGCAATTGACAGAAGTGACGGTGCAGGCTTCCCCCTTTCGCAAAACCGAAGAGAGCCCGGTATCCCTGCGGACGATCGGCGTGGCGGAAATCCAGCGCAACCCCGGAGGTAACCGCGATATCTCCCGGGTGATCCAGACCCTGCCCGGGGTTACCGCACCTTCTTCTTTCCGCAACGACCTCATCATCCGCGGGGGGGCGCCAAATGAAAACCGCTTCTTTCTCGATGATGTGGAAGTACCCAATATCAACCACTTTGCTACTCAGGGCGCGTCCGGCGGCCCGGTAGGCCTGATCAATGTGAATTTTATCAACGAAGTGGAATTTTATAGCGGCGCATTTCCCGCAAACCGCGGCAATGCGCTTAGCTCCGTAATGAACTTCAGGCAGCGCGACGGGCGCGACGACCGTATCGGCGGTACCTTCATGGTCGGTGCTACTGATATCGGCCTGACGATGGAAGGCCCCCTCGGCGATAAAGCGACCTACCTGGTCTCCGCCCGCCGTTCCTATCTTCAGTTCCTCTTCAAAGCAATCGGATTGCCCTTCCTGCCAACCTATAATGATTTCCAGGCAAAAGTCAAATACCGCATTGATAAACGCAACGAACTTACCTTCATCGGCCTCGGGGCGATAGACCAGTTCTCGCTCAACCTCGAAGCCAACGAAACAGAAGAACAACAAGCACTCCTCGATAACCTGCCCACTTCACCTCAATGGAACTATACCAATGGACTGGTGTGGAAACATTACGACGATAAAGGGTTCTGGACTTTCGTGCTCAGCCGCAATATGCTCAATAACGAATCCTTCAAATACAGAGGAAACGACGATAGCAGCCCGGACAACCTGATCCTCGATTATAAATCACAGGAGATCGAAAATAAATTCCGTGCAGAACGCACCCTCCGCACCGGACGGTTCAAGCTCAACTATGGGGTCAATTACGAGTATGTCAAATATAACAACCGGACATTCAACAAGATTTTCACAGGGATCGGCCCGCAAACGATCAACTATGCCTCCGACCTGGCCTTCAGTAAATTTGGCCTTTTCGCCCAAAGCAGCCAGAAATTCTTCGGCGAGCGCCTGACGGCTTCCCTGGGCTTCCGGATGGACGGAAATTCTTTTTCCCGGGAAATGCGCAATCCACTGGGCCAGTTCTCCCCCCGCTTCTCCCTTGCTTATGCCCTCAGCGAACGCCTGTCCCTTAATTTCAATACCGGGGTTTACTACCAGCTTCCACCCTATACCCTCATCGGCTACCAGGAGGACGGCCGCTTCGTCAACCGGGACTACAATATTGACTACGTCCGCAATAACCACCTCGTGGCCGGATTTGAGTACAATACGGCGGCTAATTCCCGCTTTACCATCGAAGGATATTACAAAACCTGGAAAGATTATCCCTTCCTCCTGCGCGATAGCGTCGCCCTGGCCAACCTGGGTGGCGACTTTGGGGTGATCGGCAACGAACCCGCCATCCCTTTTGCCGATGGCAGGAGCTATGGCCTGGAATTCCTCTTTCAGCAACGCCTCTACAAGGGCTTCTATGGAATCGCTTCCTACACCCTGGGATGGAGCGAATTTCAGGATAAAAATGGCCGCTTTGTCCCCTCCTCTTGGGATTCCCGCCACATCATGAGCCTCACAATGGGCAAACAATTCAAGCGAAACTGGGAACTGGGCGTCAACTGGCGCTTCCAGGCAGGTTTGCCCTTTACCCCTTTCTCCGATCAATCTGCCCTCGTGGCCAACTGGAACGTCAACTTCCGCGGGATACTGGATTACGACCAGCTCAACTCCCTCCGCCGTTCCCCCGGTAATACGATTGATGTACGGGTAGATAAACGCTGGTTTTTTGATAAATGGAGCCTTAACCTCTACCTCGACCTCGAAAACCTTACCGCCAATGCTATCGGTACCGATCAACTTATCCTCGACCGCCCGCTCGATGAAAATGGAAAACCCATCGGCGGCCCTGTGATCGCAAACCCGAATGCCCCCAAAGAACTACAGCGGTATAAAGTCAAAACGATAAATGATGCCCAGGGCACACTTTTGCCGAGTATAGGCGTTATGATAGAATGGTGATAACAGACGCTTACGGACAGGATTTTCATGGGCTGAAAAAACGCTTTTTTATCCATCTTTCAGGGGTGTAACTGGTGCATGTCTCCCCGAAATGCCTTCGTGTGGACTAAAAACAGCATATTTTTCTCGCTGCGCCGACCTGTCTCAACAAGTCTCTGCCAATCATTATTTTCTTACATTATTTTTGCTATCCAAAACCTACGAATATTATGCGGACAATTACGGTTCTTTTCTTCCTGGTGGGCGTGTTTTCCCTACCGGCACAGCAGGCCCCTACAGAAATAATCCCTTTTAATCCCCTGGTTTCGACCGGAAAACTGGACAACGGCCTGACCTATTACATCCTGCCCAACACCAAACCCGAGAAAAAGGTGGAACTCCGCCTCGTGGTCAACGCGGGGAGTATCCTGGAATCAGATAAACAGCAGGGCCTGGCACATTTCTGCGAACACATGGCTTTCAACGGGACTAAGCGTTTTCCCAAAAATGAACTCGTGAGCTTCCTCCAGGCGATGGGTGTACGTTTTGGCGCTGACCTGAACGCCTATACTTCTTTCGACGAAACAGTCTATCTCCTGCCTATCCCTACCGACCGCCCCGGAAACCTCGAAAAAGGCTTTCAGGTGCTGGAAGACTGGGCCCATCAGGTACTGTATGATGCCGTGGAAATTGATAAGGAGCGCGGGGTAGTCCTGGAAGAGGCCAGACAGGGTAAAGGGGCGGAAGACCGTATGTTCAAGCAGTACCAAACTCAGCTCTTCGCAGGCTCCCGGTACGGCGAACGCATTCCAATCGGTAAAGAAGCGATTATCCAGAATGCCTCTCACAAGACAATCCGCAGCTTTTATAAGGATTGGTACCGCCCCAACCTTATGGCCGTGGTAGTGGTCGGCGATGTAGATAAAGATATTGCACTGTCTTTGGTGAAAAAACATTTCGGGGAGATCAAAAATCCCGCCGGTGCGCCTAAACGTACTTATGCGACCGTACCAGCCCGTACAGCATCGGATGCATTGGTGGTGACCGATCCTGAAGCGACTGCTTATGACCTTAACATCTATTTTGATGCTTCACAGATGCCGGCAGCTAAAACCCAGGCAGATTATCAAAAGATGTTGCTGCGAGGCCTGTTTAACGATATGTTGAACGCACGACTGAATGACCTCCGCCAATCCGCAAAACCGCCTTTCCTGTTTGCCTCTGCAGGTTATGGAGGTTATGTCCGTGGCTATGGTGCTTTCAATGCTTATGCAGGTATCGGAAAAGATGGCGTGGAAACAGCTGTCAATGCGCTCACAGGTGCTGTACTCCAGGCCCGGCAGTATGGCTTCACACAGCCCGAGCTACAACGCGCCCTGCAGCGTAGGGCTTCCTCCATAGAAAGAGCCCTGAAGGAAAAGGACAAGACAGAATCCGGCATATACGCCACCGAGTTTACCCGCCATTTCCTTAGCGGCGAACCCGCACCAGGTATAGAAAAAGAGTCCGAATATTTCAAGGCTTTCATACCAAAAGTCACTTTGAACGATATCAATGCGCTTGCCGCTACGTTCAACCTCGATGCCAATGCTTTTGTGGTCCTGACGGCACCGGAAAAAGGCGATATCCCGCTTCCCGATAACGCAGGGCTCCTGCGCTTGTTCCAAAAGGCCGTACAGCAAAAGGTTCAGCCGTATGAAGAAAAAACAGTGGCAGAAGGACTGATGGCACCGCTGGAGAACGGTGGTACTATCGTCGCCGCTGCCCGCGATGAAAACCTCGGGGTCACACTGCTCAAACTGAGCAACGGGGTCTCTGTAACGTTAAAAACCACCGATTTTAAAAATGACGAAATCCTCCTTGCCGGCACGCGCAAAGGCGGTACCAATAACTATTCCCCTGAAGATAAATACAATAGCCTGAATACGATACAGGTGTTGCGCGAAATGGGCCTCTCCGAGTTTACGCCCGCTGACCTGCGCAAAATCAATTCAGGCAAGATCGCCTCGGTCAACCCGGTACTCGGCCAGCTTACCAGTGGCTTCAGGGGTAGCTCCTCTGTCAAAGACTTCGAGACGATGCTCCAAATGGTCTATCTCCACGCTACTGCGCCGCGCCGCGACGACGGGCTTTTCGACGCTTTCAAAAATAAACAAAACGCTATGTGGGCAATGATGGGCGCTAACCCACAGTTTGCCTTCGTAGATACGTTGTATAAATTTATGTTCGGCAGTCACCCCTACGCCCCGCTCTTGCCCAAGCCAGAGGTCTATGAAAAGGTCAATCTCGACCGTGTAATGGAAATCTACAAGGAACGCCTCGGCGATGCCGCCGGAATGCATTTTACCATCGTCGGCAGCCTGGACGAAACGGCCATGAAGCCCCTCATCGCCAGGTACCTGGGGGCGCTGCCGAGCTCCGGTACCGAAACCCCCTGGAAAGATAACGGGCTGCGCATGATCGGAGGCCAGCGCGACCTTACTTTCATTAAAGGTACAGAGCCGAAAAGCCTGATCCAGATGATGTGGTTTGGGGAAACAACCTATTCCGAAGCGCAAAAGCTCCATATCAGGGCCCTGACAGAAATCCTCAATATCCGCGTCATCGAAAAACTGCGCGAAGAACTCGGTGGGATCTACGGAGGCGGCTTTTCCGGGGGGCTGAGCAGGTATCCCTACGCAAATTTCCAGCTGGTCCTTAATTTACCCTGTGGCCCCGAAAATGTGGATAAACTGGTCGCCGCAGCACAGGCAGAAATTGATGCCCTCATGCAGGATGGCCCCTCCGCTGAAAATCTGGAGAAAGTCAAACAACAATGGCGGGAGGGCTATCGGGAAGACCTCCGGAAAAATGCTTTCTGGCTCGCCAGCCTGGAAGAAATCATGTTCCTTGGCGATGACCCGCAACTCCTTCTGAAATACAACGAACGGATAGATGCCCTTACGACCGTGGATTTGCGCGAGGCGGCCCGACTGGTTTTCGGTGGCCCCAACCGCATCAAGGCGGTACTCTATCCGGAAAAATAAACAGGCGGCACGCGACAGTCTCAGCACCCGCCGATATTTAAACACCTTGAGCTTATGGGCAGGACAATAAACCACAAATCTACGTTGATGCTTGTAATGGTGTGCCTGGCATTGCACTCAATGGGGCAGTCTGCTGTCGAAAATCAATACAATGAATTGACCGTCAGAGCCCTGACCGAGTCGGGCGGGATGGCGCCGGTTGCCACTGCTTTCGATACCCGGTACGAAGGCGTGCGCGGAACCCCGCTGCTGTTCGAGACCTGGAAAGCGGGTACCCTCAAGATCAAAGGCAACGACCAGGCGATTACTCCGGTAAAACTCAACATTAACCTGGAAAAGCAAGTCGCTGCGGTCTGTTACCTGAATGGCAGTATCGGTGTCCTCCCGGGAAATAGACTGGAGTACCTGTCCTTCGATTCGGATGAAGGGCCCCTGCAGTTTATCGTACTCCCAGGGAACCTCGTTGACCCTGCAAGGAATAGCGATCTCAGATTTTACGGATTGCTGTATAAAGGGAAACGCTTCACTTTCCTAAAATACGTCAGCCGGGAATTCAGAAAGGCAGACTACAAGGGCGCATATTCCACCCAGGTCAGGTATGATGAATATGTAGAGGAAATCCACTACTTCCTCCGTATTGATGATGGCCCTTACGCCAAAATCCGCCTTCGCGCCAGCGCGGTCGAAAAACAGCTTTCTGCCTGGAAACTGGCGCTGCCCCCAAATTTAGAGGGCGCGGACCTGAATACAGAGGCTGGTGTCGTCGGGATGCTCAAAATGCTGGATCGGGAATAACTTAAAACTGATTATGATATGACTGCTTCTGCCAGATCCAGGGCTCAGGAATCGCGAACGGCCGTCGAACGTCTCTACATCGCCATGCGGCACTTGTTTATCCGCGGCAGCTACAAGCCCCTGGGCTTATCCGGAGAGGCGATGATCGAGGCCCTGATGATGCTGCGGCCAGAAATATATGGCTCTATCACAGATCCCGAGCGGATCGAACTGGATGGGCTGCTCTATATTTTTCAGCGCCTCCCAAAAGGCATCGAAGAATGCCGTTTCGTAAGGCTTATCAGCAGGGAAGGCTTCGAAAATTCCAGCTTCGAAGCCCTTGTCCCCCCTAAGCGCAAACGCAACTGCTACCGCATTGACGAGGAGCAAATGTTTGTGGAGATGACGCGCGGACGCAGCGACATCTATGATATCCTGACCCACCTGACGTTCATGTACGTCGAATCCGAAAAAATCCGGCGCAATAGCGAAGATCATAAAGGCCGTAAAAACCGGGAGTGGGAAATGCTGGAAAAGGCAGTGGAAAAAGAAGATTTAGGCGAGGATTTCGATCTGGAAGTCGCCCTGACCTACCTCAGCACACTGCTGGGCCGCACGTATCAGGAAATCCATGAAGCAGCCAGGCGCTTTGCTTCCGATGGGAATTGCAACAGCCTCTTTCATGTCGTCTATTGGCTGGGACGCCTCTCGACAGACGAGTTTAACCTCAAAAAAGACCGGGAAATCAGCTTCTCTTTCGCCCTGCGCGAAAAAATCGGCCACCATGTTTATGGCGGCCTGTGGGCATCCAACATCAAATCGGCAATCCTGGAGCATGGCTGGCTTAAGCGCCCGATTCATATCATAAGTGCCAACCTCCACAGCTTTATGAACTATCTCTATGCCCCGGCCGCCCTGAAACGTCTCGCAAAACCAGGTCCGTTCGAGGAACTGGCCAAAGAACTCAGCCAGGAAGGCAATGCACCCCTGCGGGAAAAAGTCAAAGACTGGGCATTGCGCAACGGGATGATTCAGCTGGACGATACAAGCGGTACCAATATCTCAGTACAACTCTTTGACCTCGCCAAAATTGACCCCGAAACGCTCCACCCTGATATCCATTGGGATGCAGAAAAAATCCAGCAACAACAACCAATTATGCTGGTCATGGACTACGCCTTCGGCGAGCAGGCCTATGAATCTTTCGATGAACTGTTCAAACCTTTCGAAAAAGAAGAAGGCCGGCAATACCTCAATATCGCCTCCCTGAGTATTATGGGAAAGGCCGGTATCCTCGAAGGGGGCAAAGGCGACCTCATGGTGCCCACCGCACATGTCTTTGAAGGGACCGCCGATAATTATCCCCTCGACAACCAGTTTGCAAAAAAGGATTTAGAGGGTTTCGGGCTTAAAGTCTTTGAAGGACCCATGATTACTGTATTGGGTACCTCCCTCCAAAATCGGGATATCCTCAGCTACTTCCTACACTCCTCCTGGAAAGCAATCGGCCTCGAAATGGAAGGGGCGCATTATCAAAAGGCAATTCAGGCAGCTTCCCGTATCCGCAACAATATCCCGCCCGATGTACCCATCCGATACGCCTATTACGCTTCCGATAACCCCCTCGAAACCGGTGGAACCCTGGCCTCGGGTAGCCTCGGCATGGAAGGGGTCAAACCAACTTATCTGATTACACTTAAAATCCTCAACTGTATCCTCAAAGACCTGTGAGTGAAGGAAAATATTTATGAAACAGCGTCAATGAAATACGTTGAGATGGCGTAAAAGACTAAGGTTGTGTAAAAAGTATTCCGCCACCTACGGCGGCGAAAGAAAGTTTTAACGGGCATCGTTTTACCTCATTTTGCGAAGCAAAATGAGGTAAAACGATGCCCGTTGAAATTATTGTTGGCGACGCAAGCCTCCAAGTGAAAAGCCAGGGGCTTTTTACACAACCCCAAAAAAATTCGTTGGGGCTGTCCCAAAAGTCCTTTGGCCGCTTTCAGCGGCAGAATACTTATTACACCACTCCTTAGATCTTGTACAATTTAGAGATAAAAGGTGCGGCATCCGTTGTTGCCCATTGTTGCGCCTCCGCTTTCGGCACTTTGTCGAACCTGGGGTTGGGGAGCCTGAGGGTATAAAGTAAGGTAATCCAGGCGTCCGCGTCGGCATTGGCAGCGGGGCGGGAAACTCCGCGGCCCACGCTCCTGCTGGGCGTCACCAGCAATGCCGGATCAGCCAGAGCACCCTGCTCGAGGTTTTCGACCTGGAATTCCTGCCGGGAGACAATGAGTTTAAAGTAACTTACGCTTTCCGGATGGTTGAAGTACTCGACGGATTCTTCATAGGTTAGGCTGATATCGCCGCCGTCGAACGCCCATACTGCGCCGTTGTTCGCTGCCGGCTCCAGTTTCTGGACTTTTCCGGTAAATATCTCTCCAAATACTTCGAAAGTGTTGGATAGGTAAAGTAAGCTGACATTAACCGGGAAGGGGCTTCGGTTGCTCAGCCTGATCCGGATATTCCCGCCATAGGGGCGTCCATTGTAATACCCTTCCGCATAAGGCGTTTTTATTTCCCCCCTGTCGTCGAGTGCGATAGGTGCCAGGGTTCCATCGGGCTGTACCCTGAAAAACTCGATCGCAACTGCGTCCAGTGGCAGGCGGTTAGGGCCGTCGTTGTTCAGGTTCTTTACATATTCCCACTGGGAGATATGCCCAAGGTCATTTACGACCTGCTGTATGGACATATCCGAAAACCCCTTTTGGGGATAGATCAGTGGCCTGTATGGGTCGCCGGGATGGGTAATGACAATACGGCCTTGAAAGAGGTGAACCGTGTAATCCGCTTCGCGCTCCAGATCCGCTACGCTCAGGTTTTTTAGCTGGGTGGCGAGTTTTTCCTTTAGCTTATTTTCTGTATCGGCTACTTTATCGCTGTTGTTGATGAACACCCGGATCGGGGCCGACTTAAACGATTCGATGAATCCACGGTAGAGCGTTTTATCTTTGCTGAGCTTTTCAGAAGTGGCCGCGTCAAATACCAGTTGGGTCTCTGAAGCCCTGATCGCCTGGATGCCGGCTTCGAATACCGGCCCACTGCCGTCCACAGCCTGTACTTTAACCTTGGAAGTCTGTAGCGAGACCCCGTGGATCGCACCAATATCCATCAGCCAACCCAGTTTTGGGTTGAAGACGATATTCCCGTAAAGCGGGCTGTTGCCGGCAGGTTTGTTGAGGAAGCCCCGGTAAATATCCCCGGCAGCCGCAGGGCCGCCGGCACCGTGAATTTGCGGGGATTGCTGGAATTGATTTTTTATAAAATAGCGCAGCCGGTTTTTGAGATCGAAATAAGAAACAGCACCGTTCGACCGCTGTAACACGTCAATGAGATTGCGGCTGAAAACGCCCGAGCCACCCGCTTCATACGCCGACTCATCGCTTTGGCAGGCTGCAAGCTGGATATGCCTGCCCTCCGGAATGACCTCCTGCAGCGGTTTGGTCCGTAGGTCGGCGAGGTTGACCGATTTTGAAAAAATAAAATCTTCCCATTTCCGGGCAGGCAGTATGGCACCCATCCTGGCTTCCCCCTTGGGCGCGGGCATGGGCTTGAAACGGCGCTCTGCCACAGCTTTACTTTCTTTGGCAATATAGACGTTGCGGGTATTGCTTCCGGAATGACAGCAGTCGAATATCGTCAGGATATGAGGTACTTCGGATTTCGGGGTTCCGGCCGTCCCGTGTGCAAGCCGTTGTATGAGAAAACGCAGTTCTTTGTCCACCAACAAATTGTATCCTTGCCCGGTAGCGGGTATAGAGTCAATACATACCAGCCCTTCGAGCTTCCCGTCAGGCTCAAACCGCCATACCGAAGTGTCTGCTTTTTCCTGGGCGCCATGACCGGCGTAGTAAAATAAGGCGAGGTCACTACCCCCTGCCTTACCGAGATGCTGCTCAAAGACTTTCACAATATTGGCTTTTGTCGCCTGTTGATTGGTGAGCACTTCGATTTTCAGGTCAAAATTTTTGTTTTCGGTGTTTTCCAGGTACTTTTTAAAATTCAGTACATCATTGACGCAGCCGTTCAGCGGCCGCACAGGGTATTGATAGGCATCAATACCTACGAGCAGGGCATACAACTTGGGTGTTGGCATGGGTAGTTTGTTTTAATATGGTGAATGATCAGACTTATTGCGACAGGATTATCCCGGGCTAAAAATGGCTCTTCTACGCCTAATATCTTGCGTTTTTTCGGGCACACAGCCCGGCTATTTTCTCTCAAAAAGCCTTTATGTGAACGAAAAGCACCACGCATCTTTCTCACCACGATGATCTATCGCAGGAAGTTTATTATTTATCCGTGCATTCGGCACAAATGCCGTGCAATGCCAAAAATGCGGAGGTAACCTGAAAATTTGCCTGTGCGGGAAGTAAAGGGGGCGCGATATCGTCCAGGCAGAGCGTCCGTTCACAGCGTTCACAATATAAGTGCGCGTGTGCATCGAAATGTTCGCTGTTGGAACACCCACCGGTGCACAGGGCGAATTTGAGTTTGCCGGTGGCATCTATGGCGCGGTGGATAATGCCCTGCTCTTCAAAACTCCGCAGCGTCCTGTAGAGGGTGATCCGGTCAACAGGGCCGAGCAACTGCTCCAGATCGGCCTGGGAAACCGCACCCGTACGGCTCAGGAATATTTCTATTACCTGGATACGTATGGCAGTTTGCCGGAGTTTGTGATGCTTTAGGAGTTCCCGGGAATTTTCCTTTACCATATATAAATGAAGCTTTGTTGCAAAAATAGTGTATATTTGCCTTTGCAACTAATAAAAAACCATTGACCACTTCGTTTCGGCATAGCTTACCGGGATCTTTCCTTCTGATCCTTTTCCTGACGATGCTGACCGCTTCAGAGTGGCACGATTATGCCTTTTCCGAAGGCTTTTCTGATTATAACAGCCCTCAGGCGAAAGACAAGGCTGCGGAGCTGTCTGGTGAGCACGAAGCCCACCATTGCCCTTTATGCGACTTCCATATTTCTAATACGCTGCTTCCTGGATTTAATTGTATCCACGCAAAGCAGATTGTACTTGCCGGGGTTACTTTTCCGGTACTGACCCTGCCTTTGCCCAGCTTATCCTTCTGCCTGCCCGAAAGCCGGGGCCCTCCCTTCTGTTCCTGAACCGGCCGCCTGCCAGTATTTAGGCGGTAAATGCCCTTTTAGGGCTGGTGCCTGCACCTTTACGGTATTCCGATACAAAAATAATTAGGAAATTTTTCGTTTGGGCAGCCCATTGTTCATCGGTACGTACGATATGGTATGGACGGGGAACGATGAAAGAAAATCCATTGATGCCTGAACGGGAACCAGGAAATTACAATTTATGGAAAAGTATGCCTTAGGGCAAAAAAAGGGCAAGTTGTTATTTGTCTATCTACTTTTTCCTTTACTGCTTTGGGGACAGGAATGCCACCTGCATTTATACGGATATATCAAAAATGCTGCCGATGGAAAGCCTATTGACCTGGTAAGCGTGGTATTGCAGGAGTCTGGAAATGGTGGCCTTGCAGATGGTGCAGGATATTTCCATCTGGAGGGGATATGCCCCGGTACTTATACGCTGATGGCCAGCAGGGTAGGGTATGAAGGTGGGGAGCTGCGTTTGCTGATTACAAAAGATACGGGGGTGACCCTCTTTCTTCGGGAAGGGGGTATCCTGCTCGACAAGATCGAGGTGCGTGCCGAAAAGCCCCTGCCTTTTGAGAGCAGGCCGAGCGATACGATTACCGGTGCAATGCTGGAGGCGGGCCGGGGGTTTGGGCTTGCGGAAAGCTTGCGGCGCCTTCCCGGTATTAGTGTGATCAATACGGGCCCGACAATCGGCAAACCTGTGATTCAGGGCCTGCACAGTAATCGCATCCTGATCCTGAATAACGGGGTGCGGCAGGAAGGACAGCAATGGGGCGCCGAGCATGCTCCCGAGATTGATCCCTTTCTGGCAAAGCAGATCGCTGTGATCAAAGGTGCCGGCGCGATCCGGTATGGGGCAGATGCACTGGGGGGGATTATCCTGGTCCAGCCAGCCTCCATGCGCGTGGAGCCGGGAATCGGGGGCGAGGTCAATCTTCAGGGTATGGGCAATGGACGAATGGGCATTGCGTCGGCATTGCTGGAAGGCAAGCTCAAGCGGCCACAGCTACCGCTTTCCGGACGCTTACAAGGTACCATCAAGCGAGGGGGCAACCTTTCCACTCCGGGGTATTTTATGCGGAATACCGGTGTGGCCGAATACAATTTTTCCTGGACTGCACGGCTGGATCAAGACCGCTGGGCTTCCGAGGTTTTTTATGCGCGTTTCTCCGGGCAGGTCGGTATTTTACAGGATGCCCATATTGGCAACCTCACCGACCTTCAGAACGCTATCGCACGCGAACGCCCCCTGCAGGATGGGGCATTTACTTACTTTATCGGCAGGCCCCGCCAACAAATGCTCCACGAGCTGGTAAAAGGGCAGGTGCGGGCCGATGTGGGGCGGCAAGGCAAACTGGAGCTTCAGGCCAGCCGGCAGTTTAACCGCAGAGCAGAATTCGATGCCCATCGGCTGTTCAATACCCTGCCCGATCGTGCCGGCCAGGCACAGATTATCCTGGAAATCACTACCCATCAACTGAGCGGCAACTGGGAACACCGCTGGCTCAAACACCTGCAGGGAGATGCCGGGTTGCAGTTTATGACACAGGCCAATACCACCGACCGGGGTGGCTTGCTCCCCAATTATACCAACCGCGTAATGGGGGCGTATTTGGTCGAACGTTGGAAACACTACCCGAAACGTCTCGAAGCAGAGCTCGGCCTTCGATACGACGTCCAGCATATTTCCGCAGACCCTTCAGATAAAGACAGCCTGCAAAGACAACGCGCTTTCAGTGGCTTTTCCGGATCTTTTGGGGCAGCTTATACCTTCGGGCAAGGGTGGAAACTCAGTGCCAGCAGTGGTACCTCCTGGCGCGCACCCCACGTCAGCGAACTGTACAGCGAGGGGGTACACCATGGTTCGGCCAGCTTTGAACGAGGTAACTCCGGCCTGCTACCCGAACGCGCCTGGAACAATAGCCTCACCCTCGAATGGGAGGCACCAGACCGTACCCTGGGTTTCTTCATGAGCGGGTATGTGAATGTTATCCGGAATTTTATCTTCCTGAACCCACAGCAGACCCCGGTCCTGACCATCAGGGGCGCTTTTCCCGCTTTCGGATATGACCAGGCCAACGCCCGCCTGACCGGCGTGGATGCCCGCGTGTCGTTTCAGCCCCTGTCCAGGTGGCGGATAGAAGCCCAGGGGTCGGTTTTACAGTCCTGGAACGAAGCACTGCAGGACTTTCTGGTGTTCATGCCACCCAATCAATTCAGATATACCCTGCGTTTCCACTCCCTTTCGGAAAAACCGCAGCGATTCGTACAGCTCAACGCTATTCAGGTACTCCGCCAGCGATGGGCCCCAGGAGGTATTGATTATACCCCTCCGCCCGAGGGCTACCTGCGGCTCGACCTGGAAGCATCTTTGCCGCTGATTATAGGTAATCGCCCCCTGGAACTGGGCGCCTCCGTCATCAATCTCCTCGATGTGGAGTACAAGGATTACCTCAACCGCCTGAGGTATTTTACTGCCGAAATGGGTAGGAACCTCATGGTGCGCGCCAAATTTACCTTTTAATGTTGCTTTGATTTTTCCGTTGCAGCTTTCTTCCGCTTATACCTGCTCAAAAACCGCCTTCGCGATGCTGAAATGTTTTAAACCGAGATTTAGAGCGTGTCATATATTATAAAATGAGATTGTATCAAAAAGGTGCTTTTACCACCCGGGGGACGTATGAGGCCACCTCATTCCAGCAATTTCCCATAAATATCAAAAAACCTATTTTTTTAACATATTAATTTATCATTCAATGAAAAAGAATCTTTTTTTTCTCCTACTGCTTCTTACTGGATCAACATGTATCACCTCTTGTGAAAAGGATAAGGATGCCGATCCCGATAATGAACAAGAACTGATTACTACAATCCGACTGACTTTCACCGGTGGTGGGGCAACGCTTACTTTTAATGCTGCGGATAAGGATGGGGCAGGGGGCCTTGCACCGGTCATTGACCAGGTAGGCCTGAAACCCAATACCGATTATACGCTGAGCGTGCAGTTTCTCAATGAATCAAAAACACCGGCTGAAAATATTACTGCCGAGGTGGAAGGGGAATCCGATGCACATCTGGTGTGTTACGCAGCTTCCGGGGCAATGCCGCTTCCAGGTATTACCGATAAGGATAAAAAAAATAAACCCCTGGGCCTGAAAAGCAGCTTTAAAACAGGTGCTGCCGGTACCGGATCCCTCAAAGTAACGCTGAAGCACGAAGCGGATAAGAACAATGCTACGCCGTGCAATACCGGCGAAACAGATGCCGAAGCGACATTTTCCGTGTCGGTGAACTAAGAGGGCGGGGAGGATGCTCTTGCCTCCGGCAAAATACTGTTACATATTCTTTGGTGGCGCAAGCCGCCAAAAGACTTGTGCGACAGCCTTTAAATTTTTTTAGGGGTTGTGTAAAAAGGCTAGAGGCCTTCATTTGTCATTTGTCGGCGTAGGCGGCGAAAGACTTTTTACACAACCGCTAAAAAAAATGTCTTTGGGCGGCGCAAGCCGCCCAAAGACATGCCGGGGGCTGTCGCACAACCCTTATTCATCCTTTTGCTCAGCCTCACAGAAGAATTAAATCGTTGCTATCCTTCTTTTGAGAAACCGAAATAATACGTACCTTGCGGCATCCTGTGAATTATTATGAAAAAGAAGTTGGCTATGCTACGCAAACTTATCCATCCCCTTCTCCTTTTGAGCATACTCTTTGCCGTTGGTTCCTGTCAAACGGAAGAGCCGCTGACACCGCAGCCGGCCGCATTGTTCACCACCATGCAAATATCTTTCACCCGGGAAACGGTACTGACTTTTAAGGCCCGCGATCTGGACGGGCCCGGAGAAACGCCACGAATTGACACCATCAGGCTGCGGAGGGGGAAAATTTACAGCATAGACATTAAATTTCTCGATGAAACGATAGACACAGCGGCCGTTGACCTGACCCCAATGATCAGGGAAAGTGCCTGGGATTATCTTGTCTGTTATAATGTGAGCGGTAATATACCGCAGCTTTGGGCCGTGGATAAAGACAACCGCAACTATTTCCTGGGGCTTAAAACCTCGATAAAGACTCCGGTAGAAAATACGAAGGGCGCGCTAAGGATTACCTTAAAGTACGGTGCACGCAAAAGCAGCCGGAATGCCTGTCTGACAGGTGAAACCCTTGCGGATGCAGAATTTTTTGTAATTATCGGTGAATAGCTAATGCATCCGATTCGACGATGCGCGTCCCCCGGATACCTTGTCCGGCAAGGTCAATCATCGCAGCAGCTACTGTCTTTGCATGGATACCCCGGTATTTCTTCCACTTTCCAACCATCAATGGCTCAAACAACCTGAAAAGCGGTATGCTAATGCGCTCCAGTGGCCGGAATTCCTTCCTGTTGCCAAAAAGCATGGATGGACGTGCCGCGATGAAAGCCTCGAAGCCCAGGGCAGCGAGTTTTTGTTCCAGCTCCCCTTTAGTGCGCAGGTAAAAGTTGGAAGATTTATAATCGGCACCAATGGAGGACACAAGCAGGCATTGCCTGGCACCATTGGCAAGGGCAATTTTGCCGATTGCTACAGGATACTCGCAATCCACCCGGTACTGGGCGACTTTGGAACCCGCCTTGCTCAAGGTAGTGCCAAGTGCGCAGAAATAATCGTCCCCAACAATTTTGACGGGGTCGGGATGATCGAAATCAATCACTTCCTGGATAAGCTTGGGATGTTGAATATCTAACTTCCGCCTCACCAGCGCAACCACCCGCAGGTAATCCGGGCTTTCTACTAATTGCCGGATCAGCTCCATGCCGACCAATCCGCTTGCGCCCGCTACAAGGGCTGTTCTTTGTACGTGCATACGTTTTGTTTTTTCGAAAAATAAGACTTTTTATGATAGACTTGTTTCGATAGATTATCGCGGTGGAAAAATGAGCCATTTTTAGCCCGGGATAATCCTGTCGCAACAGGTCGGATGCCTTGCTATATGTCGGGTAAATGGTAAAATTCATTCTTGGGTTGTATGAAAAGCCCAGGGACTGTCCTTTGGCGACCGAAGGCGGCAAAAGTCTTTTTTCACAACCCCAAATTTGAAATATTCAGGCTTAAAATTTTAAACGCCGGCCAAAATACAGGTCTTCGCCGAATTTCCCGGGTTGATGAAACTTTTTTCCGGGTATTGGGGTTAATACCCTTGAATCCACGCAAAGGCGTGGAACAAAACCTGGGGACGTACTGGCATCGACAGGATCGTTGGCGGGTTGGTAAGCATGCCGGAGCACGATTGTTCACTCCGTTATCAAATGGCGATCAACAACAAGTGGCAATAGCTACGCAATGGCTGCCTAATTAGTATAGTTATTAATTAGCGCCTGTATGTGGTGCCTGCGCTACGTGCGCCCCGGCTTCAGCCTGACAAGCCCTGCACCCATACATCATCTAAACTCAGGCTGGGCGTATTGAGTGGCCCGCTCAATGCTCCGAGATCCCGGGCTGGGTACAGGACCGGTCTGCCAATGAACCCATCCCTGTACCGAGAACCAAATCATCGGATAAGCATGTAGAAGGTCAATTTGCGCTTTCTCTGGACGCGGGTTCGACTCCCGCCGTCTCCACCATGGGCCCTTCATGGCTCCCCGAGGCTGCCTCATAAGTCCTTTGGGGGCAAATGCCGCCAAATATTGTTTTTTTGGAACGCCGGTTTTGTTGATTTTGCTTACAAAATCAACAAAACCGGCGTTCCAAAAATTTTTATTCTGCTGCCGCAGGCGGGAGAATACTTATGAGATAGCCTCGTCCGCACGCGAAGCGACTCCCGGATGTCGCTGGCAGGAACTCAACCTGCCCGTTAGCACTGCATCCAGGGGCCGCTTCGCTGGCTTCATCACCAACCGATTTTTTCAGGTACATCATTGCATATCAGGGCATTCGTTTATTTCAGAATGCCCAGATGCAATATCCGCCCCCCGCTGATATTCACCGGGTGCGTACTTTTCCCGATCACAATGCCGTCTTCCGGTGCATAGTATCTTCTGAGGATTTCTCCGAAAGGATTGCGGAGGATACCCACCAGCTCCCCTTTCCTGATTTTTTGGTTTAGCCCGACGGTTACCTCCAGAAAACCTCCGGCATCGGTGTATAACCAGTAGGATTTCCTGCAAACTACGGCTTTTGAGTCCGGCCCGGGGCCGGAAGGGATCATACCCAGGGCACCCAGGGCATTTCGCATACCCTGGACACCACGCAGAATCATATCTTCCTGATAGACGTGCGGATCCCCGCATTCAATGGTAATGCAGGGGATTCCGGAAAGATAAGCCTCTTCGCGAAGGGTCTTGCCGCTCCCCGTACTGGAAGCCGTGGGGCCAGCATTATCCACGATGATATCTGCGGGTTGCAGGTAGGCCAGTTTGGCAATGACGCTGTCCCGGAGGTCGGCCCGCACATAAAAGGCATTGACCCGCCCGAAGGAAGCGGTGTGCAGGTCAAAAAGATAATCAACATGCCGGATTATCGCTGAAAATATGCGATGGTTGTATTGTTCGCTGTTGCTGCCGTTCGGATTACCGGGAAAGTTTCGGTTGAGGTCCTCTTCATCCGGGAATCGCCGCTCCCCGCGCTGGATCCCAGGGACGTTGAGGCCGGGAATACCCACTACCGTACCCTTCAACCCCTTGGGGTCCAGCCCCTCCAGGAGACGTTGCACGATGGGGATGCCGTTGAGTTCGTCGCCGTGAATGGCAGCGGTAATGCCTACTACAGGGCCCGGTGAAGCCCCCTTTGCTACGATAACGGGTACGCAAACCGGTTGTCCGAAGGCATCCGTTATAATCTGGACCCATAAGTGTTGACGGGTACCTGCCGGGATGGTTTGGAGGTCGAGTGCTGTTACTACAGGGGCTTTATCCTGGGCCAGCAAGCCAGACACTGCTCCGGACAAAAGTAGGACGAATAAATAAAAAGCCTTCATTTGGATTTTTGGATAATTAGACGAAGTTGCGGAGGGATAATTACGGGCTAAAATTGGCACTTTTACGCACATATTTTCAATTCAGGGCAATATTTCTTCAAAAAGCCTTCGTACAGCGGAAAAGCAGTGCAATGGTATTCTCAGGGGCAGGTCTATTTTCTGTCACGCGAGGCCCGGGCATCAATTGAAAGGAGTAATTAGGACAAAATTGCAAATAAATCGGATATTTTTACGGTAAAAAAGGAATGCAGCGTTCTCCCGCCCAATATGCCGATTTTATCCGGGAAGAAGCCGTGCGGCTGGGATTTTTCCATTTGGGTATCGCGCGGGCGGAGTTTATGGAGGAAGAAGCCCGTCGCCTCGAGCAGTGGTTAGCGCTTGGTTATCATGGGGAGATGGCGTACATGGACAACTATTTTGACTTGCGCACGGATCCACGCAAGCTCTTCCCCGGTGCGAAATCTATTCTTAGCCTGGCGTTCAACTATGCGCCGGAGGTGGGGCAGCAAGATCCGGAAGCCCCCCGGATTGCGCGTTACGCCTATGGCAAGGATTATCACTTTGTGCTGCGCGACAAGCTGCGTGCGCTCCTGAGCGCTGTGCGCGAGGGAATCGGGGAAGTACAGGGAAGGGGTTTTGTGGATTCCGCACCACTGCTGGAAAGGGACTGGGCGCGGCGCAGTGGTAATGGCTGGATTGGCAAAAACACACTGGCTATCCATCCCAAAGCCGGGTCGTATTTCTTTTTGGCCGAACTGGTCCTCGACCTGGAACTCCCGCCAGACCCACCGATGAAAGACTATTGTGGTACCTGCACCCGTTGTATTGATGCCTGCCCCACCGGGGCGATCTCTCCCCAGGGCTATCTGCTGGACGGCAGCAAGTGCATTTCCTATCTGACGATCGAGCTAAAAAATGCCATTCCGGAATCTTTTCGTGGAAAAATGGGAAATTGGGCCTTTGGTTGTGATATTTGCCAGGAGGTTTGCCCCTGGAACCGTTTTGCAACACCCCACCGGGAGCCTGCGTTTGATCCGCATCCCCATCTGCTGGGGATGCCGCGCGGCGAGTGGCTGGAGTTGACAGAAGAAGTATTCCGGGAGGTTTTTCGGCATTCTGCCGTTAAAAGGGCAAAATATTCCGGGTTGAAGCGCAATATCGCTTTCCTGGGGGAGAGCCCTTCATGAGGCATGGGCCAGGAATGTTGTTCCCATAGTGGGCACCCTATATGTATTGTAAGAATCACTAAAAACGACAGCTATGCCTATGAAATCTTGGACGCGCTATGCCCTGGGAATATTGGCCCTGGGGCTTCTGATCCTATTCATCTATTTTTTCAGCAATATTGTGGCATATATCCTCACCGCCTGGGTATTGTCGCTGATCGGCCGACCACTGATGGATTTGTTTCAGAAAATAAAGATTGGCAGGCTTCGGGTAGGGCCTTCGGCTGCAGCAGTAATGACGATATTTTCTTTTATCCTGGTCTTCGTTATGTTTATCCTCTTGTTCATCCCGATGATCATTACGCAGGCCAGCAACCTGGCACATGTAGATTATGCGGCAATAGCGAAAGCGCTGGACGAGCCGTTCAGTAGGTTGTCCCATTTTTTGGAAGAGAATAAAATCCTTTTGCCGGGTGAATCCCTGGAGCTTACCATGCAAAAAGCATTGGAAGGATGGATCGAACCCAGCCGTATCGGGTACTTTTTGACACAGGCGGTGACAACGATTGGCAACACGCTCATCCATATTTTTTCGACGATCTTCATCACGTTTTTTTTCCTGCAGGAGAACCGGCTTTTTTCCAATGTCATCCTCATCATGACACCGGATGCCTACCAGGTACAGGCCCGGGAAACCATTGATGATTCCAAGCTGATGCTGAGCAGGTATTTCAGGGGAATATTGCTGCAAATCACGATTATAACAGTATATGTGAGTATCTGCCTTACCATCATCGGCATAAAGAACGCGGTGCTCATCGGTTTTTTTGCAGCCCTTATGAACGTTATCCCTTATCTGGGGCCTTTATTTGGAGGTGCGTTGGGTATATTCCTCACCTTTTCTTCCAACCTCGAGCTCGATTTCTACACAGAGATGCTGCCCTTGTTGTTGAAAGTGCTGGGCGTGTTTATCACTTCACAATGGCTGGACAATTACTTTTTGTCCCCCACAATTTTTTCAAAAAGCGTATTGGCGCACCCTCTGGAGATATTCCTGATCGTACTGATGGGGGCTAACGTGGCGGGATTGACCGGTATGATTCTGGCGATACCCGTTTATACGATATTCCGGATTTTTGCCAAGGAGTTTCTGAACCAGTTTAAGGTCGTACAGAAACTCACGGAGCGGATGAAGGAATCGGGGATTTAGGCATTCGGCTTAAATTCCCCTTTACGGTCGTAATCCTGAAACCGTGCCCAGGCTTTTTCTGCGAGGAGGTTGGTAAGGTTTTCGATATACCAGCTTCCTGCAGCGGGGTCGGCGACTTTGCCGATATGGGCTTCGAGATCGAGGAGGTGGTGGATATTGCGTGCGATACGCCGGGTGAACGGGGAGGGACTTTCCTGGAAAGCGGCGTCGGCTGGTAGGATGTACAGGCGGTCGGCCCCGCCGATAACTGCTGACATGGCCTGGGTGCCTGCCCGGATAATATTGGTGTGCAGATTCTCGTCCTGCGTTTCCGGTGCCAGGTGCACAATAATTTCGGGTGCACCGGGCTGATGTACACCAAAGCCTTTTAGCACGTTGTTCCACATAATCCGAAGGGCCCGGAGTTTTGCGATTTCCACAAAATACTGGGTGCTGACGGCCACGGAAAATTGCAGGAAATGATGGGTAGTGGCAGCGGGAATGCCCTTGTCTTCCATACAGGCCAGGTATTCGCTGCCTTTGGCCACCATCAATGCGAGCTCGTTGATGGTTTCCCCTGCGCCGGCATGGTAATAACGGCCATTGACCTGGAGAATTTTAAATTGTGGCGCTTCGGTTTCGCAGGTGCGGATGGCCCTGGCAAGCGCATCGAGCGGAGGTTCCGTCCAATCCAGAAAAGGATCAATATCCAGCGAACCCTGAAAGCGATGTTTATCCTTTCCGGTGGAGCGATGCCAGTCCAGGAGCAGACGGAGCAGGCCGAAGGGGTCTTTATCCGGATAGAGCTCGCCGAAATTGAGGCAACACACGTCGGGGTCAATGCCATCCAGTAGCCCGCAGATGCTGGCTTCCGACTGGCGGTGTAGCAAGAGGAAGCCCGGGGAATCTACTCCGGCAGCGATGGCTTCGCGGGCAAGGGCATTGGCAGGGGCAACTTCATCTACCAGGATGATTTCCCCGATCTCCCACCCTCGGCCTTCCCTGGGGCCGTACAAGGCATCCCGCTGTAAGGAAAGGCTGCCGGGGTGATAAACGGGGTCAATATCAACACCTTCCTCCAGCGACCAGCGCAGGGCGGTCCAGGGTTTTCCCTTTAAGTCTTTCTCGACCTGGCGCGCCCAGGCCTCCTGGGCGTGGGCTGGGAATTCGGCAAAAAGCGCTTCAAATGTTTTTTCCATAAGCCCGCATACGCGCGGATTTGACCACGCGGATAGGACTATAAATATAAGTAAAAGATAAACTTTTTTCAGCAGTGTTGGTTATCTTTGTGCGTAAATTTTTAATTGGAATAAATCTAAATAAACTTCAAAAATGACCAAGGATACCAGAAGAGTGTATTTGGACAACAACGCGACGACCCCAACTGATCCGAGGGTTGTGGAGGCCATGATCCCTTATTTTTATCAAATGCCCGGCAATGCGGCCAGCCGCAACCACCCGTTCGGATGGGAAGCAGAAGAGGGGGTAGATTATGCACGGGAACAGGTAGCGGCGCTCATCAACGTGGATGCAAAGGAAATCATCTTTACCTCGGGAGCTACGGAATCCGATAATCTCGCCATCAAAGGGGTTTTTGAAATGTACCGCAATAAAGGCAACCATATCATCACCGTCAAAACAGAGCACAAAGCGGTGTTGGATACTTGCCACAAACTGGAGAAAGCAGGTGCCGAAGTTACCTACCTGGATGTCGAGGGCGACGGGCTGATTGACCTGGCAGCACTGGAAGCGGCTATCCGACCGAATACAATTCTGGTATCGGTGATGTGGGCAAACAATGAAACCGGCGTCATCCAGCCGATGAAAGCCATCGGTGACATCTGCGCCCGCCATGGGGTATTGTTAATGAGCGATGCTACCCAGGCCGTCGGCAAAATCCCGGTTGACCCCAAAGCTACAGGGGTGCATCTCATGGCCTTCACTTCGCACAAGATGTACGGCCCTAAAGGGGTGGGCGCCCTCTACGTAAGCCGTAAATCGCCCCGCGTAAAGGTGACCGCTCAAATGGACGGCGGCGGCCACGAGCGTGGAATGCGCTCCGGTACGTTGAACGTACCTGGTATCGTCGGTTTTGGGAAAGCAGCCGAAATCGCACGCCTGGAAATGGCACAGGACGCCGACCGCCTGAGTAAGCTGCGCGATAAACTGGAAACCGGACTGATGAATCGCCTCGAAGAGGTGTATCTCAACGGTAACCGCGACCACCGTATGCCCCATGTGACCAACCTCTCCTTCAAACACGTCGAAGGCGAAGGTCTCATGATGACGTTCAACCAAAATATCGCGCTGTCTTCGGGCTCTGCCTGTACCTCCGCGTCGCTCGAGCCTTCATACGTCCTGGTGGCCCTGGGCCTCGGCGATGACCTCGCGCACTCCTCCCTCCGGTTTAGTCTCGGCAGGTTCACCACAGAAGAAGATATTGAATACGTGATTGAAAAAGTGACCGCAGGGGTCAACCACATGCGCGACCTCAGCCCAATCTGGGAAATGTACAAAGAAGGCATTGACCTGAATTCTGTCGAATGGCAGGAGCATTAGGCTACGCAACCCTTACGCGGCTGCCCTTAAAGGCCCGCCGCCCGTAAGTCAGCTTGATCCGATTAATTCAACCATTTACTGTTTAACATTAAAATTCCATAAATCATGGCTTATTCCGATAAAGTACTCGATCATTTTAAGAATCCACGCAACGTAGGTACGCTCAATAAAGAAGATAAAAACGTAGGTACCGGACTCGTCGGTGCTCCTGAGTGCGGAGACGTGATGCGCCTTCAAATCCAGGTAGATCCGGAGACCAATACGATCGTGGACGCAAAGTTCAAAACTTTTGGCTGTGGCTCGGCCATCGCATCTTCCTCCCTGGCTACCGAGTGGCTCAAAGGAAAGTCTATTGACGAGGCCCTGACCATCGATAATATGAATATCGTCGAAGAACTGGCTCTGCCACCGGTTAAAATCCACTGCTCCGTACTGGCAGAGGACGCTATCCGTACGGCTATCGCCGACTATCAGCAAAAAAATGGCATCCCGGTTGCCGAGACCGAAAAAACTCACGGATAATCCGAAGGATATGATCTTTGTAGCAGATAGTGCCAAAGCAAAAATCGCCCAGCTCCGCCTCCAGGAAAACCTAGGGGATGACTATTTCGTGCGCGTAAGTGTGACAAGTGGCGGTTGCTCCGGACTTACCTACCAACTGGACTTCGACAACGATTCGAAGCCCAATGACCAGGTATTCGAGGATAATGGGGTGAAAGTGGTCACAGACCTGAAAAGCTTCCTCTATTTGTTCAATACCATCCTGGAATTCTCCGGTGGCCTGGATGGTAAAGGCTTTTCGTTCAATAACCCCAATGCGGCGCGAACCTGCGGCTGCGGCGAAAGTTTTGCAGTCTGAAATCTATCCTTACGGAATAGGCAATCAAATCATGTGATGGGTTGTCTGAAAAGCCTCCGGCACGTCCTTTGGCGGCTGACGCCGCTAAATAGTATTTTTTCAGAGCCGCGTTTTCA
>JBEIGB010000036.1:0-32216 GCA_040382095.1 Lewinellaceae bacterium
ATCAATATCCTTCGCGATGACCTCGCCCGCATCGTCGGTACTGCTAAAGAAAGCGTTATCCGTATGCTGACAGAATTCAAAGTCGATGGTTATATTGATATCGTGGACAGCAAAATATTCATCAAAGACATGAAAAAACTAGCCAACCTGCCGGCATAAATGCTATACCGGCAGGTCATTTCCCTATAAAACGGTTACTTCTGCTTACCTTTCCATGCCAGGCCAAGCAGTGAAGTCATAAAAATCGCTCCACCTACGAGGGAAAGCCACCATTGATGCAAAAAACCCGCAATGATCACAATAATGACCATCAGATAAAAGCGGATAATCATGGTACTGACGCTGATTCCAAATTGTTTCATGGCGCTCTGTATTATATCGTTCTGAAATAAACTTGCTTCGAAGGCATTACCATGGGCCAAAATGGCGGTTTCCCGTCATACTGACCTTCGCAACAAGTCCAATAAAATCCCTGAAAAAAGCATATCACCAAGTTAATTTTTTCTGTGGTGAATTGCAAATTTTTACAAAACATTCATTGTCGTTTTTTCATTCCCCACACTTTTTATTTCTTTGTTGAGGTATCCTGCGGAATCGGTGCCTGGATGGTGCGAAAAGAAAAAAGACCTGCAACCCCAGCTTCACCGCGCCTGGCCATAGCGATACGACAAAGGCAATACCACAGCAAAAGACAAATCCGCTTTCACCTCGAAACAAGCGCCAACCTATGGAAAACACCCATGTTACCTTTTGGACAACCCTGTTGATTAGCGGGAGCGGTGCGTATGCAGGAATATGCATGGTCTTTTATTTCTTCCAGCACTACTTCTTTTTCCGGCCTGAAATTTTGCCCCGGCAATTCGTTTTTCACTATCCTTTCCCTTTTGAAGAAGTGGATTTTTCGATGGAAGACGGTGGGCAGATCAACGCGTTGTTGTTCAAAGTGCCTAATTCACGTGGAGTTGTTTTATACTTCAAAGGGAACTCCAGAAGCCTGAAAGGCTGGGGTAAATTTGCCAAAGACTTTGTCGGGAAAGGATATGATTTCTTTATTTTTGACTATCGCGGATTCGGAAAAAGCTCCGGCAAACGCACCGAAAATATTTTATACAACGATGCACAAATCGTGTATAAATGGGTGAGCGACCGATATCCGGAAGATAAAATCATTATCTATGGCCGTTCTCTGGGCAGTGGTATCGCAGCCCGGATCGCCTCCTGGAATAAGCCCCGAATGCTGATCCTCGATGCACCGTATTTCAGTTTCCTACATCAAATCAAACGGTTTGGCTTTTTTTTGCCGCTCTCCGTATTGCTGCGGTACCAGATCCGTACAGACCGTTTTTTGCGCAAGGCCACCTGCCCGGTTTTTATCATTCACGGCAATCAGGACCGGCTCATCCCACACCGTCACGGGCAAATGCTGCACGAAATGATTCCTGAAAAAAGTGCTTTGATTACCATTCAAGGGGCACATCACAATAATTTGCCCGAATTCGCCGGCTATCACGAGGCCCTCTATGACCTACTCAACGACGACGATTACTACTGGGCATTCCGGGCAAGAATGGAAGGGCGGGCAGATGCTGTACAGCGTGCCTGAATGCAGGGGCCTCACAAGCCGGACTTCTGGTATTATGGGCGGATTACGATGAGCCGTTTGGTATTGCCCACTAACACACCGCGTTCATCCCTGACCTGATAATAATAGGGCCCCTTGTCCAAATCGGAAATGTCGAGCTTTTCGATGCGGTTGCCTGTGATAAAAATCTTTTTCTGGATACGCACCTTCCCGATCATATCTTTGAAAATAATCTCATATTCGCCTGGAGGGAGCATGAAGAACTCGATGCGTACGTCTGAAATGGCAGGATTGGGGTACACAAAGAAATCTGGCACCGGGTGCTTCAGTATCGGGGTTTCGTCCAAATCCATTATCTTAAACTCCGCTCTTTCGGTATTGTTGCCACTGCGGTCCATGATGAGCACCACAATGGGTTCCAGGGCATCATCCGACCAGAAATTATAGCTAACAGCGGTAGTTTTTGGAAACAGCCCTTTCACCTGGCTCGAAGAGGTAATATTTTGCCAGCGGCGCTGCCCAAGTTTAACCTCCACTTGAAACTCATACGTATAGGTATGTTTTTCCCGCAATACTTCGAATATCCCGCCAGGGATAAGGGCTTTTCCCCAGTCATCAATCGTGCTGAGCAGCCGCACATTGACCTTGAGCCGCACAGAGTCCGGCCTGAAAGGCAGTTTCTGCGATAGCTCCTTCGGAATATCGTCAATCGCTGCAGTAGCAGTAGCCAGGCCGTTATACTGGAAGGTGCTGTTCATGCGCTGGGGGAGTTTCCGTACCGGCATAGCAGGCGAATAAACCACGCGGGAGTGCAGGCTCAGCCCAAAGGGATCCTGGCCGACCATTTGTTGTAAACGGAGTTCATTGGCAGTTTTCATGTAAACGGCCGCTGAAAAATTCGGGCCCGGGCCGATAAATTGCTGCGCGGAGGAGGTAATTTCCCAGGTAAACCTGCGGGCAAAAGGCGCTTGCAGGGAGGTGAAATCCCAGCGCCGCCCGCCGTCCGGGGCCAATGGATGAATATTTACAGGTGAGCGATCCACCCCAAGGACGAAAGCATCTCCTTCCTTTGGAAGGTTCCCTGGCGGGACTACAGGCTGACCCAGTGCGGGGAACCCCAGCAAGAGCCATGCCCCGATCAGTCGTATGGATACAGCATGCACGGGTAAAAAGTTTTTCAAGGCGAAGTTAGGGGTGATTTTCCGTAATTCCCAATCAAGATGCGAAAGCTTGATTAAAATGCTTGTAAACCAACCAACTTTTGATACTCGCCCGCCACCTGGATCAGTGCCTGGTGGGTACCCCGCTGAACGATCTGACCGTTTTTCATCACGACAATTTCATCGGCATGTTGAATAGTGGACAATCGGTGGGCGATCACGATTGCCGTGCGATCTTTCATCAGATGGGCAAGGGCCTCCTGGACCAGCTTCTCCGATTCCGAATCCAGCGCCGAGGTAGCTTCGTCGAGGATCAGGATGGGAGGGTTCTTCAGGATGGCACGGGCAATGGTCAGGCGTTGGCGCTGGCCACCGCTCAGCTTAGTGCCACGGTCGCCGATATTGGTCTGATACCCCAATTCCGTCGCCATGATGAAGTTATGGGCGTTTGCGATTTTCGCCGCCTGTATGACTTCCTCCTCCTGTACATTTTCCAGCCCAAAAACGATATTATTGTAGATTGTATCGTTGAATAAAATAGCTTCCTGGGAAACAATCCCCATCAGCGCGCGCAACTCCCTGAGCCTTAGGTCGCGGATATCGGTGCCGTCAATGTATATGCCCCCTTCCGTAGGATCATAGAACCGGGGTAGCAGATCGGCGAGCGTAGATTTTCCAGCCCCGGAGGGTCCAACGATTGCTACAACACACCCCTTCGGGATTTCCAGATTAATGTTGCGCAGTACTGGCCCGTCCTCCGCACGGTATTGGAAACTCACATCCCGGTAGGTAATGGACTCCTGAAATTGATCTATTGGCCTGGCATCGGGTCTTTCTTCCATCCCCTGCGTGGCATCGAGGATACCTTCGATGCGTTCCATTGCCGCGATCCCCTTTTGGATATCGTAAAATGCCCGGGAAAAAGATTTAGCTGGGTCTATGACGTTATAAAAAGCAAAAAGGAAGGAAAAGAAAGCCCCTGCGGCCATTTCCCCGGAGAACACCTGACGGGAGCCGAACCACAGCAGGAGGGTCACCACGGTAATCCCCAGAAATTCCGAGAGCGGCGAGGAGAGGTCTTTGCGCCACAACAAGAGGGTCAGGGAGCGGCGATAAGCATTGTTTTCTACCGAAAATTTCCTTTCCTGGTATCCTTCCGCATTGAATCCTTTGACGATACGCATCCCCGAGAGGGCCTCTTCGACTACCGCGACAATATTGCCGAGGCGCTCCTGAATTTGAGAAGAACTCGTTTTCAGCTTGCGCCCGATACCGCCGATGACAAACCCTGTAAAGGCGATGAGCAGAAAGACAAGCCCTGTCAGCTCCGGGCTGATATACACCATATAGACCAAACTAAGGGTAATGATAATCGGCTCGCGGAACACTGCCTCGAGTACGTTGAGGATGCTCCACTCGATTTCCTGCACATCGCCGCTTATCCTGGACATCAGGTCGCCTTTGCGCTCTTCGGAAAAATATCCGAGCGGTAGCCGGAGTAATTTAGCGAAGAGCTGTGCGCGCACATCGCGCACAATCCCGTTGCGCGTTGGCGCCATGAAAAACATTGCCAGATAGCGAAAAAGGTTTTTACTAAAAAACACGAAGAGGATGGCAGCACAAACGGTAAGCAGTGCCTTCTCCCTGCCATGCTCCAGGATCAGATTCGTCAGGTAAAAATTAAAGTGCAGCTCCAGGTTCTGGACACTCCACCCTTCCCCCGGGGATACCGGTAGCTTGACATCTTGCTGAAAAATGATTTCCAGAAAAGGGCTGATCAAGGGGATGCTGAGCACGGTGAACACCGCCATCAGGATATTGCTCAGGATACTGAAAGCCACCTGGATACGGTATGCCCGGATGTATCCCAGCAGGCGCCAGAAGCTGCGGTGCATCATGGGCGATCAGTCTTTCATGCTGAATGTATTAAGGAAACCAGTATGAAAATTGCCCTCACGGAAATTTTTATCCTTCATCAACCGCTGATGGAAAGGTACTGTAGTCTGTATCCCTTCAATGATAAACTCGTCCAGGGCGCGTTCCATTTTAGTGATACATTCCTCCCGGGTAGGAGCCCGGCAGATGAGTTTGGCGATCATAGAATCATAGTACGGCGGGATGGTATATCCGGCATACACGTGGGTATCCACCCGAACGCCATGTCCTTTTGAGCTATGAAAAGAGAGGATTTTTCCAGGGTTGGGGCGGAAATTGTTGTACACATCCTCTGCATTGATCCTACACTCCATGGCATGGCCGCTGGGGTAGAGGTTGCCGCTGGTGATGCGTTCACCGACCGCAATTTTGATCATCTGCTTGATCAGATCGTGATCGGTCACTTCCTCCGTTACCGGGTGTTCTACCTGGATACGGGTGTTCATTTCCATGAAATAGAAGTTGCGGTATTTATCCACCAGGAATTCGATTGTACCGACTCCTTCATAATTGATGGCCTTGGCTGCCGCTATTGCTGCGTTGCCCATTGCTTCCCGCAGTTCGGGAGTCATAAAAGGAGAGGGTGTCTCCTCTACCAGTTTTTGATGCCTGCGCTGGATCGAGCAATCCCTTTCTGAGAGGTGAATAACGTTGCCGTGCTGGTCGCCGGCAACCTGGATTTCGATATGGCGGGGCTCTTCGATATACTTTTCTACATAAATCCCATCATTTCCGAAGGCAGCCTTTGCTTCCTGGCGGGCCATATTCCAGGCGCTCTCGAATTCTTTCTCCTCCCAAACGATACGCATCCCCTTGCCACCACCACCGGCTGTAGCTTTGAGAATGATGGGATAACCAATCCCAACGGCTATTTTCTTTCCTTCCTGAATATCCTTGATGAGGCCTTCGGAACCGGGGATGACTGGGACGCCGGCTTTGATCATGGTTTCTTTCGCCGTGATTTTATCCCCCATTTTCCTGATTTGATCCGGTGTCGGGCCAACAAATTTGATCCCATATTCCGCACAGACCTCTGCGAAATCCGCATTTTCGGCGAGGAATCCGTACCCCGGGTGAATGGCATCGGCGTTCGTGATTTCCACTGCCGCCATAATCCGGGGGATACTCAAATAAGATTCAGAGGATGGCGGCGGGCCGATACATACTGCCTCATCGGCAAAACGCACGTGCAGGCTTTCCCGGTCGGCTGTAGAATACACCGCTACCGTTTTGATATTCATCTCCCGGCAGGTCCGGATTACGCGCAGCGCGATTTCCCCCCGGTTGGCAATCAGCATTTTATTGAACATAATCGTGGCATTTTTCCGCTCAACCCCTGGGATCCACAAGGAAGAGCACCTGGTCGTATTCTACGGGCTGAGCATCCTCGACAAGTACTTTTACGATGCGTCCGCTGATATCCGATTCGATTTCGTTAAAAAGTTTCATCGCCTCAATGATGCAAACAACGGCACCAGCTTCTACCTTATCCCCTACTTTTACATAGGCCGGCTTCTCTGGTGTAGGGGAGCGATAAAATGTCCCGACGATAGGAGACTTGATCGGCACATAGTCATTATCGCGTGGGGCAGGAGCGGGGGCAGCGTTTACCTCTGCGGATGCAGGAGCGCCCTGCTGCGCAGGGGCCGGGGCTGGCACCGACGACTCCGGCAAGGCCACCGGTGGTGCCATTGCAACATGCACCGGGGCAACATGAGCGGTTTCCCGGGCGTTGCTGTGGAATTTTGTCCGCACTGAAAGTTCGAATTCGCCCTCTTTGAGTTTGAACTCCTTGAGCTCCAGTTTTGAAATCAGCCGAAGGAGCTCCTGAATTTCTTTAAAATCCATAGTTAAGCTTTTGCACGCTCGATATAAGCGCCGGTTCTGCAATCAATCTTGATCAAATCCCCCTGGTTGACAAACAAGGGCACCCGTACTTCGGCCCCGGTCTCCACAATAGCGGGCTTCAGGGTATTCGTTGCGGTATCTCCCCTGAGCCCAGGCTCTGTATAAGTAACTTCCATAATGACCCACTGCGGCATTTCCAGGGTCAGAGGGATTTCTTTGGCTGCATGGAATAAGATATCCACCTCCATCCCTTCTTTCAGGAGTTTGGGGTTGTCAATTAATTTTTCTTCTAACATGACCTGATCGAAAGTCTCATTGTTCATGAAATGGTAGCCCATCTCATCGGCGTACAGGAATTGAAATTTCCTGCGTTCGACACGGACTTCGTTGATTTTATGGCCAGAGGGGAAGGTCGTTTCCAGAATCCGTCCTGTAGTCATACTTTTCAGTCTGGTGCGCACAAAGGCTGATCCACGGCCTACCTGGGCGTGCTGGAATTCCACCACGCTAAAAATGTCGTCGTTCAACTCCATGCACAGGCCATTGCGGATATCTGCGGTCGTTGCCATTAGAAATTGGAATTTTTGTTAAAAATAATTTGCAAAAGTAGAAAAAAATCAAGAATGCGAAGGGGATTTTGTGGGTTGCAAAAGGTTTCCTTCATAGGCCCATTTCACATAAGTAGCCCCCCAGGTGAAGCCCCCTCCAAAAGCAGTTAGGATGAGCCGGTCCCCTTTTTTCAGGCGTGGCTCGTAATCCCATAAACAGAGGGGGAGAGTGCCTGCAGTGGTATTGCCATACCGCTCGATATTGACCATCACCTTTTCCATGGGGAAATGCAGCATACTGGCCACCGTTTCGATAATCCGACGGTTGGCCTGATGAGGTACGAGCCACGACAGGGATTCGGCGCTAAGGCTGTTACGATCCATGACTTTTTTCACTACGTCCGTCATCCCCGAAACGGCAGCCTTAAAGACGGGCTTACCATTTTGATACACAAAATGCTCTCTCCCGGTTACCGTTTCTATGCTTGCAGGGCGCATAGAGCCTCCTGCCTTTTGATACAGAAATTCCGCCCCCGCCCCATCGCTTTTCAGCACGGAATCCATTACCCCGACCGCTTCTTCGGTCGGCTCAAGCAGTACTGCACCTGCACCATCGCCAAAGAGGACGCAGGTCGTCCGGTCGGTATAATCCAAAATGGAAGACATCTTGTCTGTACCTACGATAATTACCTTTTTATGCGTTCCGGTCTCTATGAATTTTGCCCCAACAGTCAGGGCATATAAGAACCCGGAGCAAGCAGCCGACAAGCCAAAGCAGTAAGCATTTTTCAGGCCCGCACCATGGCCGATGAGATTACCCGTATCCGGGAACATCATATCCGGGGTGACCGTGGCACAAATCAGCAGATCAACCTCACCGGGGTCTGTACCCGTTTTCTCCAGCAGCCCTTTCACGGCATGTATCCCCATCACGGAAGCGCCCTGGTCTTTTCCTTTCAGAATACGCCGCTCCCGGATTCCCGTGCGGGTAGTAATCCACTCCTCGGTGGTATCCACCATGTTTTGCAAGTCCCTGTTCGTAAGGATATCCTCCGGCACCCAACCGTTGACCCCTGTAATTGCGGCGCGTACATTCATCATTCCCGGAATTTTTCGGGCGCAAATTTAGAAATATTCCTCCTTTCGTTGCTTACCGGGAGTAGAAATTACCATCAGCCCTAAAAAGGTGATCAGGCCGTTGAGCAACAGCAGCAAAAATCCAAACTTGAAGCCTGCAAAGAGTTCCACAGAATATTTATCCAGAAAGTAACTCAGAATGGGCGAAGCAATACAAATCGGCAACACCCACTTATCCCGGACATTCCTGTTGGTCAGGATGCCGAAACCGAATAAACCGAGCAACGGCCCGTAGGTATAGCCCGCCCAAATAAAGACGGCGCTGAGTACGGCCTGATTATTGATTTCCTTGAAAATAATGATAATGACGAATAAAAGCAGGGAAAAGCCCAGGTGTACCAGTGTGCGCTTGCGCTTTTTCACCTCCTCCGATTCATCCGACTTTTCAAAATTCAGGAAATCCACACAAAACGCCGTGGTCAGCGCAGCAAGGGCAGAATCGGAGCTGGCATAAGTGGCCGCTGTGATGCCGAGGATAAACAGGATGCCCACTAACGGGGCAAAATGCTGCAGCGCGAGCGTGGGGTACACCAGATCGGTCTTTTCAGGTGCCTCCATACCGGTCTGCGCCATATATATATATAACAAAGCCCCAAGGGTAAGAAAAAGAATATTGGTGACTACCATGATGATGGAAAAGACAAACATGTTTTTTTGTGCATCTTTCAGTGTCCGGCAGGAAAGGTTCTTCTGCATGATATCCTGATCGAGCCCGGACATGGTCAGGGTAATCAGTGCGCCTCCGAAGAATTGCTTGAAAAAATTATTAGGATCGCTCCAACCGCCCTCAAAAAACAGCACCTGGGAATATTCACTCGCAGCGACAGCCTGAAAAATCCCCCCAAGCCCAAGATCCAGGGATTTTCCTACACTGATGATCGTCAAGGCAAGCGCTGCCAGCAGGAAGAAGGTCTGCAGGGAGTCCGTATAAATAATGGTGTTCATCCCACCCCGGAACGTATAGGTCCAGATCAGGGCAATGGAAATCAGTACGGTCAGCCAGAAAGGTATCCCGAAAGTACTCAGTACGAATTCGTGTAAAATAGATGCCGCAAGGAACAACCGGAAGGCGGCGCCAATGGTCCTCGAAATGAGAAAGTAGGCTGAGCCCGTTTTATAGGAAAAGAAACCCAGGCGATTTTCCAGATAGGTATAAATCGAGGTGAGCTGCAGCCGGTAATAGAGCGGCATCAGTACCGTGCCGATCGCCAGATAGCCCAGCAAATATCCGAATACCACCTGCATGTAGGAAAAGTCTTTGTTTAGCGCATCTCCGCCGACCACCCCAGGTGTGGATACGAACGAGACCCCGGAAATGGAAGTGCCGATCATCCCGAAGGCGACCAGCATCCAGGGTGCCTGGCGCCCTGCGAGAAAAAAGGAAGAGCTGTCGCTTTTCTTGCCCGTGAAGAAAGAAATCACAATAAGCAAGGTAAAATAAGCGATTACGATGCCGAGGATTAAGCCAGGTGTAAGTTGCTGAATCATAGGTGTTTTTTTTAATCACGTATTAATGTCCGGGCTTATCCGGATAGCTCACAACGTTAGCTATAATGATTGACCCGTTTCCCCGGGTAATTGTTCCCGATGGCTATTTTCCGAAGCAGGGGGATTTTCCGGAGCAGGGGGATTTTCCGGTTTTGGTTTTTGGAAAGCAGTGGGCAGCAGAATAGCAAGCCCCAGCATGATTGCGACGTCGGCAAAGTTAAAAATGCCGGTGCGGACGCCCCCGATCCCCATATTCATGAAATCCACGACATGGCCCTGGGCAATCCGGTCATAAATATTACTACCGCCCCCCCCAAGGATAAGTCCGAATGCGGTTTGTGCCCAGGGGCCTACCTCCTCTGCACGAAGCGCATGGTAAAATAAATACAACAGCACGGCGACCGGAACGATTGCCAATACCCAATACCGCAACTGATCGGGCATATTCGCGCCAAGGCTTAGGAAAGCACCTTCGTTGAGGGCGTATTGCAGGCGGAAAAAATCGTTCCAGTAAGGCCGCGGTATAGACATCGCGAGTGTTTCCGTGGCCCAGGCTTTCGTCCACCGGTCGAGTACGACAATAAGCAATACCGGGATCAAAAGCCTTTTCAGACGGTTCCAATGCATGGCCAGGGCGGTTTATTTGGTGTTCAAAAATATTCTGACGCTGCGAAAATACAAGTTATCCGGATAAAAGCATTATTTTCACTCCGAAAGGAAAAATGTACGCTCCCCTAACCGGGTCTTTTGGTCAAACAGCAACACCATTACGTCTATGTCACCAGTATTTACCAACGATGCCGTTGTATTTGGCATCCTGATCTGCACCCTTGCCCTTGTTTTCTGGACTTCCGGTCTGGACCGTCCGTTTTGGAAAAAATTTTACGGGATTGTGCCTCCGTTACTGCTGTGCTACTTTCTTCCCGCGCTCCTGCACTGGCCGCTCGGCCTTATTTCTGGTGAAGAATATGCGGATGGCAGTAAATCGCAGTTGTATTTCGTTGCTTCGAATTATCTGCTCCCTGCCTGCCTCATCATGCTTTGCATCAGCATTGATTTTAAAGGATTAATCAGCCTGGGCCCCAAGGCCCTGATCATGTTTTTGGCGGGCACCCTTGGGGTTATCCTCGGCGGTCCGATTGCCCTGCTCCTCGTCACCAATCTGGCCCCCAACCTGATTCCAACCTCTCCGGAGTTGTTGTGGAAGGGGCTCTCTACTATCGCCGGAAGTTGGATTGGAGGTGGTGCCAACCAAACGGCAATGAAGGAAATCTTTCTGGTGGAAGACAACCTGTTCGCCACCATGATTGTCGTGGATGTAGTCGTTGCGAACGTATGGATGGGTTTTCTGTTGTACGGAGCGGGGCGGTACCGCGAAATTGACCGTTGGCTGAAAGCCGATAATTCAGCCATCGAGCAACTTCGGGAAAGAGTAGAAAAATTTCAGTCCAGTGTGGCGAAAATCCCAACCACGTCTGAATGGTTCCTTTTGCTGGCCGTGGCCTTTGGAGGCACAGCGATCTCGCACTGGGGTGCAGATATTATCGTGCCATGGACTAAACAATACGCCGTGCAATTACAGGCTTATCGGCTGGATGCGATTATTTCCACCTTTTTCTGGGTTGTAGTCATCGCCACCACTTTTGGCCTGGCACTGTCATTTTCGAAAGCAAAGAACCTCGAGGGCGTGGGGGCTTCTAAATTGGGTTCTGTATTTATCTATATTCTCGTTGCCACGATCGGCATGAAAATGGACCTTGGACAGGTGTGGCAGAATATCGGGCTGTTTGCGGTAGGAATTGTCTGGATGCTGATCCACATCATCGTACTGCTGGCCGTAGGACGCCTGATCAGGGCGCCGTTCTTCTTCATCGCGGTAGGTAGCCAGGCCAATATCGGCGGTGCGGCGTCGGCACCCGTTGTGGCCTCTGCGTTCAGCCCTGCGCTGGCTCCGGTAGGTGTGTTGCTGGCCGTACTGGGCTATGCACTCGGCACCTACGGGGGCCTGGTTTGTGCTTATCTGATGTCGTTAATTGCTTAGTGCCACCCCTTTATCCTTCAACCTCGACGTAAGCCCTGGCGATTTTTCCGCCCATAGGTGGGTTAAACTTGCTTACCCTGACGCGGATATGCTTGATCGTCACCCGGTAATCATCCGGATGTTCGAGATCCTTGTAATAGGATTTGATTTTGGCGAGAATGGACGCGGCAAGGGTCTCAATCATCTTAACCGGCTTTTTCATCTCCAGTTTACAAATATTATAAATCGTCTCATAGTTGATGGTCGTACTGATATCATCCGCCGGCAATTTTACGCTGCTATCGGCGAGTTCTATGAGAGTATCGAGGTAAACATCCACCTGATATTGGTTACCGACGATTTGCTCTTCCTGATAATATCCGTGACAGGCATGAAACAGCATGCCTTCCAGTGCAATTTTCCTCATGGCGCAGCAGGTTTGATATGCAGGGCAAAATAGTAAGATATGCTTAAAATCCTTACCTTTGCGGCAGAACAAAATCTGATGGCCCGCAACAACATAAGAGTGGCGCCTTCATAAAAACCATAGCGATGAAACAGAATGGAACCCACCCTGCTGTCGGGAAGAAAGCCCGGGAAGACCGCTTTCAGGGGCACGATTATTATTTGGTGGACGAATTGCTCCAGGATGACCACCTGATGGCCCGGGAGGCCGTGCGGACCTGGGTCAAACAGGAAGTATCGCCAATTATCGAAGCCTATGCAGAACGTGCGGAATGCCCGGCACATCTTTTCAAAGGCCTCGCAGATATCGGTGCTTTTGGCCCAAGTATCCCTGTGGAATATGGGGGTGGGGGCATGGACGAAATCGCCTATGGCGTGATCATGCAAGAGTTGGAGCGCGGCGACTCCGGTGTGCGGTCAATGGCTTCTGTACAAGGCTCCCTGGTGATGTACCCCATTTACCGATTTGGCTCGGAAGAACAAAAACGCAAATATCTGCCTAAATTAGGGGCCGGAGAGTTCATCGGCTGTTTTGGTCTTACCGAGCCCGACCACGGCTCTAATCCCGCCGGTATGTCCACCCATGTAAGGGACGACGGGGATGCCTATATTCTAAACGGTGCAAAAATGTGGATCACCAACTCCCCTGTAGCAGACCTTGCTGTCGTCTGGGCAAAGGATGAAGGGGGGATTATCCGCGGCATGATCGTGGAGCGGGGTATGCCTGGCTTTTCCGCACCGGAAATCAAAGGGAAATGGTCGTTGCGCGCATCTGTCACCGGCGAACTGGTTTTCGAAGATGTCCGGGTGCCCAAAGCTAATGTCCTGCCTAACATCCAGGGGATGAAAGGCCCCCTGTCCTGTCTTTCGAAAGCACGCTATGGTATTGCCTGGGGTGCAATTGGTGCAGCGATGGACTGCTATGATTCTGCCCTCCGGTACGCCCAGGAACGGGTACAGTTTGGCCGGCCTATCGGACAGTTCCAGCTTACCCAAAAGAAACTGGCCGAGATGATTACCGAAATTACAAAGGCCCAGTTACTGGTCTGGCGCCTGGGGGTATTGGCCAATCAGGGCAAAGCCACTCCTGCACAGGTATCTATGGCCAAGCGCAATAATGTGATGATGGCGCTGGAGGTTGCCCGTGAAGCCAGACAAATCCATGGTGGGATGGGCATCACCAATGAATACCCGATTATGCGGCACATGATGAACCTGGAAACTGTCCTCACTTACGAAGGCACCCACGATATCCACCTGCTCATTACCGGCTATGATATTACGGGCCTCAATGCCTTCCAATAGCCCTTTCGCGAATAAACGAAATAAACGTTTTTTTTACGTCAAAACCAATGGAAAAGCCGGGGTGCCGAGGTATAGCAGCATCATACGGAACCATCCCGTAGTTTCCTGAAATCATTACTTAAAAAAAAGTACATGAATTCCCTTCAAAAGGCAATCGCGTTGCTCCTCATGGCAAGTGCTGCCCAAGGTACACTGAACGCCCAGCAGCAAGACGGCGTTATCACATTGGTTAACCCTTCTTTCGAAGATATGCCCCGTCACAGCAAACCCCCAAGAGGATGGATTGATTGTGGCTCAGGAGGAGAAACGCCCGTAGATGTGCAGCCCAGTGGCACGTTTAGCGTGACTAAGCCTGCACACGATGGAGAGACTTATCTCGGTATGGTTGTTCGAGACAACGATACCTGGGAAATGGTCTCTCAACGGCTAAGTGCGCCCATGAAAAAAGGCACCTGCTACGAATTCAGTATCTTCCTTTGCCGCTCCGAACTCTACGTGAGCTATAGCCGCCTCTCCGATGAAACCGCCAATTATACCACTCCCGCAAAACTGAGGATTTATGGCGGCTACGATTATTGCGACAAACAGTACCTGCTGGGCGAAACCAACCTCATAATCAATACCCGCTGGCTGGAATACCGCTTTAAATTCGACCCCCTGGAGAATTATTCCCATATCTCCTTCGAGGCTTTCTATAAAACGCCTACACTCTTCCCCTATAACGGCAATATCCTCGCCGATAAAGCTTCTGCGATCGTACCCATCCCCTGCGACGAAACCCTCGCAGAAAAAGAGGAGCTCAAACAGCCAGAGCAAAAACCCGCGGCCCCAACCCCACCTAAAAAACCGGATACCACCACGGCTGGCAAGCCCAATTCGCCCCCCGCACAGCCGACATCACCCGCTCCCCGGTCTGAACCTGCTACCACCGAACCCAAACCCGCCATCGTCGAAAATGCGGATTTTTCTAAAATCAAACGCTCCGACCTCAAAAAAGGACAAACCCTGCGTTTGGAAGGTATCCTCTTCGAAGTGGATCGCTCGGTAATTGCCAAAGAATCCTATACCGCGCTGAACGAACTGGTAAATTTCATGCTTGAGAACCCGGATATCACAATCGAAATTGGTGGTCATACCAATGGCTTGTGCTCGGATGCTTTCTGCGATCAGCTTTCAACGGCCCGGGCAAAAGTGGTAAGTGAATACATGGCCCAACGGGGTATCCCCCGTGCCCGCCTCCAATATAAAGGCTATGGGAAAAGATTTCCAATCGCAGGGAACGATACCCCCGAAGGCAGGCGCAAAAATCAACGGGTAGAAGTAAAAATCCTGGATATGGGCAGCTAAAGCATCCGGAAGGCTTGCGGGAAAAGCAATCCGATACCCATGCCCAATAAGCGGGCCTCCCCGCTCATGGAAATCAAATATCCAGCGTAAAGCCCAGTTTCTTCAGGTCTTCCCAAAAAGCCGGATATGACTTCACCACTACTTCCGGGTCTTCAATCCGGAGCTTGCCGAGTAAGGCCAAAGGTGCGAAAGCCATAGCCATGCGATGGTCTTCATACGTTTGGATCGTGGGCAGCCCGTGCCACCTGGCAAGCCCTTCTACCGTAAACCCTCCCCCAGCTTCATCGTCGAATGACCCGACGACAACTTCCATCTTTTCCAACTCCTGCCGGAGGGCTTCAATGCGGTCGGTCTCTTTTATGCGCAGAGTTTCGACACCGCGAAAAGTGCCGGGGATACCCAGACCTGCACAAGTAGCCGCAAGGGTCTGTGCCAAATCCGGGCAGCGCAGGAAATCATAAGCAAACGCCGGTAATTTACTTTGACCCGCCTTGGTAATACGGATACCCTCTGTGCCAAAGCGGGTATAGACCCCGAGTGACTCATACAGCTCGGGGAGAATGGCATCACCTTGCAGGCTATTGGGGAAAAGCCCCCCCAGGAAAAGATCGGCCGATTGCGAAAGCGCCGCCATTGCATAATAATAGGAAGCTGCTGACCAGTCGGCCTCCACCATAAAGGGTCTTGCCTCGTAAGATTGAGGAGGCACATGTATTGTCCTGCCTTTCCAGGTGTGGTGGACACCAAAATACCCCATGAGCCGCAAGGTCATTTCAATATATGGCCTGGAAACAATTTTCCCCTCCAGATGCAGGGTCAGACCATTGGGCAATACAGGCGCAATCATCAGCAAGGCAGAGATATACTGGCTGCTCGTCCCCGCTGAAATGGATAGCGCTGCAGATACCCCCAGGTTACTGGGCGGCCCAATCCGAAGGGGGGGGAACCCCGGCTTTTCCAAGTATTCGATTTGTGCACCAATCGTCTTGAGCGCTTCCACCAAAACCCCGACCGGGCGCTCCTTCATGCGCTCCGTACCCGTCAGGACCTGCGTGCCAGGCTGCATGGAAAGATAGGCCGTCATGAAGCGATAAGTAGTCCCCGCTGCACCTGCATCCCTGAGCTCGCCGTCGCTTTGAAGGAGGGATTCCAGCAGTTGGGTGTCTTTTGCATTCGCAAGACGGTCTATGGGAAAGTCTGTTCCACACAATGCCCTTATGATGAGTACCCGGTTAGAAATACTCTTGGAGCCTGCCAGCGAAAGGCTACCGGAAAGCTTGCCGGTAGGATGAGAAAGCGTAAGGTGCATAGGCGTTCATTCGTATCGTTCAGTCCACTAAGTTCCGGTATTGCTCGGCGACATCGTACTCGTGGATCTCTTTAGGACGTGCGGAAGCCCCTGTCGCCAATGGACGCCCGCCCCCGGCCTCATACAAAGAGAAAGATTCGATTACCCCGAGTGCTTCAAGGGATTCCAGGAGCTGTAGTACGCGCTCGTCTTTCTCTGAGTGCACAGTAATTAGATAATTCATGGTTCTTAAGGGCGCGGCAAAGTTCGCGCTTATTTTCGGCTGTATGAAAGTATGTTTAAAACATCACTCTTCCTCGGTTTCCTTATTGCGGAGCGCACGCAGCGATTTATCCGATTTTTCGTAGGCCAGAATGATTTCCCTGACCAGGCGGTGGCGCACCACGTCATCAGCAGTTAAATGTACTGCTGCAATCCCTTCCAGATGGGCGAGCAGATCAATAGAACGTCTGAGACCGGATTTTTGATGGAAGGGCAGGTCTATCTGGGACAAATCACCAGTAATGATACACTTTGCGCTGGGGGCCAAGGCGCGTAAGAAACATTTTGAGCTGCATGGTGGAGCAGTTCTGTGCTTCGTCCAGGATAATAAAAGCATGATCGAGGGTACGGCCCCGCATAAACGCGAGCGGGGCAATTTCGATCACGCGGTTAGTCATCAGGAATTGCAGTTTATCCGCTGGGATCAGATCATCCAGGGCATCGTAAAGCGGCCGCAGATAGGGATCTATCTTTTCCTTCAGATCGCCTGGCAAAAAACCCAGGCTCTCGCCTGCTTCGACAGCAGGACGCGTAAGGATAATTTTTTTTACAAGTTTGTTCTTAAGCGCTTTTACGGCAAGTGCTACTGCAGTATAGGTTTTGCCCGTACCTGCGGGGCCGACGGCGAACACAATGTCGTTGGATTCGGAGGCCCTGATGAGTTTTTTTTGGTTTTTCGTCTTCGCCCTGATTGGCTTTCCGTCCCTGCCATGCAGGATAATCGCGTTCTCTTCCCCTTCCCCGATACGGGATTCGAAGGGGTTACTGCCCCCGAGCAAATCCTCTACCATCTGAACCGGGAGTTCATTGTATTCCCGAAGCAGCCGTACCATGAGCTCAAACTTTGATTTGGCCCTTTGGGTGAATTTTTTTTCTCCGGCGAGCTTCAGGTTGCTTCCTCTGGAAGTGATGGTGATTTCCGGAAATGCTTTGCGCAGCAGGTTTAGCTTCACGTTGTTTTCCCCGAAAAGTTCGACCATGTCAACACCTTCTACGGTTAAAATAATTTCGCTCAATATACCTCCTGAAATTTTAGTATTAAGTTTGAAGTAAATTTAAGACTTTCGTGTCGTTCGGCACCTATAAAGCCGGCAAAAAAATATTACCGATGCCCATGACCACAATAACACTGACCACAGATTTCGGATTGAAAGACCACTATGCCGCCCTTTTAAAAGGTACCGCAATCAGCCGGATGCCGGATATCTACTTAGTGGATATCACGCACAACATCCAGCCGTTCAATATAGTTCAGGCCGCTTATGTTTTTCGCAATAGCTGGAGAAATTTCCCTACAGGAACGATCCACTTTATATCGGTCAATGACCTGCCCATGGCCTCCAGAAAATTTTTATTGGTTGTGCATGAGGGTCATTTTTTTATCGTGGCAGACAATGGCTTGCTGCCGCTTGCACTCGGCGGGCATATTCAGGCCTCCTATGCCCTTCCCTGGCCGGACGATGCCACCTTCCCGCTCGCGGAAATATTCGCGCATACCGCAGCCCAGCTTTCCGTCGGGCTACCACCGGAGGAAATCGGCACACCGCAGGATTCCGTGGCACAGCGGATTGGGCTTCAGCCGGTGGTCAAACAGGATCAAATCAGGGGATCCGTCATTTATATAGACCGCTACGATAATGTAGTCGTGAATATTGATGCCACGATTTTCAAACAAATCGGACGGCAGCGCTCCTTCGCACTGTATTTCAAACGGCACGACCCCATTACCGCCCTAAGTGGTCATTACAGCGACAAGCCGATTGGCGAGCCCTTGTGCTGGTTCAATTCCGCCGGCTTACTGGAAATCGCCATCAATACCGGACGGGCAGCCACATTACTGGGCCTCAAAGTTGACGATACGGTCCAAATCGATTTTTTGTGAACATTAAACTTGTAGTAACGGAATTATCGTGGGTACAAAAGGGCTCTTTTTCGCCCGCACCAAGCTTTTTTGAGGCTGTTTCAAAAAGGCTTCGCATGGACAAAAAACAACCCATTTTCTCACGGTGGTATCCCGTCGCAACACATCTGTTATTTCCTTGCGCCGCTTCATAAATCGGTTTACCGGGAAAGATGATAACCATCAAAATTTTATCCTCTATGATCCGCCGTCTCGTCAAAATGACCTTTCGGGAAGACGAAGCACCTGTTTTTCAGGCCCTTTTTGAAAAAGTAAAGGGCGATATCCGCAAATTCCCAGGATGTATGCATCTGGAGCTATGGCAGCAGCACGACCAGGCCAATGTATTTTTTACGTTCAGCCTATGGGAATCCAAGGAAGCCCTCGACCAATACCGGAATTCGGCCTTATTTGCCGAAACCTGGAAGCAGACCAAAGCCCTGTTCGCAGCCGCACCCGAAGTATGGAGCCTTGAATTCTCCAGCCAGGCTTAGCGTCTATCCAGAACTTTATCACAGCGGCAAAATGGTGTGCTTTTTACCTTTTTCCACCTTTTTCAGCCCCTTAGCCCCGGCGATACTCCTTCAAAAAGGCAAAAACTGAAAAAAATGCCCCTATTTTTGCCCTCAGCAGAAAATTCCGGATACGCACTTAGCTGCCGGATACAAACCGGCACACCAGCACTTACCTTTCTCATAAAGCCCATACAGCAACCATGGAAAAAATAACGCTTAGAGAGTATTCGATTTTTCTGGGGGACTGCAGCGAAGCCCTCCATGAAATATTAAGCGAGCGGAAATCCGCTTCGATATTCATTCTGTGCGATGAAAATACTTATGTATGCTGCCTTCCCCTGCTCAAAGCAGTAAAAGCCCTCCAGCATGCCCATCAAATCGTCATTGCGCCCGGCGAAATACATAAAAACCTGGATACGTGTCGTCAAATATGGGAAGCCCTCATCAAAGGCAGGGCCGAGCGCAATAGCCTGATCATCAATCTTGGAGGAGGTGTAATCGGCGATATGGGCGGCTTTTGTGCCGCTACGTTCAAGCGGGGAATACCTTTTATACAGGTACCCACTACGTTACTCGCCCAGGTTGATGCCTCCATAGGCGGAAAGCTTGGAATTGATTTCGGGCAGGTAAAAAACAGTATAGGTGTATTTTCAAACCCCCTGGCAGTAGTTGTGGATCCCCATTTCCTCAACACCCTTTCCCGCAGGGAACTGCGCAGTGGCTTTGCAGAAATTATCAAGCATGCCCTCATCGCGGATGCCGGGCAATGGGCTGCCATAAAGCACACACAATCCCTCGACAATATGGACTGGATGAAATATATCCCCCCTTCCATCGGGATTAAACGCAACGTAGTCGAAGCAGATCCGCTGGAACACGGCCTGCGAAAAGCACTGAACTTTGGCCACACAATCGGCCATGCCATCGAGGGACAGCTACTACAGGGAAATGCTCCCCTCCTCCACGGAGAAGCGATCGCAGCGGGTATGATCTGCGAATCCTTCCTCTCCTGGAAGGCAGGGCTCCTCTCAACAGACGACAGGGACGAAATATCGGAATTCCTCCTTGCCGTATATGCGCCGCAGCCCCTCCGCCCGGATGATTTTGAGGCCTTCCTGCGCCTCATGCGAAACGATAAAAAAAATGAAGGGGGAAATATCAACTTTTCCCTGATCGGCCCCCCCGGATCTGTCATTATTGACCAATATCCCGGTAAGGATGCTATTGTCGAAAGCCTGTCCTGGTACAATACCCTGGTGTCAAAGCGCCCGCGTGCATGATCCAGGGCCCCCCACCTTGCCGCCTGCAGGCACCTGCCCGTCAGATGGTAAGGGGATTATCAAAAAGGGGGCTCCATTAAGTTATTTCCGGGGTTGTGTAAAAAGGTCAGAGACTGTTCTTTGGCAGCTTGCGCCGACAAAGAATAAATTTTGGTTCTATATGAAACACACCTCTTTACATCTTGCCGACCTGGCACAGTACGTCGGGTGTTTATGTCGAGTTATTGCACGGATTAGTAGAAAATAATCCAAAAAAAGCTGTTGAGTGCTTAACTTTGGGGGAAATCAACTTTGAACCCGATGGAAAATCCAATCCTGCAACTGGATCAGGTGGTAAAAGCCTACGACCAAAAAATTGCGGTGGACAGGGTCAGCTTTGCCGTGCCAAAAGCCAGCATCTTTGGCTTGCTTGGCCCGAACGGGGCTGGTAAGACTTCCCTGATCCGTATCATCACCACAATCACCCAGGCCGATACCGGAAAAGTTTTTCTCGATGGTGAGCCCCTCAACAGCAGGCACCCCGATTACATCGGTTATATGCCAGAGGAACGGGGATTATATAAAAAAATGAAGGTCGGCGAGCACATCCTGTACCTGGCCAGGCTCAAGGGTCTTTCTAAAGCCAATGCAGAGAATGCAGTCCGCCACTGGTTCGAAAAATTCGGTATCATGGACTGGTGGGGTAAAAAAGTTGAGGACCTTTCCAAAGGGATGCAGCAAAAAATCCAGTTCATCTCCACGGTACTGCACCGCCCCAAGTTGCTTATCCTCGACGAGCCTTTTTCAGGCCTGGATCCCATAAATGCCAACCTGATCAAAGACGAAATCGAGGTCCTGCGACAAAACGGCACCAGCATTATCTTCTCCACCCACCGTATGGAGCAGGTCGAAGAAATCTGCAACACGATCGTACTCATCAATCAGGGTAAAAACATCCTCGAAGGCGGGGTATCCGATATCCGGCAACGGTTCAAGGAAAATTTGTTCCGGATTGATTTCCAGGGCACGCTTCCCGAAGCATTTCCCGAAAAAGTAGCTGTCGTACACAGCAAACCCGGGTCGGTCACCATACAATTACCGGAAGACGAAAATTCAAATACCCTTTTGCGTTATCTCATTGACCAGGGTGTAGGCATTATTGCTTTCCAGGAAATCCTCCCCTCCCTCAACGAAATCTTTATCCGGCAAGTAAACGCCTTCGATGCGGGTGCCCGCCAATCCGCTTCTTTCATGCTTTGAAAAATAAGACAATGGATAAACTTTTACTTATCATAAAGCGGGAATATCTCAGCCGCGTAACCCGGCGCTCCTTCATCCTGGCAACCCTCCTTACCCCGCTCGGTTTTGCACTCTTCCTGGTTATTGTGGGGGTAATCTTCGGATACGAGAGCGACGACGGCCGCCGGGTCGCTGTTGTTGATCCTGCAGGAATACTGGAAGGGGCGCTCAAGGACGAAAAAAACCTTTTTTTCAAATTCACCGACCTTGAACTCAATCTCCTGCGCAACAACCTGGACAGTCTCGGCTTTGACGCAGTCCTGGAGGTTCCCCCTATCGAAGATGTCATGCGCAACAGCTATACCTTATTCTATTATGCGGAAGATGCCCCTTCCCTGGATATCGAGCTGCTCATCAAAGACCGCCTCCGCGAAGCGGTCAAGGATTACAAGATAAAAGCCCTAAACCTGGAGCCGAAACAACTCGAGGCCCTCGAAACCCGGATTGAGATAGACCCTGAGCCGCTTAAAGCAGGTGGTGCCGACAGCACCTCCCTTACCGGGGCGATTGGTGCCGGCTTAGGGATGATTATGGGTTTTATCATGTATATTGTAGTGTTTGTATATGGCGCCATGGTTATGCGCTCGGTCATGGAAGAAAAAACATCGAGGATTGTCGAGGTCATGATTTCGAGCGTAAAGCCTTTCCAGCTCATGCTCGGCAAGATCATTGGTGTCGGTGCTGTCGGCCTGACCCAGGTCGCCGTGTGGGCGATCCTCATCCCAAGCCTGATGTTCGTTGTCCAATTATTCTTCCCTATAGATTCCAACACACAGATTGCAGCGATAGAACAGGGAGCGGATTTTAACCCCGACGATATGGAATCCATGATGGCGCTGGCCATTTATGAGATCGGCAGCATCCGGTGGTGGTTGGTTGTTCCTTTGTTTATCGTTTATTTTCTGGGGGGATACTTTCTATACTCCTCTCTTTTTGCAGCAGTAGGAGCTTCTATGAGCGATGACCTCGGCGAAGGACAGGCGCTGACCCTGCCGATTGCCATCCCTGTCATCCTCGCATTATATATCATGATGGCTGCCGTTCAGGCCCCTAATTCCAGTTTGGCGGTCTGGTCTTCGATATTTCCACTCTTCTCCCCTATTGTGATGCCAGCACGCCTGGCTTTCAATATTCCCGCATGGGAAATTATCCTTTCAGTTGTACTGCTTATCGCGACCGCCGTCTTTTTTGTATGGCTTTCCGGCAGAATTTACCGGGTGGGCATACTTATGTACGGCAAGAAAGTGACCTTAAAGGAATTGGGGAAATGGATGTTCAGGAAGATATGAGGGCGGTCAGCGCGCTTTAGGGATTTTGATCGTAAACGTCGTGCCTTTGTTTTCTTCCGAGCGTTTGACAAAGATTTTTCCGTTGTGATAATCTTCGATAATGCGTTTTGCGAGGGAGAGGCCAAGCCCCCATCCGCGTTTTTTAGTGGTATATCCCGGCTCAAAAATGGTTTTGAACCTGGAAGGCGGGATGCCCTTTCCACTATCGCTGAGGTCAATACAAACGAATTGGCCCTCCTCGTACACTTCGGCGATAATATTGCCCTTGCCATCCATAGCGTCGAGGGCATTGCGCAATAAATTTTCGACTACCCAGGCAAAAAGTGGGGGGTTGAGCAGCACGTTCAGCAAGGGGCGGTCTCCGGGGGAAGGGAAGCTAAATCTGACTTTACGGGGTGCCCGTTTTTCCATATATGCCCTGCAGGTATCCAGTTCGCGGTAAACATTATGGGGTTCCAGCTTGGGCATGGCCCCGATTTTCGAGAACCGGTCCGCAATCAGCTCGAGGCGGCGGACGTCGTTGTCAAGCTCGTCCACTACTTCCAGGACGTCGGCATCCCCTTCTTTTATCGTCCGCAGGTGCTCAATCCATGCCAGGATACCCGATATTGGCGTACCCAATTGATGTGCGGTTTCTTTGGCCATACCGACCCAAACGCGGTTCTGCTCTGCCCTCCGGGCCGTACTAAAACCCAGGTAGCCCAGGAATACGAATGCTGCGATCAGGATAAGCTGGATGATGGGAAAGTACCGCAACTGCGTGAGCACCTTCGATTCCTTATAGTAAAGTTCGTTGCCATACCCTCTGATTGGTTCGATCCCTTCTTCCTGCATCTTCTTCAGGTAGCGCTGGAGTATAGCCGGATCGTCTGTACCAAAATTTCGCGAAGAAATAATTTCGCCGTTTTCATCTGCCAGGATAACGGGGATAGTCGTGTTCGAATCAATGATGGCGAGGTGGACGCTCAAATCGGCGCAGGGCTCACATTCTTCAGAAAGCGGTTTTTGCGATTCTTTCACCGCCAGGGCCCAAAGCTCGGCCTTCTTCTGTTCCTCTATTGCAAGCTTTTGAGTAAGAAAACTCGTATAAAACAAGGAAATCAGGATGAGGCCAACACCCATGACGGCCAGCCAGATCTTCCAGCGCGATTTCCTCGAATAAGTATCCATATACCCAGCTTACATATCGTTACGGCAAGTACCCCTTAGACGCCCCACCGAAAAGACCGGTAGGGCCGATGGTGCCTTTTATATCCGCACAAAGACAAATAAGTCTTTAACGCCGGATGCATGGGCTTTATTGTTGGGAACGTTCAAAGGCTTCCACGCGTAGCTTCACATTTTCCCGCACATTGACGTAAAAGAGGTTAAAATCCCCTACATGATAATTTTTTTTCATATATAAAAAACTCCATGGAAAACGCGGGCGGCTGATCCACAGCATCCCCTCATGATTGACCGCATCGCTTACCCTGGGATATATCCTTTCAAAGTCCCGCAGGACTGCCCCCTTGTGCAAGGTTCGTGGTGCATAAGTGCCGTCAATTGACCAATTCAAGGGGTTTGTGGACAAAAAGCTATTTCCGGCCACAAATTTATGTGGATAATATCCCTTCCGGAAAGTCCTCCAGGAACAGTAGCAGCCAGTCTGTTCGGCTGATTTACAGGGTTGCAGGACAGTATAACCGGAAGGGGAAACCGGCATTCCAACGATATAAGCGGCGACGAGCCGTTCTGAGAGCGGCTGTCCGTCAAAAAACTCCTTGAGTAAACTGATCCCATGCTGAGCACCCTGGCTATGGCCGGCAATAATGATTGGCCTGCCATGATTGTAATTTTCCAGAAAATAAAGGAAAGCCTTCCGGATATCTGAATAGGCCAGTTCAAAAGCCAACTTTGCATCCGCCTTTTGATTCGTGGAATAGGCTTTGATATGCGCCTGACGATAGCGGGGTGCATATACTTTTCCTACATTATTAAAAACACTTGCCTGATACCGGATAGTGGATTCGTCCACCCGCCGGTTGAGCCCCGGGTCATCCACCGGCCCATTCCAAAGGATATCCCCTTTTTCACCAGTATAAATTGTGGGATGGAGAAAAAAGACATCCACCTCTGCATTGGCCTGGCTCTCCGGGAATCCGGGAATTGACTTGTCGGCCTCATCTTTGCGGTCAGGTAGTGCTGCCCAGTATTCCTGGCGGCTGTAATCCGGAGCAGGTGGTGGGCCGAGGTCGGTATAAGCACCCTGTGGTATAGAAGAGCAGGAACTGCCCAGCCAGATTGAGGCTGCTGCAAATACAAATAGATAAATACGCATATAAATCGTTATTTTCTGGTAGTCGTGTAAAAGATAGTATTTTTATAACGCCTGTTTTTCCAATTCCCGTGCTTTAGCCAGACATTTTTCTCCGTTTAAGTTATCCCCGACGGCAAAATAAGCGGTACTCAGGTTTTTCCAGGCATCTGCGATTTCAGGCCGGAGGTTGGCTGCCCGCAAGAAATAGGTAATCGCTTGATTATGTTGCCCGCTTATACCATGAGCGACGCCCAGCAGGCGCAGTGTCTCATAATCATCGGGCTGTATGGCATCTGCTTCGCTAAGATAGGCAATTGCTGCCTGCAGGTCGCCTTTGACCTCTCCGGCATATCTGCCCGCATCCCTCAATGCAAGGGGTAGGTTTTGTCGTGCCTCCCGATATTCCGGATTTATCGCCAGTGCCTGGCGATATGCTGTTATCGAGGCATCATACGCCTTCAGGTAGTAATGGGCATTCCCTTCCAGCAGCCAGGCATTGGTATAGGTAGGGTGTAATACCTGTGCCCTGCGGGCATGATCTACGGCCTGCCGAAGCATTTCCGTCTTTCGGACCGAATCCAATACTCCGACAGAACGCACCGTGAGCTCCCCTGCCATCGCGTTCTGTAATTTAGCACTGTTTTGTGAAATTTTTACATCCGTACTGAACAAGGTGAAGTTATCTTTCCAGACGGGATTGCGGAGGACTGTCCGCACCGTGCCGGCAAGCGCAAGGATGATGAGCAGTGCCCATCGCCATGTCGGTACGCGGCTGGTATCGCGGTTTAAAGGGAACAGTAATAACCCTACCGCCAGTGCAAATCCGACAGAAGGCATGAAAACGAGGCGCTCTGCCATGTGTACGCCAACCGGAAATACCAGGTTGGAAATGATTGACAGGGGGATAAGATAAAGCCATATAGCAAAGCTCATCACATTTTTGCTGCGCAGCCCCTGAACGGCATACAGTACCAACCCGACATAAAAGAACAAGCTGAGCAGTACGCGGAAGTCCTGCCAGGACATCAGGTCAATATGGCGGGGGTAATAATCGTGGGTCAGTGGGTTGGGGAATATCAGCAACTGCACGTATCGGCCGAGGGTATAAACCACCGTTGCCAGCTTTTCGGCAGGCTCGAACGGCACATATTGATTGTTTACGAGTTTAAGGTATGGATTATTCATGAGTTCCAGCGGCGGTGAGCCAAGGGTCCAACCCAATATTGCCCCGCGGATTGCCAGGAATACGCCTGCCGCTACAAAATAAGGGACTATTGCCCCTGCAAGCCTGCCGGGACGCACTTTACTGAAATAGAACAGTGCCAAAGGAATAAGCGCCAGATAGGTAATTGTATTCTCTTTAGCCATCAACCCGAGGAAAATACATACCGCGCCGGCAATATGAAAAACATACCTACCCGACCTTATCGCCTGGAAAGCAAAATACATTGCCCCCAGCCCCCCGAGAAGGGCGAGGATTTCGTCCCGGCCTTTGATGTTCGCCACCGCCTCGGTATGGATCGGATGTACAGCAAAAATAACCCCTGCCGCAAATGCCGCCATCAGGCCCGATTCAGTGCGTTCCGGTAACCATGATAACACAACCGTATAAAATAACCAGCAGCAAAACGCAAACAAAAGCACATTGACCAAATGCCCGACAAAAGGGGACTGGCCAAACATTTCTACTTCAAGGGCAAAAACGACCAGGGAAAGCGGCCTGTAACGTCCTCCCGATACCAGTCGTGCCTTACCCGGCTCCTTAAAAAACCCGTAAAAGGTATCATACTTCAGGATACCGGGAATACCAGCGATCCCTTTCGTCGTGAACATATTATCCGTGATGACGATCGCATCGTCCTGCGCATAGCCGTTCCCCAGGGTATTGGCATATACCAGGAATCCCAGCAAGAAAATCAGGACACCAAAACGCTTATGCGTAAAAACAGGAGCTTTTCCGGTTTGCAACTGTGGTGCGACCGGGACTTTATCGTTGCTCAAACTGGAAGAAGGACGTTTTCTGGGCTTTGCCATCTTTTTTTAATAAAAACACGCTGCCTGCATACTTAAAAATATTTCAGGCAGTAAAAGTGGGTGAACAACAGACCTGTTGCAACGGGGTGATTACAGGCAAAAGTGGGCTTTCCATTTGCCACACGCATTTTTCAGTAATACCGTCAGGCGGTGATTCCTGAAAAACTGTGTGTGCCCCCAAAAACGCATTTTCCACTATGCCGACCCATTGCAACAAGCCAGATATTTTTCAGGGGGTTTTCAAAATCGTTCCCTGTAACATATCCTGGGCGAAATTTACGCAAAACCCAAATTTTCCAAAGACAAACCCGGCAAAATGAGGACAAAAGGCGTTTATCTATCTTTTTTTATTGTTTTTGAGGTGTATTCCGCGAATTTATTTTTCTGTTTTAATCGGTTTAGGCAATTTTGTACGCGATTCCAACTGATTGGATACCTTTTTATTTCACCATATCAATACGTTATGAAAATCAAGAATTGGTGCTTTTTATTTTTGGCTATGCTTGGGGGGCCTGCTTTGCTGGCCCAGGGCAGCGCCCCTGATTTCAAACCAGCTACCCGCACGTATGCCCTTACGAATGCCACGGTAATTGTAAAGCCAGGGCAAACCATACCACAGGCGACGGTAGTCATCAAAGATGGGCTCATCCACGCAGTAGGTGCCAACCTGCCTGTACCTGCAGATGCGCGGGTAATCAAGGCAGACTCTATGTTTGTGTATGCCGGTTTCATTGATGCGCTTTCCTACGCCGGCATCCCACAGCGCCGCGAGGAGGCCCCCTCGGCAATGGGCCAACCCGGGCAGCAACGCCCACGTACCCCCAATGCGGCCAACCCAAGCAACGAGGAAGCAGGGATTCAGCCAGAGGTTAAAGCCAGGGAAGTCGTAAGCGCCAAGGAACCCTCATTGGCAGATTTGCGTAAACTCGGCTTCACAACTGCACACATCGTACCGCAGGGCAGGATGCTGCCAGGCAGCGGGGCCGTATTCCTGCTCGATGGCAATACGGCTGATGAAATGCTGGTAAAAGACCAAACGTCCCTTTTTGCCACCCTGAACGGTGCCCGGAGCGTATTTCCCAGTACGGTCATTGGGGTTATGGCGAAGTTCAGGGAACTCTATATTCAGGCTCAACAGGCGAAGGCCCACGAAAATGCATACGCGCTCAACCCGGCAGGCATGGTCAAGCCCAATACGGATAAGTCCCTGCAGGCATTTTACCCGGTTTTAGAGAAAAAGATGCCGGTTTTCTACGTAGCCGAAGACGTAAAAGCCTTGCACCGCGTAATGACACTTCAACAAGACCTCGGCTTTCCGTTGGTCATGGCAGGCCTGAAACAAGGCTGGTATGTCGTGGATATGATTAAAAGTAAAAATATCCCGGTCATCCTTTCTACAGATTTGCCCAAAGCGAAAGAAGCACCAAAGCCAGGAGCCAAAAAAGCAGGTGAAGAAGCAAAAAAAGACCCCGAAGTGGAACAACTCGAAGCAAGGGCCGCCGAAGAGATGAAGAAATTGGAATCCCAGGCAGCCGTATTTGCCGGAAAGGGGGTTAGCTTTGGATTTGGCTCCTTCAATGGCAAAACTGCTGAAATGCGCGAAAATTTCCGCCGCATGATCAAAAATGGCCTTACCGAAGACCAGGCACTCGCTGCCCTTACCACTACCCCTGCCAATATGCTCGGCCTTTCTCAGGGGATGGGTACCGTAGAAAAAGGTAAAATGGCCAACCTTACAGTTTGCGACAAACCCTATTTTACCGAAAAATCCAACGTCCGTATGGTATTCGTCAATGGCAATCTGTTCGAATACGAAGTACCTCGCCAGAATCCGCCCGCTGCTGCCAGTGCCGCCCCTGCGCCAGGTGCCGGCAGGAATGCTGCCGTCGGCGAATGGGCGTATCAAATCAATGCAGATGGCCAGTCGTATGATGGGGTTATGACCCTCAAAGAAAATAACGGCAACGTGACGGGTATCTGGTCCAGCAACCAGCTCCCGGGAGATAACCCAATCACTGATGTCCAGCAAAAAGGTAACCAACTCAATTTCAGCTCTTCGCTGAATATGGGCGGGCAATCCATGGGCCTCGACTTTGAGATTACCGTTGAAGGCGATACCTTTAGCGGAAGGGTAAAAGTCGGTGCCTTTGGTACTTTCGACGTCAAGGGCTCCCGTAAAAATACCCCCAGGGAGTAACCTGCGGGATAGCTGAACAGCACCCTTCGGCAATAAATCTGACTGGCTCAACATATTGTTTTTAAGGATTTTTATTGTCAAAACCCTTTTCACCGGTAATCCCCGGGAATTATTTTAAAGTCTGATTTTTTTCACCATGAATTCTTTTATCATGAAAAATATACTTCTGGCCATCGCCATCCTCTTGTTGGGTAACCTGGCCTGGGCACAGCCAAAAACCGGCAGTATCCTGCTCAAAAACGGCACGGTACTCACGGTGACCAAAGGCACCCTCCAGAATACGGACGTGCTCATCGTAAACGGAAAAATTACCCAGATCGGCAAAGCCATTAAGGCACCGGTCGGCACCAAAGAAGTGGATGCTACGGGTAAATTTGTCATGCCCGGGATTATTGATGCCCACTCCCATATCGCGATTGATGTCTTAAACGAAGGTACCAGCCCCGTCACTTCCGAGGTATGGGTGGGCGATGCCCTCAACCCTATGGACATCTCCATCTACCGCGCACTCGCAGGTGGCGTTACCTCCGCACATGTCATGCACGGCTCTGCCAATGCCATCGGTGGGGAATGCGAGACGGTTAAACTACGCTATGGCACCTACAATCCGGAAGAACTCCGGATGGAAGGTGCCCCGCGTACCATCAAATTTGCCCTTGGCGAAAACCCTATGCGCTCCCACGGCGAAGGCCGCGGTATCCAGCCCCGGACCCGTATGGGGGTCGAGCAGGTCATCCGCAAAGCTTTTGCCGATGGCAAAGCATACGACGCAGCCTGGGTAAAATACAACCAGGAAAAAACGACCAACCCCAGGGCACTGCCCCCTACCTACAACCGCCGCCTCGAAACCATCGCAGATATCCTCAAGGGTAATATCATCATTCACTGCCACTCCTACCGGGCCGATGAAATCAATATGCTAATGAACGTTTGCCGGGATTTCGGGGTCAAAAAACTTTGCTTCCAGCACGTCAACGAAGGGTTCAAGGTGGCTCCGGAGCTCGCTGCTTTCGGCGCCGGCGCTTCCGTATTTTCCGACTGGTGGGCCTATAAGTTTGAGGTGTATTATTCCACAGCCTACAATGCTGCTATCCTGACTAAAAACGGCGTCGTGACCTCCATCAACTCCGATGACGCGGGAATGATCCGCCACCTCTACCACGAAGCCGGCAAAACCCAGCGTTACGGACAGCTCACCGACGACGAGGCCCTGGCACTGATTACCATCAATCCTGCCAAACAACTCGGCGTCGGCGACCGCATCGGATCCATAGAAGTTGGAAAAGAAGGTGACGTAGCCATTTTTGACCAACACCCCCTTTCTGTTTACGCAATCCCTCAACTGACAATCATTGATGGAATCATTCGCTTCGACCGCCAGAACGACCCTGCCGACATGCGGCTTTCGGTGGATCCCTCCCAGCCTGTACCCTCTTTCAACATGGAAGATAATTTACACCAGCACATTGACCGCTGTATGCAAGGCACCGAGGAACTGTGGAAGTATTTGTTCGAATCCGGCAAAAAATAAGCTTGCCTGTACAGAAAGGACATCTTACAGTATTGGTAAATATATCACTCTAAAACAATAATTCAAAGCAATGTATAAGCATATCCTGATTTTCATCTTCTGCCTTTCCGCTGCTGCCTGGCAGCTTAATGCCCAGGTTGCCAAACCCAGAAAAGGTACTTTCGCCCTCACGAATGCGACCATTGAAACCATCAACAATGGTATCGTAAGAGGTACCCTGCTTATCCAGGACGGTAAAATCGCTGCGTTAGGCGCCAATGTTACTCCACCTGCCGGTGCAGAAATTTTTGATTGCAATGGCCTGACCCTCTACCCAGGTATGATAGACGGCGGCACCCAAATCGGCCTGTCTGAAGTAAGCTCCGTTTCCCTGACGGAGGACTACTCCGAAATCGGAGATATCATCCCTCACATGGAAGCCCTCACTGCTGTCAATCCCAATGGTGCAGCCATTGCCGTTACCCGCGTCAGCGGTGTGACAACGGCACTGACGATGCCACAGAGCGGCTTGTTTCCGGGTACGGCTGCCCTTATCAACCTCGTAGGCTATACGCCTGACCAGATGTATGCAGGCTTCAAAACCGTTATTATGAGCTATCCCAGCGGAGGGCGTCGCGGTTTCTGGGATCAGCGCAGCGAAGAGGATATCAAAAAAGAAGTGGAAAGAACCCAGAAGAAAATGAATGAGGTCTGGGACCAGGCTGTTCTGTATGCCAAAATTGATTCTGCAGCACAGAAAGACAAAAGCATCAAAATCGAATACAACCCGGAAATGGCCACCCTGGCAAAGGTAGTACGCGGTGAAATGTCCCTGATGATCGAGGTCAACAAATCCGATGATATCCTGGCAGCGATCAAATGGGTTCAGGACCAAAAAATCAAAAAAGTAATCTTTGCTGGTGTTGCTGAGGGCTGGCGCGTTGCCGACCAGATCGCCAAGTCTGGAATCCCCGTTGTCGCTGGCCCTGTCCAGGCCATCCCTACCCGGCCTTCCGACCGCTACGACAGCCGCTATGCAAACCCTGGCATCATGGCCAAAGCAGGTGTAAAAGTAGCCTTGCGCACCAGTGAATCCGAAAACGTGCGTAACCTGCCCTTCCATGCCGGATTTGCCGCAGCTTATGGCATGGGCAAGGAAGCCGCCCTGCGTGCTGTGACTATCGTGCCCGCACAAATTTTTGGCGTGGACAAAATGCTCGGCTCTCTGGAAGTGGGCAAGTCGGCCACGCTCTTCGCCGCTACCGGCGACCCCTTCGAGACGAAGACCCAGGTCAGGTATTTGTTTATTGACGGCTATCTGGTGCCGCTCGATAGCCGCCATATCCAACTGTACGATGAGTTTTTGAACCGTGCCACGGGGGTTCAGAAATAATTTTGAGCTGCCTCATAAGTCCTGAGGTTGTGTAAAAAGTATTTTGCCACCTACTGCGGCAAAATTAAATTTTTCAGAGCTGCGTGTTCAACGATTTTTCGTGGCAAAATCGTTGA
>JBEIGB010000037.1:0-31708 GCA_040382095.1 Lewinellaceae bacterium
CCACCATCGCAGGTACAGGCGCAACCGACGGGAAATTCGCCGCCTTAACCTGTATCGTGAATGTCTCGCTGCAATTATTCAACAAATCGCTGATCAGAACCTGGTACGTCCGGTCAACTGTCGTCGTCACCGACGGGTTCGGTACGTCCGTCGCGCTCAGCCCTGTCGCAGGCGTCCACACATATTTATACAGCGGGTCCCCTTTCGGGTTCAGCGGCGTCGCAATACCCGGGCATACCACCATTGCAGGTACCGGCGCAACCGACGGGAAATTCGCCGCCTTAACCTGTATCGCCACCGTTGTATCACAAAGTCCCAGGGGATCTGACACCCGCAGTTGATAGACGATATCGGCACGAGTTGTTACCGTTGGGTTATTTGAATTTGGATTGCTCAAGCCAGATGCAGGTGTCCAGCGATAGATTAATCGGGGATCAGAGCCTGGGTTGAGTTGAGTGGGGATATCCGGGCAAACCACCATAGCAGGTTTGGGCACCTGTTTGGAGAAATCAATTACTTCTACGCTGACCCCTACGACCGTATCACAGACCCCGCTGAAATCGGAAATCGTGACCTGATAAACCCTATTTACCGTTGACGTAAACCTTGGATTAGGCGCATTGGGGTTATCCAATCCGGCAGTAGGTGTCCAGGCATATCGGTACCCATTGGATGCGTTTGCATTCAGTGGGGTAGGGACATCTTTACAGACAACCGCTACCGGGGGTGGTGTAACCTTGAGGAAGTCCACTAATTTGACATTCACCCTGGAAGAAACCGTATCCAGGCATCCATTTCCGGTGCCTACGATCAGGCTGACCCCGACAGAGTCTATGCCATCTGCGAAAACGAAGACCGGATTTTGCTGGGTGGACAACTGTCCATCGCTCAGCAGCCACCTCCAGCTATTTGTATTTTCCAGCAAGTTCAACGTTTTATCTTCGAACAGCAGGCGGTTTTCACGATCCGAGCAACCCTCCAGTTTGACGCTGAAAGCCGGATTCAGGAAGGGGCCTGTCACTGTCAGTTGCCGGGTGAGGGTATCCGGGCATAAACCAGGAGAAATCAGGGTTACCGGGAAGACCCCTGCGGAGGGAAAAGTAAAAGTAAGTTGTTGGGCAACCGTATCCCCGATGGGGTTTTTCAGGTCGCCGATAATCCATCGGGGCAATCCGGGGCCTTCGATTGTACTGTTCAGGTGTAAACCAAAGCCATCGCAAGCTGGGACATAGGTAAACGATGAAGGGATTTTATTCACCAGGACCACCTCTACATTGATAAACGTATCGCAGGAGAAGTCCAGTGGGGTAATCCTGACCCTATAAGTCCTGCTGGCCGCAACCGTCACCGATGGGTTAACCGAATTGGGGTTCTCCAGTCCATCTGCTGGCGTCCATTGATACAGGAAGGGGATATTTCCCGGCGCAATCGGATTAAGTTGAATTTTCTGACCGAGACACGCTTCGATACGGGTAGCTGAAACGAATCTTGAGGGTCTGGTGCTGCCAGCTTGGAAAGGTTTTTCTATAAAAGCCACGCATCCGTTCTGGGAAGTTAGCGTTAAGCGTAATTTTCCTGTAACCCCCGTAGGCACGGAGAAAAATTCTGGTGCCCGGACATTTGAGCGGAGCGTATCCCTACCTGGGACAATTACTTCCCATTTCCATCCTACGATGGGGGAAACTGCATCTGTAGAAAGATCATTGACCTTTAAGAAGGATTGCCCCCCGAAGCAGTCAACCAGACTGAGGGAGAAATCTGCTTTAATGGAGTTATACTGGAGGAAGACTGCGTGTTGCGACCTGTGTTCGCAGATCAGGCCAGGCTCTGCGACCAGCGTCGCGGTATATCGGCCAGTATCTGGAAATGTGATTGTAGGGCTGAAATCTGTTGATATCTCTTCGAAACCCGGCCCTTCGAAATACCAGAGGAAATTGGCTGCATTTTCGCTCGTATTCTCGAATTTAACGGTGAGGTTATCGCACTGTACCGCTGGCGCGGAAATCGCGGCCGTGATACGTTCGCATTCGATGACGTTATACTGGAAATCCCTTCGGGTCAGAGATAATAGCTGCCTTGTAGTGCGGTCGTATTCCTCGATACTTACACCGATTACATACTGGCCGACCTGGCCGGGTTGGGCCGTCATGAGGCCATTTACAGGATTAATAACCAGTGGGGTCCCGAAGCCCATCATGTTGCTGATCGAATAGATGGGGTTACCTGGAGCATTATTCCATACCACTGTATCGTAGGGTGGGGAATCCGGAAAATTAGGCTTTGGGATGAAGATAGTCCCCCCCTGAAAAGGTGTGAACAATTTATAGACCAGTGAATCGCCATCCTCATCGGTGGCGGAATGATCGAAGTTGAGCGGTTCGTCCCTGCAGATAAAAATTGGTGGCCAGGCCCTGAACTGCGGACTGTTGTTACAGCGGGCCATCGCCGCTTCCGTGAGTACGATATCGAAAGTCGCACCAGTTTCAAGGGGCTTTACGACATTTCGTACGGTGGCGTTGCGGCAGCAGCGCTGATATACAAAATGGTAACCACCGGCGCGGGGCTCCAGGGTAACTATCGTCCTGTAGGTCGTGGTATGCACACAAACATCACGGGAATTGATCACACACTTATCAATCACATTGGTCAACGTATCATCCCCCATTTTAGCCACTTGCAAATTACGCAACAGTAGCCCGTCGCGGTCAAAAATACCGATAGCGGCGGGGTCATCAAACGGAGCCAATTCATCCCCGCTAAAGCAATCCCGGAATACCCGGAGGGTAATTTCGTAGCGGTTGTTTCCCAGGCATCTGTAGCCCATCTCCCCGCCGACGATATGAGTGGCCTTTAGAGGTTGCCACGGCGCGATAGCAAGTACGAGCAACACCAAAGCCGCAAGCAGCTCTTTTACAAGACGATTTTGTGGCCATTTCCTGCCCACGGCTGAAATATCTATTTGCATAGCGCCTAATTATTGTGGTTTTGCAATCCTCGTGCTGACTTTGACGATTTCTACGCGACGTTCTACAGAAGCCGCTATACTAAAAACCGACCCTTTTAAATCCTCCAGGCGGTCAGGTACCTCTTTTTTCGACTGGGATTCCCCAAAAGCAAGTTCGATAATTTCGAATTGTCCATTTTCCAGGTATGGCTTGAATGCACCGTTCCGGTATTGCCTAAAGAAATTGATTACCGACTTCGTCCTCCTGGAGCTGATGATTTCGTTGAACCGGGTGCTTGCACGGGGGCTTGAATAGCCCTTGAGTTCTATGGTGATTGCCCTTCCCTTGCCGAGATAGTTCAGCAACTGCTCAGAAAAATATTCCAGGCTCTTCAATCCGCCCTTAACTTCGCGCTCGAAGAAAGATTCGTACAGTTCGGCATAATAGAATTTTTGCTCTGCACTGGCCCCTTCGGAAAAATTATCTATAAATAGCTGTTTTCTGGCATAATATGCCTCACAAAGCGATTTGAAATCCGATACGGTCACCCTGGACATCGAGCGGCCATCCGGCAGTGCGTTGTCAAAATATAAGGCGATTGGCAGCTCCGGGAAATCAATCCTTTGGAGGGGTAGTTCCACGGTGATATTCCGGCTAAGGCTGCGCAATAGTTCAGAAGTGGCTTCAAACGGCACAGTAATAGTTTCGTAGCCGAGTTTGGACGCCTCGATCAGGTATGGGGCATTGACATTGATTGTAAAATAAAACTCGTGGCTTTCTTCATTCACCAGGTTACTCGCAGGGATTGTATCGCCATTCGCGATTTCAAAAATTTCGACCTTTGCTCCTTTTAACGGGGAGTTGTCTGCATCATCGAATGTCAGTGCAGTGAGATTAACATACATCGGGTCGAGCGACATATTGCGGGCAAGAACGATTTCCTGCCCATCCACGGGCTGCCCGCCCAGGTCAACTTCCAATTCTGCAGGGATAAACTCCGGTTTTTGTGCGAGGATTCTATACTTTCTGTCCCGCTGGAGTTTAAAATCGAAGCTATTGCCGGAAAGGTTTGTCTTTGTCTCCAGCAGCTTTTCGCCGCCGGGTCTTTTTTCGTACAGAGAGACCGTAGCGCCCTCCAGCGAGTTTTTCGATACCGCATTGAGGACCGAAACGTCCAGGCGAATGTTGAGGTCAATTTGCGTTTCATAGATATCGTGGCAGCAGGCCTCTTTATCAGAATCAAGGAATATCGCCCCTCTTCGGTTGGACGAAACGAGCCCTTTATCCCCCTCACCGTTCAGTGCATAGTGAATATCATCGTAGCTTGAATTAGCAGGAGATTTAAGATGCTGGGGGGCTTCCCAGTTTTTCGCGTTGAGCCGGGCCCGATAAATATCATACCCGCCCAGGGAAGGCCGGCCTTCGGTACTAAAGTAAAGGTACTGTGAGGCATCATGGAAAAAAGGACCCACATCATTGGCCTTCGTGTTGAGTACGGCGAGGTTCTGTGCAGAAGCTACATTGCCGTCTTCCCCGATTGCTCCATACCAGATATCCAATTCGCCTGCCCCACCTGGCCGGTTGGAAACGAAAAACAGCCAATTTTGAGTACTCCCTGCAATCTGGCCGACGGCAGGCTGGGTTGTAGTGAACCCGGGGACATTGATATCCAGGCGTAGCGGTGCGCCCCACGTGTCGGGGCCTGAGCGCTTGCGGAAATATAATTCGCAACGGGTATCCGACGCGTTCAGGTATTCGCAAACCCCATAATATACCCCATCGCCTTGCGGAAGAAATGCCGAATAGGCAATGTGGCGGTTGGGCAGGTTAAAGCTGTCACCCAGCATCATGCCGGTCTTTCCGTCATCGGCCCGAATGACCCGTATCATCGCCTTTTGGGGTTGCTTTGTATCCCGGCCTTGCTTCTTCTGGAAGCGGAAAGAAGTATAATAAATGGTATCCCCACGAAAGATGGCTCCAAAATCTGAGAAATCCGTATTGATGCCCATTCCCAGGTTCCGGGCTTCCGGTGTTGCCTGGATACCGCGGGCCTGCATATTGCTCACCTCCGCTTCGGTGCAATCGGACACCCCTTGTTCGGCTATCTGTACCCATAAAGGATTCCCAGGTGCAGGATTTTCCATATAGGCCGCATAGTCGGAACGTGCCTCCGCATAATTACCAGTCTTCTGGCGTACCAGTGCAAGCCAGAGGCGGGCCTGGAGGAACTGGCGTGTGGTGTCAAGATCCAAAACCCTGAGATATCCACGCACTGCATAGCTGTAGGCATTAAAATACCGCGCAGCTTCGGCATACTTATACCACACCTCTAAAGCAGTGGTATCGTAATTCAAAGCAGCTTCGTAATATTTGAATGCTGGATAATAGTCCTTTTGCGCAAACGCACTGTCTGCTGCTGTCAGCCACTCCTGACGGGTCTGTACGACCTGCCCATGCAGGCAGCTCCCAATACCGGCGATCAATATTGTGATCCAAATAAATTTTCTCATATTAGGTCGAATCTGTGGTGTTGAAAAAAGACAAACAAGACAACCTCAGGAGGGGGGAGAGGAACAAGATTGCCGATATCAAATCAAAGGACAAATTTTATACTCGGGTAGCTGCCGCTTGCGCTTGACCTTTGCCAGGTGATAATGTACGAAAAACTCAGGACCGCTGCGGTTTCGGGTCGCTACTTCAAACTCTGAAACGTTCACATCATAACTAAATCCCGCACGCCAACCATTATATACCACTTCAAAAGCGGGGGCCAGGGCCTCAGAAAAATCAAACGAACGGTAGTTGGCCACAAATTGGATGGCAAGCTGATTACCCGGTTGACGGTTTAAATGCCATTTTATCCCAAAACCGTTTAACCACTGCTTATAGGTCGCCTGGCCCTGGAACATGGTATTGTAGATCAGGTCAATATTACTCCCAACTTTTATAGTCGCTAATATATATGGTGTGAACCGCACCGGAAGGCTGATATCGGAAATATCATCCTCGATAAAATTCTGCAGCGGCGTATTAAGGTGAAAAATCCCTATACCCGCATCAATTTTGGTGCGCATCTCGAGCCGATCCACCAGCTCGTCGTCCACCCGGGTCTGAAAACGAAAATTCAACCCCGTATTGAAGTCTGCAAAAAAGTTCCGCCGATTTGAAAAGTCTTCCAGCGTAGGAAGCGAGGGATCCAAAGCACCCGTCGAGGGGTCATATTGTGCATCAAAAATTAGACCGTTCGCTTGAAACCTGCGCTGCGAAAGACCCCATTGCCCTCCAACCGTAGCATAAAATTTAGGCGCAAGACGCTTCGTATAAGAACCGTTGACGTGGAAGTTGGAGTAATTCAGCCGTGAAACGCCCCCCTGATCGTAATTGAACCCCATCCCCAAGGCAAAGAAACCGTCGGCACGGTCCTTGCCCGGAAGTTTGGTCTCACCAGCCAAAGTAAGGGTGCTGTATTCCACCGGGACAGAATGCCACTGGCTCCTGAAATTCCCCATAAGCCGCGTTTCCCCTGGAAATACCCCTGTCAAGCCTGGACTGATATTGAAAGGAGCTGAATAGAACTGCGTGAAGTGGATGTCCTGTGCATTAAGTACATTACATACCAAAAGAATTCCCCCAAGAAAATTCATGAATGCCAGGAATCTTGGAATAATGCTATACTTACTCATTGGCATCGGTTTTGACAAAAACATTCTAAATGTAATCTTCCCGCGGCAAATTATGGTTTTTTTTTTACGTATAAAAAAATTTTTACTATTTATGCGCGCACAGGACAGTAGTTGATAAAAGTATTTCTAATAAAATTGCCGTAAGTGCGACGTACCCCAGGTATGGCAGCAGACCTCCTCCCTGTAAACATAATGGGAAAACCTGCTTTTTCATCCACACAAAGACTTTTGAGAAAATATACCCCGGCTACGCGACAAAAGGTACATACGCAAAAAAAGGTACAATGGATTTTTAAAAGGACCTTTTCCGGCCTGCAATGATTCCACCTCAGCGACGCTGGTGATTACTGCCCACTCCCATTACCAACTTCCGGATAGTGCGCCGATAGCAGCCTGCGTGCCAATCCACAAAGTACAAAAAAACACCGTTTAACCCCAAAAAACAACCGTTTTCTTAAAATACCCTGCCGAAGCCAATTGATAGTATCCGCTTTTTAAATCAAAACGCACAAAAAACCCAATTAGCCCACCACTCCCTAAATTATTGTGCACCAATATGTTCATTGACCCGTTTTTTGGTCAAAGCCGTTTTGAAGTGCCTGAAAAGTTTGCTTACCTTGCGCACTGAATCCGCTAAAGACCCATAATTTTTCCATGAAACACGATCACAAGGATCAGATCAATCATGTTCGTCCAAATTCTCGTTTGCTTGTTCTTTGACAGTATTTGAGTGGGGTTGCACAGTAGTCGTAGTTTAGTAGCTTTAGCGGAAGAGTACTTTTGCATGTTGTGTATGTGTTACGCACTGTACAACCCCACACCTCGTTAGAATCTCAATCTCAAAAGCTATATTTTGTGAAAAAAACGATCTTACTACTCACTACGCTCGTGCTTGCCGCAACCCATTTGCAGGCAAGGATTCTGTTCGTAAAGCCAGGTGGAAATGGCGACGGATCTTCCTGGGAAATGGCCTGTGGCAACCTCCAGCAAGCCCTTCAATCCGCAGTCGAAGGCGATGAAATCTGGGTCGCAAAGGGTTTGTACCTCCCTACCCAAAGCGCCGACCGCTACGCCGCCTTCTGCATCCCTTCAGGTGTAACCCTCCTGGGAGGTTTTGCCGGTAATGAAACCGATGCAAACTCACGTGATTTCACTTTGAACAAGACGATCTTATCCGGCGAAATCGGTCTGCCCGGCGATACCGATAACTCTTTCACCGTCGTTATTTTTTACAATGTCAGTAAAAAAACCAAGATTGACGGTTTCGAAATCACCGGAGGTAATGCCAATAATCCCTCTCAGATAAAGGATCCGTCCAACTGTGGCGGGGGCATTTTCAACAGTGCCGTAGCAGCCTCTTCCTCCCCCGTTATTGTCAATTGCCAGCTCAGGCGCAATAAGGCTTTCTTCGGCGGAGGTATCTTTAATAACGTCGAACAAGGCGGTGACTGTAGCTCCACGCAAATCCTCCACTGTGAATTCCTCCAAAATGATGCCAAACTCGAAGGCGGAGCCATGTATAACCGCGGAACCGAAGGCGGGTATTGCAACCTCATCATAAAAAACTGCAATTTCGAAGGCAACCAATCATTATATGGTGCAGGGATTTTCAATTTCGCCAGTAATAATGGAAAGACCTCCCCACTGATTGACAACTGCGTTTTCTCAGAGAATGGGGCAGGTATCCGTGCTTCTGCAATCTATAATCATAGCCTGGATACAGGACAATGCAGCCCTGAGATACTCCCAAACTGCCGTTTCGAAAATAATTCGGAAATGGTCGGTGGAAATATTGGCGGCAGCCCTGATCAACAGGACGACAAAAAGCAAAGCAAGAACAATAACCGCAACGTCATCATCCGCACCACACAGCAGGGTTCCTGCAATACAACAACTACGGATAACGATCGCCGCTGATTGACCTTGTCGCAACGGGCTGTCCATAGCAGCAGATTGGATATCACATCTTCATTCTGCTATGATGAACAACTGTTCCGACAAATCTATTGGCAAAAAGGTAGGCTGCCCAAATCCACATTTCCTCCTGTAAGGACAATCCCTACACGCTTCCCCTCGAAAATACCAGGGTTACAGCGTACAACAGCATAAGGTACAGCGCATGAAGGCTCGATGATGATCTTCATGCGCTCCCATATTATGCGCATCGCTTCGATAATCGCATCCTCCGATACGGTCAGGATATCGTCCACATGGGTACGGATAATTCCAAAGGTTTTATCCCCCAAAGTGGTACGGAGCCCATCTGCGACCGTATCTGTGGAGGGGTTCGTTTCAATCCGGCCACTGTGGAATGCCCGCCAGGCATCGTCCACCCTCTCCGGTTCGGCCCCGATAACCTTACATCCAGATGAAAAATAGCGGCAGCTCAATGCTGTACCGCTCAATAGCCCGCCCCCTCCAACCGGGGCCAGCACAAAATCCAGTGGACCGGCCGATTCGATCAGCTCTAATGCAGCAGTCGCCTGCCCGGCAATAACGTTATAGTCGTTATACGGATGGATGAAATGTGCGCCTGTTCGCCGGACAGTCTCTTCAAGTGCCCTTTCCCTCGCTTCCTGCGTCGGGGCACAAAGGATGATTTCCGCCCCATAACCAGCAGTAGCTGCCTGCTTAATGGCAGGCGCATTGGCCGGCATGACAATATATGCAGGAATCCCCAGTATCTGTGCCGTCTTTGCCACCGCCTGGGCATGGTTGCCGGAAGAATGGGTAGCCAACCCCCGCGAGCGCCCGGCTTCAGAAAGCCGAATTCCCGCACTTGCAGCTCCCCGCATTTTAAATGCCCCGATTTTTTGGAAGTTCTCGCATTTAAAAAAAAGGGAAGCACCCGCCATCCCATCCAACGTTGAGGAAGTCATTACCGGCGTCCTGTGGATCATCGCCCGGATCTGCTCCGCCGTTTCCAAAATATCCGTTTTACCCGGAATATCCGTCAAAGGTATCAGGCCCATATCGCAATAAATTATACCAGACCTGGTACCATGGATCGGCACGGGCTGAAAATGGCTCTTATTCCCCCATACCATGCTTTTTCCGGTCGCAACAAGTCTATTGAAACAAATTATTCAGCTCCGTTTAAAAACTTATACATTTTTCCAGGATAAAACCTCACTGAAGTGCTCTGACCCTTCGGAAAAAAATTGGGAACGTATTCAAGGGCTATAGATTGAAGACAAGCACTTCACCGAGCCCGCTGTGCTTGCGGAATCACGCGCCATCCTCCCAAAGCCCCGCCCGGGGCGACAGAGCGACACCTCTTCATCGAAAAATGTGCAGTCTTTCTAACAACCCCGCTAAAATAATCAATATTTTGAAAATGCGGCATTAGCCGGGCGACGGGGTGAAAAGGCTGGAAGCTACCTTATATGTCGTTTTGGCGCTTTATATACAATATACAATGCTGCCGTAAAAGTCTTTTACCCCCTGCAATGACAAAGCTCATAGATATGCTTTGCATTTTGCATTGAAAAAGAGGTCTTTTTAAGTTAATATGCAGAAAAAAGGGCAATATGGAAATCCTTTCAAGGAAAACACTCGGGCAATTCCACAAAGACCTTCGCTGGTCAACGCGGATATATGTACTCATAGCAGTCATCCTCGGCGTGGGCGCATTTGTCCTGGGGCTATGGGGAGCGTATCGGGCCATTGCGATGGTGCTCGCCATAGGGCTGGTGTTGTTTGCAGAATTTGTCGCCCTCGCGTTCCAGCGCCATGCAGGAATATGGCGTATCATCGCCTGGAGCGTTGCTCTGATACTCGCTGCCCTATTACTGATCGGATGGCAGCATTGATAAAAATCATTTCCGGCCATGACAAGGGTCATCCGCCATTGAGGGGGTATGCTGTAATTTGTGGGCCGCAAGGCAAGGGTTTTTACCTGCGGCTGCAAAACACTTTTAATTATTCGGGTGATTTTAGGGAATATTGGAGCATCCCCCGCGGATGCTCTTTTTTTTTTACCTTAGCATCACCATAAAAACAGGTGTATTAGATCTTGTTGCGACAGCATCATCCTGCGGTAGAAACGGCTTTTTTTCGCCCACACTACGTTGGACCACCGCAACAAATCTATGATGTGCGGCACTGCCGAAAGATGTATTTTACCCTAAACCAGATTGATATGGCGCGTCCTGATTTCAGTGCTTTACCGCTTGATTTAAGCCTTAGCGGCCACTCCCTCCCTGCCGGACAAGGCGCCTGGGAAACTGCCGAACAGATTCCAGTACCACCCCGGTTTTCCCCTTCAGATCTGCCCGGACTGCAGCACCTGGGATATGCCGCCGGCCTGCCGCCTTTTCTGAGGGGCCCTTACAGCACGATGTATGCTGTGCGCCCATGGACGATCCGGCAATATGCGGGTTTTTCTACAGCAGAAGAAAGCAATGCCTTCTACCGCCGCAACCTCGCACAAGGGCAGAAGGGTCTCTCCGTCGCATTTGACCTGGCCACCCATCGGGGCTACGACTCCGACCACGAGCGGGTAGCTGGCGACGTAGGTAAAGCCGGTGTTGCTATTGATTCCGTCGAAGATATGAAAATCCTGTTCGACCAGATCCCCCTTGGTGAAATGTCCGTCTCCATGACGATGAACGGTGCAGTTATCCCGATTATGGCGTTTTACATCGTAGCTGCGGAAGAGCAAGGCGTAGCCCCTGAAGCGCTGAACGGGACAATTCAAAACGACATCCTCAAGGAATTTATGGTGCGTAATACTTACATCTACCCCCCTGCACCTTCGATGCGTATCATCGCCGATATTTTCGCTTATACCTCCAGGCACATGCCTAAGTTCAATTCCATCAGTATAAGCGGCTATCACATGCACGAAGCAGGCGCACCTGCCGATCTTGAACTCGCCTATACCCTAGCCGATGGCCTTGAATATCTACGCGCAGGCAGTGGAACGGGGCTCGATATAGATGATTTTGCCCCACGCCTCTCCTTTTTCTGGGCAGTTGGCATGAACCATTTTATGGAAATCGCAAAAATGCGGGCAGGACGTCTCCTCTGGGCATACCTCGTCAAGCGCTTTGCCCCTAAAGACCCTAAATCCATGGCCTTACGTGCCCATTGCCAAACTTCTGGATGGAGCCTCACCGAGCAGGACCCTTACAACAATATTACCCGCACCACCATCGAGGCATTAGCTGCCGTGCTTGGCGGCACACAGTCTCTTCATACCAACTCCCTCGACGAAGCGATTGCGCTGCCGACAGATTTTTCTGCTAAAATCGCACGCGATACGCAGATCTTCCTACAGCAGGAAACCGGAATAACCCGTACCATTGACCCCTGGGGCGGCGCTTATTACACAGAATACCTGACCGATCAACTGCTTCGTCGTGCCTGGGGGCACCTACAGGAAATAGAAGCCCTGGGGGGGATGGCGAAGGCGATAGAACAGGGCCTGCCGAAGCTGCGCATCGAAGCTGCGGCAGCGCGCAAACAGGCGCGCATAGATAGTGGCAAAGATTATATCGTAGGTGTAAATGTCTATCCCCTCGGGCACGAGGATCCGATGGATATCCTTGAAGTAGATAATACGGCCGTTCGCGAGGCCCAGCTCAAACGCCTCCAGGCAGTGAAAGCCCAGCGGGACGGCAAAGCAGTCGAAACGGCATTGGAAGCCCTCTTCCATTGCGCTCAAAGCGGAGAAGGCAACCTATTGGAGCTTGCGGTAAACTGTGCCCGAAAAAGGGCTACCTTGGGAGAAATCTCCTTCGCTCTGGAAAAGGCTTTTGGCAGATTTACCCCTGCAATCCGTTCTATATCCGGTGTCTATTCCAGCGAAATGGCGCAAAACGACGATGATTTCCTTCAGGCTAAGACCCTTGCCGATGCTTTTGAAGCACTCGAAGGACGCAGGCCCCGGATTATGATCGCGAAACTCGGGCAGGACGGCCACGACCGGGGCGCAAAAGTCATCGCGACCAGCTTCGCCGATTTAGGATTCGATGTGGATATCGGCCCATTATTTCAAACCCCTGCAGAAGCAGCGCGCCAGGCTGCCGAAAACGATGTCCACATCCTCGGCATTTCCTCTCTGGCAGCAGGCCATAAAACCCTGGTGCCACAAACAATTGAGGCATTGGAAGCACTGGGCAGGAAGGATATCCTCGTCGTCGTAGGCGGCGTCATCCCTCCGCAGGACTATGCGTTCCTTTTCTCCAAAGGGGTAGCTGCCATTTTTGGGCCGGGAACTAAAATCTCCAGGGCTGCAAAGCAGCTCCTGGAGATTTTAATGCGTAGCGAAGGGGAAGACAGGTAAAATGAAATGTTTTATTGAGGTTGTGTAGAAAGCCCCCGGCATATTCTTTGGCCGCTTGCGCCGCCGAAAAATATTTTTTCGAGACGCTGAAGGCGGCAAAAGTCTTTTACACAACCCCACAAACACCTATTAGACAGGTGCTTTGGATAATGCCAGCCTGAGCACCTCTTCCATAGTCCCTACATAGTGGAATTGGACGCCCTTGATATAATCCGGGTTGATTTCTTCGATATGTTTGCGGTTAAATTTACTCAGGATAACTTCCCGCATACCTGCCCTTTTGGCAGCCAGGATTTTTTCCTTGATTCCACCTACCGGGAGTACCTTTCCCCGCAGGGTTATCTCTCCTGTCATAGCCGTGAAAGGCCGCAGCGGTTTACCCGTGAACAGTGAAGCCAGTGCGGAAAGGATAGTAATTCCGGCGGAGGGTCCATCTTTTGGGATTGCACCTTCGGGAATATGGATATGGATGTCCTGTTTATCCAGGGTTTGTGGATCTACGCCGATTACTGCACTATGAGCCTTGAGGTAGCTAAGGGCCGTGCTGGCCGATTCTTTCATTACCTCGCCGAGGTTACCGGTGAGCGTCATTTTACCACTTCCATTGCTCAGACTGGACTCTACGAAAAGGATTTCGCCCCCGACATTCGTCCAGGCCAGGCCGATGGCGACACCGGGCGGCTGAGCTTCCTGATAAATCCCTGCAATAAAATTAGGGGGTCCAAGGATAGGCTCGACATCGTCCACAGTGAGTACAGGGTTATAGGTTTCCTGTGTGGCCACCTGCCTTGCGATACGCCGCATCACTGCCCCGATCTGCCTGTTGAGCGAACGGACGCCCGATTCACGGGTATAATCCTCAATAATTTTTTGGATCACCTTATTGCTCAATTTCACATGACCAGCCTGGAGCCCGTGTGCTTTAATCTGCTCGGGAACGAGGTGTCGCCTGGCGATTTCGATTTTCTCCTCTGTGGAATACCCACTGATTTCGATAATCTCCATGCGGTCCAGCAAAGCTGGTTGAATGGAAGAAAGGCCATTTGCGGTAGCGATAAACAACACCTTGGACAGATCGTATTCCAGCTCGAGGTAGTTATCGTAGAAGGAGCTGTTTTGCTCCGGGTCGAGTACCTCGAGTAAAGCGGAAGAGGGGTCTCCCCGAAAATCACGCCCTACCTTATCAATTTCATCCAGGATGAAGACCGGGTTGCCGGTACCCGCCCGTTTGACCGATTGCAGGATTCGGCCTGGCAGTGCCCCGATATACGTTTTGCGATGGCCCCGGATTTCGCTTTCGTCGTGAAGGCCGCCGAGCGACATCCGGACGAATTGCCTGTTCAGCGCATTGGCGACAGAGCGCCCCAGGGAAGTTTTCCCGACCCCGGGCGGTCCGACCAGGCAAAGGATAGGCGCATCGAGATCCCCTTTCAATTTGAGGACGGCGAGATGCTCGATGATGCGGTCTTTCACTTTTTCGAGCCCCAAATGGTCTTTATCAAGGAATTTCCGCACCCTTTTCAGGTCATAGTTATCTTTGCTGAAGGAATTCCAGGGCAGGTCCAGGAGGAATTCCAGGTAGGTCACCTGGATTGAGTATTCGGCTACCTGAGGGTTCATGCGCTGTAGCCTGCCGATTTCCCGATGGAAATGGGCCTCTGCCTCTGCCCCCCATTTTTTCGTAGAAGCCTTGGTCAGTAATTTTTGGATTTCTTCCTCCTGAGGGTTTTGCCCGAGTTCTTCCTGGATTGTCTTCAGTTGCTGGTTGAGGAAATAATCCCTTTGTTGTTTCTCCAGGTCCCCGCGCACTTTCATCTCGATTTTGTCCTTCAATTCCAGGAGTTGGAGCTGGGTATGCATTTCGCGCAGGATGAGGTCTGCCTTATCGCGCAGGCTGTCCATTTCCAGAATATACTGTTTGACCTCGATTTTGGTGTTGAGGTTGGAAGCGATAAAATTGAGGAGGAAGTTGGGGTCGTTGATACTGCGCAACATCACCATTGCCTCCGAGGGGATATTGGGGGAGAGTTCGATGATTTTTTTTGCCAGGTCCAGTATAGTAGAGATTAGTGCCTCGAATTCGAGGGAATCTGCCGGAGTTGTTTGCTCGAGTGTTTCGATTTTACCTTCCAGGTGGGGGTTCTGCCGGGTAATTTCCCTAAGGCGGAAGCGTTTCTGCCCCCGCAGGATTGCGGTGGTCGTACCATCGGGCATCCGCAGTAATTTGAGTACACGGGCAATACTGCCGATCGAATACAGGTCTTCCGCACCGGGGTTTTCCACCTCCACATCGCGCTGCGAGAGTACCCCGATGAGGCGGTTGGTGCTATAGGCTTTTTGGATCGCCCGGATTGACTTATCGCGGCCAACCGTGATTGGGATGACAATTCCCGGGAAGAGCACGGTATTTTTCAGCGCCAGGAGTATCATTTGATCGGGATAGGGCTCCTGGGTGTTGAAATCGCCCTCTTCTTCTACAGAAAGCATCGGGAAGAAATCACCGCCCTCATCCTCGATATCCCTGGAACTGAACATTTCTTCGAACATATTTTCTTTATTTATCATATCATTTAAACGGAGTTAAGCAATAAACCCGGAAGCAAGTCGGAAGACCGTCACCTAAGTGGCCTGTAATTCATTGAGACAGCGGAGCTGAGGCCTCTGCAAAGCACATAGGACAGCGCAGTACAAAGCGCGAGGCAATTCCACCCCCTACACTGCCGGATTGTCAGTATTTTACATAGAAAAAAGCCGGATAAAAACAGGTCAAGATTCGTGCCATATATAGAACAAGCGGAAAATGGCAATACAAGTGGTCAAATCCTCCAAAAGGAACGACAAAAAGGCAGATAACCGAAAGCGATACGATAAGTTATGCCAAAGCCTCCTCCAGCCCCTGCGGCATCTCTGCCATTTGGGTATCCGGCGCTTCGTCCTTTTCGATTTTGAGGTTATCAATAATAAAGTCCTGACGTTCGGGGGTATTTTTGCCCATGTAATATGCCAGGATTTCGTCCAATACGGTATTCTCGTTGAGCAAAACGGGTTCGAGGCGAATATCTTCACCGATAAAAGCGCTGAACTCATCGGGGGAGATTTCGCCCAGGCCTTTAAAACGGGTAATTTCCGCTTTGCCACGGAGCATTTTGACCGCAGCCTGTTTTTCTGCTTCGCTATAGCAATAGAATTTCTGTTGCTTGTCGCGTACCCGGAAAAGTGGCGTTTGGAGGATGTAGAGATGGTTATTGCGCACCAATTCGGGGAAAAACTGGAGGAAGAAGGTCAGGAGGAGCAGGCGGATGTGCATCCCGTCCACATCCGCATCGGTGGCAATAACGATCCGGTTATAGCGGAGGTCTTCGAGACCGTCTTCGATATTTAGGGCATGCTGCAGAAGGTTGAACTCTTCATTTTCGTAAACGACTTTTTTAGTCAGGCCGAAACAATTGAGCGGTTTACCGCGGAGGCTGAAGACTGCCTGGGTCTGGACGTCGCGCGATTTGGTGATGGAGCCGCTTGCCGAGTCGCCCTCGGTAATAAAGAGGGTAGTCCCGAGGCGCAATTCATCGGACACTTTTCGGTTGGAATCGTTGAAATGGATGCGGCAATCGCGCAGTTTTTTATTGTGCAGATTGGCCTTTTTAGCGCGTTGGTTGGCCAGTTTTTGAATATCGGCAATTTCTTTTCGCTCGCGTTCCGACTGCAGGATACGTTTTTCCAGCGCTTTAGTCGTCTCGGGATGCGTATGGAGGAAGTTGTCCAGATGTTTTTTGATAAAATTACCCATGAAGGTCCGGATAGTCTCTCCTTCCGGCGACATGTGGGTAGAGCCCAGCTTCGTTTTCGTCTGGGATTCAAATACCGGCTCTTCCACCCGTATGCTCACGGCGGCGACGATCGAGGTCAGGATGTCCCGCCGGTCAAATTTTTTAAAAAACTCCTGGACTGTTTTCGCTACTGCTTCTTTAAAAGCATTGAGGTGCGTCCCGCCCTGCGTTGTATTCTGTCCATTCACAAAAGAGTAGTATTGCTCGCCGTAATGGTTACCGTGGCTCATGGAGATTTCGATATCCTCTCCCTTCATGTGGATGATCGGGTAGCGCAATACCTCGTTACGGGTCTTGCGCTCGAGGAGGTCGAGCAGGCCGCGTTTCGACTGGATGACCGTTCCGTTATAGTTAATTTTAAGCCCTGCGTTGAGGTAGGCATAATTCCAGAACTGTGCCTCCAGATGCTCTTTCCGGAAGCGGTAATTTTTAAAAACAGCCGCATCCGGATGGAAACAGATCAGCGTCCCGTTGGGCTCTGCCGATTGCTGGAGTTTATGGTCGGTTACGAGCTCGCCCTGCTTAAATTCGGCCATTTTCATCTGGCCTTCCCGGAAAGACTTCACCTGGAAGCTGGAGGACAAGGCGTTGACCGCTTTGGTACCTACGCCATTGAGGCCAACCGATTTTTTGAACGCCTTGGAATCGTACTTTCCACCCGTATTGATCTTCGAAACACAATCCACTACCTTACCCAGCGGGATACCCCTGCCAAAGTCGCGGATCTCGGCTTCCTGCTCGTCCACATGAACTTGGATTTCCTTGCCAAAACCCATGACGTGCTCATCTATTGCATTGTCAATCACCTCCTTAATCAATACATAAATACCGTCGTCACTGGAGGTGCCGTCCCCTAATTTGCCGATATACATGCCCGGCCGCAGGCGGATGTGCTCCCTCCAGTCCAGAGAACGGATGTTGTCTTCGGTATAATTGTTTTGCTGGGTCATATTGCGGAATAAAAATTTTAAACTTTCCTTAAAATCAATTTTTTTCGGCATAGAGCCGAAAAGTTCAATACCTTTGCGCAAAGATAGCTGAATTTTTAATCCCAAACAACAATTTGTTTAAAAAGCCCATGCAAGGAAGACCAAAATCAGAGCGCCTGTTCCGTCACCCGGCGATGCGTTTGCTCGAACGGGCTGTTTTGCGGGATTTGCTGCTGCAGTTCGCAGCAAGCCTGGGCCTCTTTACTTTGGGTGCATACATTGCCTATCATACTTATGCCGATAACCTCCCGCTCATGGTCATCGGCCTGGCTATTGTTCTGATCGCGGGCAAACTGCTCGAATATTCCGCACGGAACCTCCGCAAAGGACGCAACCGCCTGCTACAGGTGCTTCGGGAACAACCCCTGCAGGTCGTATGGGTCTATTCAGTTGTATTGGAACGCGTTCCCTTTGGCATATATTTCTTCCGTACCGCTACCATGTTTTTTAAAATGGATGATGGTACCGAGCTGAGCGTGCACCTCCCATACCGCCATCTGCGCACCGTATCGCATTTTCTCAACCGCCTCCTCCCCCACGCTACTTTCGGTTATACTTCAGACCGGGACTATGCCTACCGGGTCAGCCCGGCACGCCTGCGGCGGGAAGATTGGAAGGATACCCTGAACGGATAATATCATGGACAGACGTCACTTTACCCATCGCCTGGGCTGGGCAAGTGCCCTCATGCCACTACTGGCAGCCTTCGCACCCCGGCACCAAACCAATGAACAAATATCCAAGCCTGCAATCAAGCCCGCCCGTCTGCGCCCCGGCGATAAAGTAGGACTAATTACGCCGGGTAGCTATATCCCCGAGCGGACATTGGAAAAAGCAGTCAATAATATCCGCTCCCTAGGCTTCAACCCCATACTCTCCCAAAATATCCGCGCCAAAAAAGGCTATATCGCCGGAACTGACGAACAAAGGCTATCCGACCTGCACTCCATGTTCTCCAACCCGGATATCCGTGCGGTATGGTGTGCGCGCGGAGGTTATGGCTGTACCCGGCTACTCCCGCATATTGACTACGAACTCATCCGCCGCAATCCAAAAGTTTTTATCGGCTACAGCGATATCACCGCTTTACACCTCGCAATCCACCAAATGACCGGCCTGATTTGTTTCCATGGCCCTGTAGGTGGTTCGGATTTTACAGAATACTCGGTCGGCCACCTTAAGGCGGTTCTCGTCGAAGGCCGTGCCCCCTATACCATCAAGACGATAGAAAGCCATGGGACGGTGAAATATCCAGCCCTTTATGCCTCGCAGGTCCTCCGCCCCGGGCGGGTACGCGCACCTCTCTTTGGGGGCAACCTCTCATTGCTGGCCGCTTTGGCCGGCACACCGTTTGCTTTTGATGCCAGCGGCAAACTGGTCTTCATGGAGGATATTGACGAAAAACCCTACCGCGTGGACCGTATGCTGACCCAGTTGCGGCAATCGGCTAAGCTCGATAAGGCCGCAGGATTCGCCCTGGGGATCTTCAATGGTTGTGTGCCCGAGCCCGGCGACGAATCGCTTACCCTCGCCGAGACAATCGCCGACCGATTCAGCGATATCCGCCGACCAGCAGTCTATGGCCTTACTTTCGGCCATATCGCCAACCAGTGTACCCTGCCTATCGGCCTCGAAGCAGAGCTCGATGTACAAGCCCTTACGATCACCCTTACGGAAGCCGCTGTCTCCTGAGGATGCTCCTGTTTCCGTACACCTCCCATCCTGCACACTATATCCCCTGACCCGCCCAGAAATCGTAAAGTGTCATCTGCCTAAGCCGGTAATGGGCCTCCCAATAGCGCCGAAGGGCACTGAAGTACGCTTTCTGGGCAATATCTTTTTCCGCCAGCGCTATGTTCAGATCGGTCAAAGTTAGCTTACCCGCATGATATTGTTCAAGCGCAAGACGATAGCGCTCCCCCCCGATCCTGTTGCCTGCCCGCGCAAACCCAATGTTCGACCGCAATATCTCCAGCGCTTTTACCTGATTGACGATCTGCAAACTTAGGGTACTTTCCTCCTGAACAATACTGTAAGCAACAACTTGTGCGTTTGCGGAAGCTAAACCCTCCCTGGCCCTGGCGCGGCCCCAATCTATAACAGGTACGAAAAAGGCCAACCCGAGCCGTTGCCGGTCCTTAAGCGGGGAAAAAACTTCGGGCAGGCGTTCTCCAGCCCCGTTGAACCCCAGCGTCACCTGCAGATTGACCTGCAAACGGGAACGTTGGGCTTCTTCAATATCGCGGGCGGCTTCCAGCTTCCTGCGCTCAAACTCTACAAACTCTGCCCTGTGCTCCCGTGCCATCTGTATCGCCAGGGCAGTATCAACAGACTGCTCCGGGATAGCCTCGGGGACGATCAACGTATAAGCATCGCCGTTGGGGGTGCCAAGGAATACCTGCAGTTGAAGTAGCGCGCTCTGTAGGTCGGCATTCGCCTCCTGGATACCCTGCGAAGAATGTAAAACCTGCATCTCAACTTGCAGAAGCTTTTCCCGCGTAGTGGTCCCCAGGGCAATGCGCTGTTTTTCAATGTCATGGATTAAGCGGTTGTTCTCGAGATTGAGGCCTGCAATACGCACTGCTTCACGGGCCTCCACCACATCAAAAAACAACTGTACTGCCTGCAAGGCTACTGCTTCCATCTGAAATTTGTACAATTTACCAGCTTCCTCCAACTTCATCGGCTCTATCTGCCGCGACCATTTAAACGGGTTAAAGGCAAAAAGTGGCTGCTCGAGGGCAAGGCTAAGCGGTGTTCCGCTGTAAAAGACCCTCCCCCGGTCGAAATCGTCAAAACGGGTCATGTCGGCCCGGAGAGATACCCTGCCCCCGGTACCGGCAAGAACCTGGCTGAGACTCAGCCCCATCTGGGCATTGTTCTGGGCACGAGGCAAAAAACGGATGCCGCCGTCGGGTTGCCGAACCTCCAGAAAATCCCGGCTGTACATCGGCAACCCCGCCTCTATACCTAATTGTGGACGCAGCGCAGCACGGAAAGCCTGCCAATGGTAATATTTATTTTCCCGGATATTTTCCGCAACTTTCGCCGCAACAGACTGCCGCTGGGCCAACCCAACCGCATCCGCAAGCGTTAGTGCCGGCTGTGCAATAAGGGTGAAAGGAAAAAATAAACTCGCCCAGAAAAAATATCGCATACACATATAACTGGAATTTTGAAATGGTCAAAAAAGTGGCCCCCCTTACTTTTTCACAATAGCCGTAAAAAGCAGTGGGATAAACCAGGAAGTAAAAAAAGTTCCCGCAGTGAGGCCGCCAATCACAACCAGGGCAAGCGGCCTTTGAAGTTCAGAGCCTATCCCGCTGGTAAAAAATACCGGCACCAATGCCAGACAGGTCGTCAGGGTAGTCATGAGCATAGGTTTGAGGCAAATGACGCCCGATGATTCCACTGCTTTTTCAAGTGCCAACTTTTCGGAATATCCTTTGGCCCTGAAATCCGCCCACAGTTGCCGAATGACTTCGACTTTAAGAATAGGATCGTCAATGATAATCCCGAGTACGACAACAAGCCCAATGGCCGCCATGATATTCAGTGAAGCGCCGCTGATATATACCAGCCAAAGTGCTCCTGAAATCCCAAAAGCGAGCGCGCTCATGATCGCCAATGGTAAAAGGACATGGTCAAACTGAAGGGCAAGGATGAAATACAGCAGTACGAGCGTGAGCAGAAAGATTTTCCCGAGTGCGAAAAGATTTTCCCTGGATTCAAAATATCTGCCTGTAAATTGGGCATCCAGGCCATGATGTTGTGCCCATGCGAGGATTTTTTCCTTCGCAGATCCCATGTTCCGGTCACTGCCCTCATACTTTAAGGAAAAATAGCGCCCCGATTTATCCGCAGTAATATGGGCAGGAGCTTCCCGTTTGGAATACCGCAGAAAATGAGACAGCGGCAGTACTTGTCCACCAGGGGTTAGAATCCCTTCTTCCATCAGCGCTGGCAATCCCCCTTCTGCCGGCTGTAGGTAAAGCTTTGCGTCCGCTGTACCAAAACCGCTCACCAGTATCCCGCCAGTGCCTGTTAAAATGCCGATCCTCCCGGCTACCGCTGCTCCCGAAAGCCGGTGAAGGGCCATCCTTTCCATATCCAGATGCAGCGAAATACCTGCTTCCGTTTCCGTTCCCAGGCCGGGACGAAACTCCTCCAATGGAAAATCCCTGAGCGCAGATCGTACTTGATCAGAAGACCATCCCTCCGAACCAGCGTCTAATGCCCTGAGCCGAACCTCAAAAAATGGCTGCTGGCTTGAAAATACCTGGTTGAGCGCATTCGGCCCCGCTTCAAAACGGAAACCCGCACGCGGATAATGCTGTCTTATCCAGGAGCGAACCTCTGCATCAAGGACCCGCCGATCCGTACTCCGGCTACATGTATAATATACCTGAACTTGCCTGGAGGTCTGTGCCTGCGCAGTAAGGGCAAATTGCACCGGGCCCACTTCCGCCTCCCGGTATGCAGAGTATCGGGTAATCAAGGTGTCAAGGGCCCGAAAACGACGCAGGTTCTCCGATGCTGAAATGGGCTCCCGCCAGTCTATGCCCAGCAAGGTATCTTTCTGGTCCATTTCAGGCAAACCTTCCACGCGAATACCCCGAAACGCCCAGGCTGCGGATAATACAAATACAATGGCCAAAACAACGAAAACCCCTTTCCTCGCGAGTACTGCCGAAATAAAAAGGTGGTACACTCCAAGAAGCCATTTGAAACATGTGGTGTCCTTCGGAGTATTGGAAAAACCAGCTCCCAGTACCCCCCTGCAAAGCAGCGGCACCAAAATAAATGCAACCAGTAAAGATACCCCAAGGGAAAGCGATAACGCAACGGCCTGGTCAAAAACCAGCATGCCGGAGATGCCCGGCAACAAGATCAACGGCGCATATACCGCAACCGAGGTAAGGGTCTGGCCCAGTACGGGTACAAACACCCCCTCCGCACCTTCCGAACATGCCAAAGAAAGTGCCTTCCCCTTTTTTATTTTACGGGAAATCGCGTCCAGGACGATGATCGAGTGATCAATCAGCATACCGACCCCCAGCGCAAGCCCGGAAAGGGAAATAATGTTCAGGCTTATCCCACAACAACGGAACAGCGCAAAGGTGATTAATAAACTCACCGGAATGGTGAGGCCCAATACCAGCCCGAGGGAAAGGTTCCCAATAAACAGGAAAAGGATCAGTATGGATAGCAAGGTGCCATAAGCAATGACCTGGTATAAATTCCCTATGCCGGCATTAAGCAAAAGCGACTGGTCGCGGGTAAGCTCAAACGATGCCTCCGGATGTGCCCGTTGCAGCTCCCCGACAACTTCCCGTATCCTTGGCGCCACTTCATCCATCCGTGCGGCTGCCTGTTTTCGGATTTGAATTGCGACCGCCTGCTTCCCATTGTAAAGATGGTATCCCGTCGAAGGACGCTCCCCACCGGATATATCCGCCAGCCTGGACAAGGGCATATAAGCACCCGGACCCACTTGTACGGGAATTGACCCAATATCTTTTATGTCGCTACTGGTACTTGCCAGGTGTACAAAATAGCGGTAATGACCGTCCTTCACCGAAAATGTCCCGAATTCCTGATCCAGGCCGCGAATGGTCTCCTGGATCTGGTCTTCGCTTATCCCCAGGGTATACAATATTTCCCTTTTAGGCGAAATCAACCATACGTTCGTATGAAGGCCGTTCAAATCTACCATAGAAACCCCGGGAATCTGCTCCAGTTTCCTGCGGATTACCTGGTCGGCAAGGGCAGATACCCGTACGATATCTCCTTTCTCTTTCGGAACGACCTGTAAACGCAATATCGGGATATCCGAAGTATTCGACCGGATCAATAAGGGACGGGGCATCTCACGGGGCAAATTACCCAGTACCCGGTCAATTCGCTCGTTTAGTTCCAGACAGGCCATATCCATGTCTGTACCGTACTCGAAACCAAGGGTCAAAAAACCCTGGTCTTCTGAAACCACACTTTCAGCGTACTTTAACCCCCCTGTATGAGCCAGGGCCTCGCGCAACGGGGCCATCGCCAGGTTTTCCAGCACCTCGGCAGACGACTTCTCAAGATGTATTTGCACCGTCACCTGCGGAGCTTCGATATCGGGCAATAAGGATACCGGCAGGTCGAATAAGGCAACCACCCCCAATAAAATGGCAAGCAAACTACTGAGCAGGACTGCAACCGGCCGTTGCAATAATGCGGCGATCATTGCCCGACCAGATCAGAAGTGGACCGGATCGGTACTACTGCCGCCTGATGTGCCAGCTGGACATGATTGGAGATAATCACCTCATCCCCGACAGAAACCCCCTCCAGGATTTCCAACCATTCGCCGTTCTCTGCTCCGAGACGCACATAGTTCCATTTTGCACGACCTTTTTCAACAGTAAAGACCACAGGACGGTCATCGCGCAGCACCAATGCCTGCCGTGGGACAAGAATCCCCTGCTGCTGCGGGACGGGTATTTTGGCGAGGGCATTCATTCCGGGAAATAAGCCTTTCGTATCTTTTAAGCGCAGGTACACTTTTACCAGCGCGTCGGCACCGACCTGAGGATCTATTGCTTCGAGTACCGCATAGCGGGGTTGTTGGGGACTGGCAACCGGATGTATCCAGGCTGGCATGCCAACCCTCAAACGGGAAAGATCCGTTTCGGGTATGCGGCCCTCCAGGAAAAGATGTTCCGGGTCATAGATACGAAATAATTCCTGTCCGGGAAGCAGTGTCATCCCCCGCACCACGGCCACCTCGGATAAAATACCATCCACCGGAGCCTTTATCCTGGCGAGGTCCATCTCCAGCTCAACCTCGCGCAGGTCAATTTCCAACCCGGTCAACCCTGTCGAGATCCGTAGCTTTTGGCGCACCTCCTCCGCTTCCTGGGGGCTTTTCTCTTTTAGCAGCGCCGCATAACCCAGGCACTGACTCTCGTACTCTTTTTGTGCGTGAAAGACGTGTGCCATAAGCCGTTCCCTGCGCAGTTCCATCGCCGCCGTTCCCACTGTTGCCAGTATTTCCCCTTTTTTTACCCTAAGTCCATTCCTTGCCATACAGGACTCTACCTGCCCGCCCGCCTGGGCGCGAATCTGTTCTTCATATCCCGACCGTATTTTCCCCCTCGCCTGGATGGGGAAGGTCAATATTCCTAATTTTACCTGGGAAGTACGCACTTCAAAGGTACCTTCCATTTTCATCCCTTTGCCCGGAATATAGCTGGTCGCCTGGGGGGGGTCGGTGCAGCACTCCAAAAAAAAGGCCGTACCAATTAACAGGGTAAAAATGCGCTTCATGAGGTCAGTTTTTAATTGTTTAGATAAGAAATTGCCAGTAAAAAAGTACGACACACGTATTATAACGGGGTTGTGTAATTGGGCTTCGTGCCCAAAAAACCACCGCAAGGGTAAAAAAACGATGCCCACCCCCGATAATCTGGTCGCAACTACCCACATTTATAGCTTCTCCCTTTTCCACATCAATACAGGCACAACTGCGAAAAACGCTACCAGCGACATCACAAGGCCTGCAATTGTACCGACAGACAAGGCAGACCAGAAAGGGACCTCCCTCCCGGCTACCAGAAAAGGAATAAAACCACAGATTGTAGAGGAAACTGTCAGTAAGATGGCGCCAGAGCGTCGGAATACGACTTTTATCAGTGTTGTCCCAAAATTGCCCTGTTTACCACGGGCATGCTCCAGGTCTTGCAAAAGAAAGATTACCGCATTTACAGAAATCCCCCCTAGCAAAACAAAAGCGGCAATACCCCCATGGTCAAAGCCATAAAACCCTGCCCCAAATACGACGAAGATGCCAATAAATGAAACCGGGAGTGCCAAAAGCACAAGCAACGGCTTCCAAAGACTTTCAAAGAGAACGGCACACAGAAAAAAGTTGATGCAGGGCAACAACAACAGTAAAAGCATCCAGCCCTTCACTGTTTTTGCACGTATGCTTTCCTCCCCGCTCTCAATCGTGAAACCGGGAGGTAAACCCCTGCGAATATCTTCCAGTACCGCTTTATTCAGCGCATTCGCCTGTTCGTAATCCCCGATATACTCATATCCAATGACACGGATATATTGACGGTTTTCCCGGTAAATCGCATTATTTGCCTTACGCAACTCCAGCCTCCCCAGTTCACTCAGGTAAACGGCCCTGCCATCAGGAAGTAGCAGTGGCCGATGGATAAGGGAATACAAGTCCAGGGGAATACCGGGCCCCAGCCTTACGGCCAAAGTGCCGCCCAGATGTTCAATATGGAAAGCAGAAGCCGCTGTTTCGGTCTGCACCACTGAAGCCAGAGCGGCAGCGTCTATCCCGTGTACAGCTAATTTCTGCGGGGCCAGCACAAAACGCCATTCTTCGAGCGGCCGGTCGTTCCAGGCCTGTGCCATGTCGGTACGAATGTGAGCAACGCGCATATTTCTGCCCAAAAAAGCTGCAGTAATTTCTGCCTGACGAACAATTTCCCGATAGTCGTATCCTTTGATGATCAGCTGTGTAGCTGTTATCTGCGCAGCAAAAAGGGAGCTGTTGAAAGAAGCACCCTGACCAAAAATACCCCATTGTACCCCACTAAAAGCCTGGGCAAGCCGCTCTACCTCTGCTTGTACCTGCAAGGGTAAACCATTCTTTTCAGCTTCTGGAGAAAAATGTACGATGATCTCCCCAAACCGGCCATCATGTACCACCGTATAAAAGCCGGCAAGGCCATTAAAACCGGCGAGTAGTGCCTCCATGCGGTACATGATCGCATTGACCTGTTCCAGGGTATGGTACTGTGGCAATTCGGCACGGATAAAAAGGGCCGTGGGCAAGGGTGCCTTGAAAATACTTGCCTCCTGCAGCTTCGTGGCAAACCGCGTCAGTGTACCGCCCAGAAAGGTTTCCAAATGAGGGCGAAAATCCCGTTGAAACCAACCGGAATCCAACAACTTGTCTAAAAAGCCAGCACCTATCCCCCGGTATGGGAGCAGAAAAACCGGAAGGCCAAAAGCCAGTATCCAGAACGCGGCAAAAAACACCTTTCTCCTGCCCCAGAATGCGATAACCCGCCGATAAGCCATCAACAAGTACCAGATTTTCCGAAGTTTTGCAGCCTTATGCCCTTTACCTGAAGTAGAACCCGCCCAAAGGCCATAGCAGGCTGGTACCAGCCACTTTACCGTAAGCAGAGAAGCCAGCAGGCAAAGAAAGACGATGAGTGCAAAACCACCCAGGTTCTGACGGTATTCTCCAGGCAGGACGAACACAAGCAAAAGAGCCGCCATACTGGTCAAAGTCGCCGTCAGCAAGGCGGGGAAAATCCGGCTTTCCGCTCCCCTGCGGCAGGCATCCAGCATAACGATCGTATTATCCACCATCAAACCAAAAGCTACACCTAATCCTGCAAGGGTATAAGGATGCCACTGCAATCCGATTACCCACCCCAACACCAGTGCCAGTGACAGGTTGACGCCAAGGCTGAATGCAAGGATCAGTGCCATATTCAAATTGCGGTAGCTCAAGCACAACAGCAAAAGCAAGATCAACATGGAGGCCACCGACCTATGTATAGCTTTGCCTACCTCCGCTTTAACCTCCCGGGTATAGTCCACTGCAAGACGCACCCGAAGGGCATCCCGGACATCTGTGCCCGCTATTACCTGCTGGTGGATACGGCGCGCTGCCTGTACACTGTTTACACCGGCCTTGACAGATATCCGCACCCTGGCCACTTCCCTGCCGTCCACCCGGAAAAGTGTGGTAGCAGGCATCTGCCCCACCAATGACTGAGCTATATCGGAAAGCTTTAGCGGTAAGCGCCCGGGAGATAATAAGGGGAGTTGACCCATTCCGGTAACCGCCCGGTGCCGGGGGGATAGGTGTAAAGGCAGCGCATACCCATTCGTATCCCGGACCACCCCCGGAAAGTACCCGCCATACGTATCCTGAATAGCCCGGCGGGCCTCCTCGGGCGAAACACCCAGCGCATACATTTTTTTCGAATCGTACAACACCTGTATTGCTTCGGCTTCTCCGCCTGTACATTGGATATCAGAAATACTTTCGGTACTGCCCAGTATCTTTCGAAAAAAACCTTCTGCCCATTTACGTGCCTCGGCAGCGCTGCATTGCCCATAGACAAAATACTCCAGTACCGTAATACCAGCAGCGGGACGATCTGACCTCCCCCCTTCAATGGACGGATAAGCGACACCGTCAGGAAGTCCGCGATATATACTCCGCAGCTTAGCCGCAACTTCCATGCGATGGATGCCCCGCTTATCGGTATCGGAAAATTCCAGGGTAACCGTACCGCCGCCTTCCTGCGCCACCGAACGGATAGCGCTCAGGCCCCGGATGGCCGATAAAGCATTTTCTATCCGGCCAATGACCTGATGCTCCACCTCGTACGGCGAAAAGAATGGCGCCGAAACCCGGATTTCCAAAAGGCTTCCAGGCGGGGCAGGTGCAAGCCCAACCTTCAGATGCGGCAGCAGAAACAACACCGGAAGCGAAACTGCGAGAAATATCAGGACTACCCGCAGCGGCGTCAGGGGATTATGCATATCCTATATTGAAAATTTTTGAAAATAGCGCTCGCCGATGACCCGCAGGTATTTCCTCGTCCGTCCGACCTCTTCCTTCATTGGAAAAAATACGTGCCGGACACTGCCATCTGGAAACAAGACGAAGAAAAAAGGCTGGGAAGCATCGCGCTCAGCATGTAACCCAAAGCAATCCGCCGGTACGTTTACACAGGAAAAAGCAAAAGATTTTCCCGACCCTTCAAAAATTTCAAATTCGCGCACTGATTGAAATGTGCCGGTAAGCAGGATGTTTTCCTGCCCAAATGCTTTTTCCACGCGTTGCAATTCTGCGATGGCACTGTTGATACAGAGGTCGCAATTGCGAAAAGAAAAGCGCATCAATAAACGGGGCCCTGAAGTGGCGATTGTAGTATTGGAGGGGGATTGGCGGTTTTCATCCAGGAGGCTGCGGAAGAAAAGGTCTTCTTTTATCCCCTCTGTTGCTCCACAATCTACCGCAACAGGGGGGGCAGGGTATCTGCCTGGCTTTGGTGGCTTTATGAAAAAAAACCAGGCTACGACACACAGGTTGGCCAGCGTGGCAATTCCCAGAAAATATTCGGTTTTGTTATCGAAGTGCACAGGGTTAAAGTTTATGGTGTGAACATAAAATCACGCTACGGCTTAGGCTCAGTAGACTCCGCTATGTCAGACCAATGTGACGGGAAAATACCTTGTATTACCGCGGATAATCCCACCGCAACAAGTCTAATTTTTAAACTTCAGATACACAAAAAAAGGGTTGTCGCCAGGTTGCGCCCTTTGGATTGCCTGCCGAAAGTCTGCAGGCAATAATGAAGGCTCCGGATGCTCCTGCACAAGAGTCTTTAATTCGCCCGGGGTGAGCAGGAAAAGCAGGCCTTCGGTACCAATATGCAGGGGAGGGGGCAGCGGGATATCCCATTTTTTATACCACAAGCGGCTAAAATTGTAGCGCACAGTTTTCGATGCCTTTTCATAGATAAAATGATGGCTAAACCAGTCGTCCGACTGATAAACCCCGAATACGATACGGTCATTCTCAAAATAAATGGGGAGCAGGGAAGGGATGTGGTGAATCTGGTGTATCTCATCCCTTGTACCCTGAAGGTTTGGGTTTTCCCAAAATTTACTACCCACACTGCCTTTTTTAAAGTATGCAACATACCTTGGCGCCGCCCCACGGGGGGTCAACTGAAATATCGTATCGCAGAAAGGCTTTATAAAGCGGAGGGAATCCCGGTAGGGGAAAAAAATGTATGCAGAAATCAGGGACGTGGGGTGCCTGACGTCCAGCTGCTTGATCCCGGCATGGAAGGCATTGTTTTCGCCTAAAGCCAGCAGCTCAAAGTCTCCTGTACCGCTCGTGAACATACGGTTGCCCGTCTGCGAATAGACGACTTTCTCCCCATTAGACAGGTAGGCCTTGTTTGTAAACGGGATTTCACAAAAGACCTCGGATTGAAGATTGCCATTAAAGTCAAAGCCCAATACTTTGCGTTCGAAGCCGGCTGTAATCTCGAGGGTTTTCCGCTCCGGGCGGACGCTGAAGCTGGTGATCTTGGAGAATTCGCCCGGCCCATTCCCCTGTGCGGATAGCTTTTTGATGAATTTACCGGTATAACGGTCGAAAATCGCGAGCGTACTATTAATCCCCGTGTACAGGAGGAAAAGGCGATCGCCGAAAGCAGCTATCTGATAGGTGTTATTCCCGACGATAGCGGCGCGGGAGGTTTCCAGTGGCATCCATTCGATATCCTGGATTAGCTCGTCCAGTATGGCCTGGCTCGCAATCTTGCGGTTATCGAGGACGATCGGCGTAGCAGTGCCCGGAATCGTTTCCCGATGCTTGCTTTCACAGCCGAAAAAGAGAAGGAGTAAAAAAAAGTAATGCCGTTTCATGGATAGGAAAGTTTGATCCGCCGGCGTATGGACAATGGCCGCAGGACGCGTGGTTTTACAAAAAATCGTCATTTTTATATCCACTACACGCGCCTGCGCCCAAAGCCCACCGGGGTATTAGTTGAACATTAATCAGTGAATCTTAATCGTACAATCCGGAAGGTAATAAGCAATCCTGCTCACAGAACCCTTACAATCATTTCTGTATTCACAGGTTTTGTTATTGCCGTTGCTGCAGTCCTTTTCGTAATAGGTATTGAAGCCACCCTTGCCGTCCACATTAACGCCGACATTCCGGCTCATCCATCCGGCAAAGCCCCCGGAAGCTGTGCGCCCACAGACCCTGGTGACCTGGAAAAACCCGCACTTGCTTCCGCCGTCGAGCGGGTCTTCATATTCGCGGTCGTAGGGATCCGTCCAGTCATCGTAGGCTTTCAGGCTACCAGGATGCAACAGGAGCGAAGCGGAGGTCAGTACCGTCAGGACCATCGCGGCTACCCGCATCAAAGAGGTTTTGATCGTTTTCATTAGAAAATTGTTTAGTTTAAAAAAGTGGTTTGAGTTTTGCCCCGGTAATTGCCGGGGCCGTAATTGAGCGCGCCTCATTACCCAACAAATATACAGGCAGGGCGCGGCAGATGCCAGCCATTCCGACCTATGCCTGTACCCCCGGTAAAAGCAGGTCAAAACGCCCCGTCAGACATTCTTTTCATCGGAAAATCAAATAGTTGGATGTACAGAATATAGTGGGGAATGCATAGATTTGCAGTAAAGGTTCTTGAAGAAAATTTTTATGAAATACTTTCTATCTATTTTGGCCCTGACGGCTTGCTGTAGTCTGCCCCAGGCTCAATCTCCCCTGCAGCAAATCCTTGCCCGCCTGCCTATGGAAGTGGATACGCTACTGCAGCAGCCGGAAAAATACCGGATCCAGATCGTCTATACCCAGATAGACCGCGATGCCCAAAACCGGCCACATTTCCAGACCTATACATTCGGGGATACCACCCAGTACTTTTACCCTGCCAGCACCGTTAAGATGCCGGCTGCGTTCATGGCCCTCGAAAAGCTCAATGAGCTCGGCATCCTCGGTGCCGGCCACAACAGCCCCATGCTCACCGGTGCAGGGCGGGCCCCGCAAACCGCCGTTGACCAGGACAGTACTGCCGCCAACGGGCTGCCTTCCATTGCGCACTATATCAAAAAAATCTTCCTCGTAAGCGATAACGATGCCTTCAACCGTCTGTACGAATTCCTGGGCCAGGAATACCTCAATGACCGGTTACGGGCAAAAGGCTATCCCCATACCCACATCGTACACCGACTCTCCGTGAGCGGGTTCGATACCATCGGCAACCGCTATACAAATCCTGTCAGCCTGATCGATAGTACTGGCAACCTCCGCTACTTCCAGGGGGAAGCCTTTAGCCAATGCCCCCCGGCAAGTATGGGGATAGGCAGCCAGCAGCTCGGTAAAGGCTATATGGATGCCAACGGACAG
>JBEIGB010000038.1:0-31585 GCA_040382095.1 Lewinellaceae bacterium
CGGTCGCCGTACTGATCCGTACCCGTCATGGAGATAACGCCGCAGGCATCGCTCATGGTAAGGGTACCGCCGGGCACGCCACCACTTGCGCCATAGCAATGTACCCAGGAGCCGAAGGAGAAGTCAGAAGACTTATACGTCGTTGCGGAAGCCTTGGTCCAGGTCACCGTACCGGAGATTTGACCCGGGCAGAACATGCTAGTTTGAACATAGTCCATGGTGCCTTCCAGTTCGCTTGGGCATACAATCGGGATACGATAGAAGAAGGGCGAACGATAGTAAGCGCCCCCGGCAACGTCACCGCTCTGGTTGGAATTGGTGAACGTACGGCCATCCGTCGTATTCAGGGAGAGGCGGAATTCGATGAAATCACCCCCGTTGATATCGTTCAGCGTAAGCCCCATTGCGGTAAGCGCCTCCTGAATCGTGACCTCGATCGTAGCAGCGGGATACTTGCTTCCGGAAGCAGGATGTACATCGGGAATAATGACCGTATGCGATTTGAAATCTGCTGCTGTAACAGTCTTCACCTTCTTCTCAGGCGTAAGGCTGGCTCCACGGCGGCGGTTTACAAATACTTCGACATCTTTTACCAGCTTGCCATCCTGGATATCTACTGCTTCGACCATAAGGGTCAGTTTTGCCGTGGACAACTGGAAGAAATTGAAGCTGGATGTCTGGCTCAGCGTACGCAGGTACACCCCTGTGTCAAAATTGTTGTAGGGGATTGCTGGCTCGACGAAGTCGGTGCATCCGTGAAAGGAAAGCACGAGCAGCAGTCCGAATACATATTTTATGAATTTGCTCATTTGATGTCCGTTTTTGAATTATTTAATAAAACCGTCCGGGTTATTGTCCCAGAATACCTTCACATCATGGCTGGCCTTCTGCTTCGCCTTGGAATTGAGGTTGACGTGATCGGCAGGATAGAAGAAAGACCGTGGGAATTTACCGAAGTTCGGGATTTGACCAGGCTGCATATTATCAGGCATACCTGTTCTACGATAAAGGTTATACGCTTCGTTACCATTACCGAAAAGGGAAATCCAGTACTCCCGTGCGATAATGCGCAGCCTGCTCTTGTTATCGGCAGCAGCGTCGTATTCCGCACTAACGGCATTCGTATATTGAGTCCTTTTGGTATCAAATGCGCTATTGGATTCGAAAGCAGTGATCTTAGCCGCTTCAGCGGTGGTGAGGGACCAGGAGCGTACAAAGTTGATGTGCTTTGTAATACCGGACATCATCGCTGTTTTTGCTGCCGCTGCATTACCATTCAGTTCCAGGGCAGCTTCAGCTACCATAAAATCGGCGTATGCCGCCAGCATAATCGGCTGGATACCTGCACCATTTGCACCGCGGTTAGCGGCAGTCATACCCGCAGGGGTATTGTTGTCGAAGCTATGGCCCGCAGGATAGATACCATACAGGGTACGCTTGTTGTTATCCGGTGGGATACCCTGTGGGTCCAGGTGATCACGGCCCCAATAGCCCCGGGTGCCTGGCATACACCAGATCATACCTTGTGGATAGTGTGCGGGGAGAAACTCGGTGATACACCTTGCTTCTGCTTCAGAGGTCGGGTTAGCAGAGACCTGGCGGTAGAAATAATAGCGTGCACGTGGATCATCGAAACCTTTGGCTTCTGTGAGGTGCCACATGAAGAAGACCGACTGGTAGTCGCCACCGCCATTGGGGTACTGGCCCACGAAGTTAGGGTGCTGGCTAACAGGATCCGCGTTGCTTACCCCATAACGGAAGACGAAATCATCGCCCGTTTGGAGCAGGTTGTTTTCCGTGATCAATGCATTGATCGCTGTCGTAGCACCCGCTTTGTCAATCAGGCGACGGTTGAGGTGATAGCGCAACTGAAGCGTGTTCACCAGACGGATCCAACGCGTGTAATTACGGCCATAGAAAAGGTCGTTTGGCGAACCTAAAAAGGTAGCCGCGCTGAAATTCGCTTTAGCCGCTACCAAAAGGTCGGAAGCTGCTTTGTACACATCCGCACCTGGGCTGACACCAGGGTTGAAATTCGCCGGATCCAGGGCTTCTGTCAATGGGACATCTCCGAAAGTATCCACCAGGCTCATCCAGACATACGCCTCGATGGTCTGTGCGATCGCGAGGTGGCGACGGAAATTGCCTGCCTCTGCAAGCGTCTTCAACGTCTTGATATCGTTCAGGATACTGGCATAAGCCGTGCCCCACGTGCCGTTTTGGTTAACCGGCTGGTAGGAAATTTCATAGGTATCAGAAGCCTGGTGGATGATACGCGTCACCCTTTGCCCACGGCTGCTCGTACCGCTGAAAAAACCGGAGAAGTCCACCTGAATCTGGTTCAGGAGGAAGTCAACGTTGGTGCTGGAAGCGTTCACTTCATTCGGGTTATCCAGCAACTCGTCGAATTTGAAATCGCACGAGCTAACGGTAAGTACCCCCGCAATGAGCAACACATTTATGAGAAATCTCTTCATTGTTGATACATTTTTTAGTTTAGAAAGTTAAGTTGAGCGTTGCACCAACCCGGCGGGCACTTGGGCCGGTCAGGTAGTCAAAGCCCAGACCGTTGCCAACGCCCGTGCTGAGTACATCGGTATCAAAGTTGACGAACTTCGGCATATTCAGTGCACGGAACCAGATGTTGGAGGCAGTTACCGTCAGAGAAGCTCCTTTGAAAGGCAGCTTCGATACTGCTTTGGAAGGCAGGTTGTAGGTAAGGGCCGCTTCGCGGAGGCGGATCGTACTGCCATCGAACGTGATGGCCTCATCCGTAAAGAAGTAATTATCAAAGAAGTAGTTTGCAGCAGTTACCTGAACATTGTTCTTGGTACCATCTGCCTGAACACCAGGAAGCACCAACGTAAGTCCACGGTCCAGCTGGTCGGTATCTTTGCTAAGACCACGGGCAAGAACGCCTTTGACCGTGTTGCTCACAATTACCCCTTTGTGGCGATATTCCCACATAAAGGAAAGATTGAAGCCCTTGAAGCTGATCGAATTGATCAGAGAAGAGGTGAACTCCGGGTTTGGATCACCCAGCTCTACGATATCCGTAGCTTCCAGGTAGCGACCGTTGGAAGTTACGATTTTCTCGCCCTTGTCATTGCGTGCAATACCAATCCCCTTGATAATGCCATAAGGACGGCCAGGGATGGCAAAGTTACCCAGGTTGGTAAAACCGGAAATCAACACCTGCTCCAAGCCGCCGCCAAGCTCGGTGATGACCGAACGGTAGCGTGCAAAGTTAGCGGTGATATCCCAGTTAAACCCTGAACGGGTGCGGAATGGGGTAACCGTAGCCATAATTTCTGCACCTTTAGTCTCCAACCCACCAAGGTTGATGGCCGTGCTGGAGAAACCAGTTGCGCGATCAATCGGTGCATTGGTAATCAGGTTATCTGTAGTTTTTTGATATATCGAGATATCGAGTTTCAAACGGTTGTTGAAGAGAATTGCTTCGCCACCGAATTCAAATTCCTTCTGCAACTCGGGCTTGAGGTTTGGGTTGCCGAGGAAGTTGGAGATCGCTTGCGTAGAGAAAACGGTCCCGGCAGCATCTGCCCAGCCACGTGGGTTCTGGTTCAGGATGTTACGCGTACTGTATGGGCTGGGGAAACCAGCGGAAGTACCATATCCCAGGCGCATTTTCAGGTACTGGAGCGTCTTGGACTCAAGGCCTGCAAATGCAGCGGTTGGAATGAACGAGATACTCGCCCCTGGATAGAGGATCCGGCGGTTATCTTCTTCAACAGTTGAAGTCCAGTCGTTACGTCCAAGCAGGTTCACGAAAAAGTAATCCGCATAGTCAAGGGTTACGCTGGAGTACACCCCTGCGCGCTTCTCCTGCTGAACATAGTTGATCGCCCCACCAAAAGGATCCCTGGAGGAAGTAGCGATGAAGTTAGAGTGGTTGAACAGCCCAAAAGTCAGCTGGTTGTTGGAAGCAAGACCAAACTGGCTGTACTCGTCGGTACGGTAGTTGGCACCTACCAAAGCAGTCAGCTTGAGCTTGCTGGTAAGAGACGTATTATAGTTCAGGTTGACATCCTGGTTCCAGATGGTATTTTTAATCGTCGTACTCTTATAGAAACCACTGTTGACGATTGCGTTGACGCCACCGCCACCCCCTTTGTTCAGCTTCACTTCCTGGTTCTCGGTGTAGGTATCCAAACCTACCCGGTACACCAGGCCAAGCTTTTTGGAGATGTCATAGTTGACCGAAGTGGAATTGAAGAAACGATCCACCACACTGGTGTTGGAAAAGTATTTAGTCAACCAGATTGGGTTGGTGATATCGTTACCACCCCGGTAGTAAACGGAGCTGCGATCCACAGGGTTCTCGAAAGGAAGACCAGCGAGATCCACATTACGCGGAGTGTACATGACGTTTGCAAAAACCGAGGGGATACCGCCGTTAGGTCCGGAACCAAAGCCGGCATTCAGCGGTGGGGTCACTACGTCTGTATTGATGAAGGAGAAGGAGGAACGTACCGAAAGCTTATCGGTGATTGCAGAGTTCAGGCCAAGGCCGAAGTTGAGCTTGTTCAGGGTATTCCCTGGTGTAAAGCCCATCTCATCCTGGTAGCCAAAGCTCACATTATACCCTGTACTTCCTGCCGTACCATTGATCTGGAGCGAAGTATTGAACACATCGCCTGTGCGGAAGAAGGACGTTCCGATCGTTTCGTACGCTTTATTTTCGTAGCGTACCACATTCGAAGAGTTTGCACCTGCGCCCCATGGCTTGCTGGGGTCAACGGCGAATTGTGGGAAAGCGTTCCGGATACTGGCAACACCAGAAAGTCCGACGGGGTGAGGCACGCTTTTTACCACGTCGAAATTGGCACCCCAGTTACTGAAGAACCAGGACTCCGGAGTAAGCTGTTGGAAACCACCACCGTAGTTGTTCTGATATTCCGGAAGCGAAGCGATCGTATTCTGGAAATACGACTGGCTTACGCTGATATCGGCTTTTTTCTTGGGGGTCGTGCTCCCGCTCTTGGTCGTGATCAGGATAACGCCGTTACGGCCCTGGTCGCCATAGAGTACAGTTGCGGAAAGACCCTTCAGTACGCTGACCGACTCGATATTGTTCGGGTCGAGGTCGAGCATACGGCTGGAGGCCGTGGTACCCCCCGAAGCAAAGCTCGTCTGGGCGTTAGTAGAAGAGTTGAAAGGTACACCATCCACAACGAAGAGCGGCTGGTTACTGCCCGTGATGGAGGAATACCCCCGGATGACGATGTTCGTACCCGTACCGGATACCCCACTCGTAGAGGTGATGTTCACCCCGGGCACTTTACCCTGGAGGATACGGCTCACGTCCGCTTCCGGGCGCTTGGCAATCAGCTCTTCGGTAACCGTAGTTACCCCATAGCCGAGGGCGCGCTTTTCTTTCTTGATACCTAAGCTGGTCACAACCACCTCAGATAAGACCTCAGCCGACTCTGCCAGCGTCACATCCAGAACGTTGGAAGTGCCTACTGCGACCTCCTGGGAAGTGTAACCGGTGTAGCTGTACACCAGCACCACTGTGCCCGCAGGAATTTCGATCGAGTAGCTGCCGTCAAGATCGGTAACTGTACCAGTAGAAGTCCCTTTTACCAGTACGCTCGCCCCAATCAGCGGCTCCCCGGCGGAATCGGTAACTTTTCCACTGATCGTCCGCTGCGCCATGGCTGCACCAAAGGCAAAGAGGACTAAACCCAAAACCAGTGAGAGTTTTTTCATAATTTATCCAGTTTGTTTATTAAAAATACAGTGCCTAAAATATGATGAACCGCTGACAAAAAGCGGCCAGTTTTTTGATAGACATTTGTTCAGGGATATGACTCAAAACGGCATTTTGACGCTAAAAAACGAGAAAAAACAAGCCTTTGGGAGGTTTTTACAATAAGTGGCTGAAAATACAGCAAAATATTAATTTAACAATAAATTTTCTTAATTATTTGTAAGAACGGACACACTTTAACCGTGTTATGCGCAGTGTTGATACGGTTCTACGACCGTCTCCGCCATTGAGCGAAATGATGGCTAAAGCTTTCTCAAACATACTTCCCCACCTGCAGTAACGATTTTGAAACGGTTGCGCAAAAAGATGTTTTTGCGCCCAAAGACAACTGGCGCTACCAAATAATATTTTGAACAAAAAATAAAAAAGGCTATCCGGCTGCATGCCGGATAGCCCTTCGATAAAATTGATGATCCAATCAGTTCGCGATATTCACGCGATAAAAGAATGGTGAGTTGTAAAATGCACCACCGGTAATGTTCACCCCGGTATTGGAGCGGTCAAAGGACCTGCCATCCTTGAGGAACATTTTTCCGGTAACCTCGAAGCGGTCGCTGGTAGAGATCTGGGCATCGGTCAACCCCAGTTTATCCTGCATCGCTTTCCCGGTTACGGAAAGCGTAAACCGCGGATACTTCGTCTGTGGGTCTGCCGTAAACTGCGAGGAGGTCAGTGTTTGGAAAGCAACAGCAGCCCTGCTGTTGGAACCATTGGCAGGAGTGGCATCCACAAAAGCGATGGACAATTCGTAGCGGTCAAAGTTTGCACCCAAATTTGGCGTGACGGCCTCCAGGACCTGCTCCATCTTGGTGCCGGTCATATTCGCCCTGCTCACGGTAAAGGTGGTGGACAAGGGGGTTACCGTCCGCATGTAGCCGCCCTGCTCGAAGTTAAACTCATCGAAACGCTCAATCATTTCCGTCTCGCACGCGGTTAGCACGACGGCAAGCAGAAGCGCCCCAAGCTTAAATATATTTTTCATGCGTATTCGCTTTTTACCTGATTAACAAAATTACCTGATAAAATTGGCGGGATTAGTATCCCAGAATACCTGTACCGTAGCGTTGGCCTTCTGGACAGCGTTCCGGTTGTTGACGATGTAATTGTTCGGATAGTAGTAGGAACGCACGAAGGGACCCGGGTTGGGATCGAGGCCAGGCTGCTGTGGGCTGGGCTTTCCGGTGCGGCGGTAGAGGTTATATGCTTCGATACCGTTGCCAAAGAGTGCTACCCAGTATTCCGTTGCAATGATATTCATCCTGCCGTCGGCATTGGCCGCATCGTAATCTTCAAGTACCTTATTGACGTAAGCGGTCACGCTGTTATTCCAGTTGATGCTTTTCTCCGTTTCAAAAGCCGTAATTTTGCCTGCCTCGGTGGAAGCCAAAGCAAATGCCCGAATATCGGCGAAGGAATTCTCTACGGCCGTTTTGAGGTAAGCACGTGCATCACCACTCGTACCGAGCGTAAGCGCTGCTTCCGCCAGCATGAAGTTAACGAAAGAACGGGTCATAATCGGGTGTACACCGGCACCGCTGGCACCTGCTACGAGGGATACACCACGGCCTGCGTCGTTGTCATACAGACCACCAGCAGGGTAAAGACCCCATGCAGTACGCAACAGACCATCCGGTGGAATACCTTCGTTGCTGAGGTGATCGCGACCCCAGTATCCGACGTCGGATGCCAGACAGAACACATCGTTAGCCCCATAGTGCGAAGGCTTGGCATTGGTGATACAGCGGAGCGCGTTCACGTCCGTTGGGTTTCTGGTCGTCTGACGATAGAAGTAATAGCGGATCCTCGGATCAGGAAAACCTTTAGAGGAATACATGTGTGCCATATAGGAGTTCGACTGGTAGCCGCCACCGCCCGTAGGGCTGTACTGACCAGCATAACGCGGATGGCGCGTATCCGGGTTGGACAGGTTGGCACCAAAACGGAAGTTGAAATTCTGTGCAGTCGTAGAGACGAAACGGTTCGTAGTAATCAGTGCATTGATGGCCGAAGTAGCGCCGGCTTTATCCACCAGCTTCAGGTTCAACCAATACCGCAGCTTGAGGGAGTTTACCACCCGAATCCAGCTATCGGTATTGCCACCATAAAACAAATCACTGCTTGGGCTCCCCTGGGAAGTAGCAGCAAAGTTTTCTGCTGCTTTATCAAGGTCGGCAAGGGCAGCTTTGTACACATCTACACCCTTAGAAACGCCGGGGTTGAAGTTGCTGTTGTCCAAAGCCTCAGAAAATGGTACATCCCCAAAAGAATCTACCAGGTGCATCAAAACCATCGCCCGGATCGTTCGGGCAATACCAGCATGAATAAACAATTTGGCATTTTCTGCAATAGGAATCAAAGACTTCACATCCTGCAGAATATTCGAATAAGAACTGGACCAGCGACCGTTCGAAGAGGAAGGTGCGACAGCGTTGTCATAAATCGCAGCGCCCTGGTTGAGCATACGGGTAAGACGCATGCCCGGGTCACTGAAAGCATTGAAGTTGCCGGAATAATCCAGCATGATGCGGTTGAGGAAAAAGTTCACATCCGCATTGTTCAGGGTAACTGCATTGGGGTTCTCCAGCAGGTCCAATTCGCAGGAGCCGGCCAGCATTGCCCCCAAAAACAGGGCCATTATTTTGAATTTGCGAATCATCGTTGTTTTTTTTTCTTAAGTTAAAAAACATTTTCCGGGCAGCGATCAGAAGTTCAGCTTCAGGGAGCCACCAATCCTGCGTGCGCTTGGGCCGGTCAGGAACTCAAAGCCGAGACCGTTGCCAACGCCGAGACCGAGGTTGTCGGTATCGAAGTTCAGGCCTTTAGGCATATTGAAAGCATGATACCAAAGGTTGTTTCCGGATACTGCCAGCGAAATCCCCTTGAAAGGCGTCTTGCTCACGATGTTCTGCGGCAAGGTATAAGAAAGCGTAACTTCCTGCAGGCGAATCGTAGTACCATCATAGATTCGGCCTTCGTCGCCGAAGAAGTACAGGTTGTTGAAGCCGACGTCAGCAGCGGTCACCTGAATGTTATTGGGGGTACCGTCCGCCTTAACACCTGGGAAGATGAACGTCTGCGCACGGTCATAACCATTGGAAAGACCAGTGTCTTCCGTCAGACCACGACCCATCAGGGCACCAGCCGTACTGCTGTAAATGGCACCGCCATGGCGATAGGAAATCATGAAATCGAAGCTAAAACCCTTATAGGAAAAGCCATTGATAATAGAGCTCAGGAAAGCTGGGTTAGGATCGCCCAGGATGATCGGCTCAGCAGTAGCTACCAGGTAACCACCACCATCTACCAACGGAACTCCCTGCTCGTTGCGGCGATAGCCAATACCTTTGATGATACCGAACGGCTTGCCCGGAATGGCAAAGTTGCCAAGTCCTACAAAGCCCGTGTACTGAACCTCGTCGAGATCTGCACCCAAATCAATCACCTTAGGTACGTTGCGACCATAGTTCAGGGTGATATCCCAGTTGAAGTTGGCGCTGGCAACCGGACGGATGGTTGCGCTAAGTTCGATCCCTTCGTTCCGGATCTGGCCGATGTTGATGGCCGTAGAAGAATAGCCGGTCGTTGGATCAAGCGGAGAGTTGGTGATCAGGTCGCGGGTATTCCTGCGATAAACCGTCAGGTCAATACCAATGCGGTTATTGAAAAATTTGCTCTCGATACCTAATTCATACTCGGTGTGCAACTCCGGCTTGAGGTTCGGGTTGCCCAGGAAGTCCGCCACTGTGTGGGACTGAAGTGCCGCACCAGCTGTGTTCAGCCATGCACGGGCGCTTTGCCCAAGTACGCTGCGCGTAGAGTAAGGCGTTGGGAAACCGGCAGAAGTACCTACACCTGCACGGATTTTCATGTAGTTGATGAACCCACCGCTCAGACCAGCAAACGCAGAGGTAGGCAGGAACGACAAGCTCGCAGAAGGATAGAAAATCCTGCGATAGTCTTTTTCCACCGTGGAAGTCCAGTCGTTACGGCCTGCCACGTTCAGGAACAGGAAGTTGCTGTAATCCACGGTAACTTCGCCGAATACCCCCATACGGGTCTGCTCTTCGATGAAGTCGCTGGATACGTTGTCAATGAAGTTGCTGTGGCGGAACAGGTTCCGTGCCAACTGGTTCTGGCTATTGGTGCTCACGCTCCGGAATTCGTCGAAGCGTACGTTAGCTCCAAGTTTAGCCGTCGTATTGATTTTTTTGCTAACACTCTTTTCAAACTGCAGGATGGCGCTGTTGTCCCAGATCGTATTCTGGATATCCCGCGTGTTGTAAAAACCAGTGACCAGGTCAACACCACCTTTGTTGTAGCGGTATTCCTGGGATTCGGAATAAGTATCTATCCCGAGCTTGTACAAGAGGGATACCCCTTGTGCAATCTGGTAGTTGAGGGTGGTTGCAGAGAAAACGCGGTTTACAAGACCGGTTGTCGTGTAATTTTGGAGGATCCACCGCGGGTTCGGGATATCGTTACCGCTGCGGAAGTAAACCGAGCTACCGTCAACCGGGCTTTCGAAAGGCCAGCCCATGAGATCCACCTGGCGTGGCGTGAACATCACGTTGGCAAATATCGAAGGTGAACCATTGGCGTTGTTCCCCGTACCCGAGCTGATTGGGGGAGAGAACTGGTCGGTATTGGCATAGGTAAAGGAAGTTGTCAGGCTGAGCTTATTGCTGAGCTTCGCACTGATACCAGTACCCAGGTTGAGCTTCTTCAGGCCGTTCTCAGGCACATAACCACCTTCGTTGAGATAGCCGGCAGAAATGTTATAGCTGATATTTTCCCCACCACCGGATACGTTCAACGAAGTGTTGTAGATATTCCCGGTCTGAAAGAAATCGCTCACGTTATTGGGGAATACCTGCATCGTGTAAGGGCTTACCGAAGCCACATACGGTGCCATGGCATTGCGCAGCGCAGCGTTGGAAAGGAACGCATACGGGTGGTTGGTCAATGCTGCGTTGGTATTCTGAGAAGGATAAATTTTCCCCTCTTCGATTGTCGGACCCCAGTTGCTGAAGAAGTAACCCAGGTTCTGCTGGAAACCGCCCACGTAGTCGTTCTGATACCTTGGGAGGTGCGCAGTGTTGGTGAAGTACGACTGCGTAAGCTGGAACTGCGCCTTGCGGGCATTTTTACTTCCGCTCTTGGTCGTAATCAGGATTACCCCGTTACGGCCCTGATCGCCATAAGTTACCGTTGCCGCAAGACCTTTCAGAACGCTCACGCTCTCGATTGCATTCGGATCAAGGTCGAGGAAGCGACTCGAAGCCTGCTGACCACCCTGGGTGAAACCACCGCGGGAGTTGGTGTTGGAGTTGAAAGGCACACCGTCCACTACAAAAAGCGGCTGGTTAGAGCCTGTAATGGAAGAATAACCCCGGATGATGATGTTGGTACCCGTTCCGGACACCCCGGAGGTCTGGGTAATGTTCACCCCGGGAACCTTTCCCTGGAGTACACGGGCAACATCTGCCTGGGGACGGTCGGCAATGGCCTTTTCATCTACGGTAGATACCGCATAGCCTAACGCCTTTTTGTCCCTGCGAAGACCCTGAGCAGTAACGACGACCTCGGAAAGGGTCTCTGCACTTTCATCAAGCACCACGTCTATCACGTTGGTCGCCGTCGTAAGTACTTCTTTCGTAACATAGCCAGTGTAACTGAACACAAGTGTCTGTTCGCCGGAAGGCACGCTGATGCTGTACGAACCGTCAAGATCGGTAACAGATCCAGACGAGGAACCCTTTACCTGGACACTGGCGCCGATGAGCGGTTCGCCCTTGACATCGGTCACTTTGCCGGTGACTGTCCGCTGTGCCATAGCAGCGAAAGACAGTAGCCCCAGCACAAGTGCTAGTAAGTGTTTTTTCATGCTAATCCAATTTTATTAAGTGATCAAAACAATCCAAGCCCAAAAATATAGCCGAAAAAATAATTAAGAAAAATTTAACTCAATATTTTTTAAAGCAGTCTCACAAGTATTGCTGTAATTAAGTAAAAAGACGGGGGTTGTGTAAAAAGCCTCCGGCCTGTCATGACGCTGCCCGAAAAGTATTCTGCCACCTTCGGCGTTTTAAAAAAATACTCTTTGGCAGCGAATGCCGCCAAAGGACTTGTGAGGCAGCCTCTTTTTTTACACAACCCCTATTTCCTGGACGCACACCAGAAAATAATTTTCGCTTTGAGAAAGTTGTTTCCTGGTGTGTATTCAAAATAATATTCTTTACCTACCAGGTGCAACGACTTTCTAAAATTGAAAGTAATACTATCCTAACGATAATAAATGGCTAAACGCTGCCTGGAAGTGGCAACGAAGGGCTATCGGGAGCCGGAAAGCAGCTTGTCCAGTTCTGCCGCGGTAATATTCTTTGCGAGTACGCGTCCGCCCGAACCAATCAGGAAATTGAAAGGAATACGATCTATTTTATAGGTCTGTGGAGCCACACCCGACCAGCCCCGGAAGTCTGCTACTACTGGCCAGGGGAATGCCATCGCCGCTGTTTGTGCCCCAAACTGCGCCCTATCCTCGTCCAGGGCAAATGCGATGAGCTCAAATCCTTTTGACTGATAAGCCGCATAAAGGCTTCTTTTCTGCTCCAGAGATTCCAGGCATTGCGGGCAATACGAAGCCCAAAACTCCAGCAGGTAGTATTTTTTTTCTTCAAACCGAACCGGTATCTTTCGTCCCCGGATATCCTCATATTCCTTCGCAGGCAGGGTATCGCCTACCATATATTCTTCTTCCAAAAGCGAAAAATAATCTTGTAGCCGAAGGATATATGCCCGGATAGGGGAAAAATGGGGAAACCGACGTTCAAGCCCTGCCGAAAAAGCCCTGTGGCGACCCAGGTCACCCCCAAAATCAACCTGCTGTGCAATAAACAACGCTACAAGGGGAGAGGTGACGGTATCGGCAAATTGTATCGAAATTTCATTGAGCCGACTACCCAGAATAGCTGCCTGTTCCACAAATCCCGCCTTCCCATCCGATCCGCTTTGAATCATATTGTTCAGGATGTACAGGCTGTCCACCAATGGTTTCCTGGCAAGCTGTAGGGATTGCAGCGCCCCTGAACCTTTTGAGCCGTCAACGGTATAGGCCTGAGGATCTACGGCATTAATGCAGGCACGAACGATGGGCGCATCAGGAATAAAATAGAGCGAAGTATTGGCATTCACCAGCATCAACTGGTAAAGACAGGTATCCGGCCCATGCGCATCCTTCAGGACGAATTGCGCATCGAGACGGGTCGTTGAAAAGGAATCTACCAGCAGGGGGCTACCCTGAAGCGGCAGCCGATATAAATAACAGGAACCTGGGTTTGCATTCCTAAGTACTACCTCCAGTTGAAATCCGGGTGGGCTATTTTTTGAACATGCCCACAACCCGGCCAGCAAAAAAAGCAGGGAATTCCGGAAAACGGGCATCTATAAAGTGTTGAGCGAATCAAAAAGTATATGCAAATCCCGGTCTCCCGGCCGCTTTACCCGGTCAAAAAAGCCATTCAGCAGTGCTGCCCTTCCTGGGTAAAGCTCCAGCAGTTCCTTCTTGCCCAGATGGTTGAACGCATGCACGCCGAGCTTGGCGTCCATGACGTAATAAGTCACTTTAGATTGAAAATGCGGCGCATAATCCCCGCTGAAATTGCGCATATAGTCGTTCTTGTTGACTGGCAGGGCTTTTGCGACGCGGTGCTTCAGCAGTACCACCGTCCCCCTGGGATCCCCTCCGACCAACTGAAAGAAAATTTTTCCCTCCGGATCAATCGCTTTGCTCCGTACAAATACCAGGGTATCCCCATTTTTCAGCAGGGAGAAGGTCTTCAATCCGCTTTTTTCTACTACAATATCTACCCCTCCCGCTGCGTCCCTGACGTAGAGATCGTTTTTCTCGTAATCGAAATTAAACAAATACCCCTCCTCTATCCGCTCGTTCTCGCTGGTCACAACCCATCCGCTCCCCCAGGAAGATAGCTCAAAACGCTCCTCACCCCCCAAATCCTGAAAAGCATTTTTTGCATCTTTGGGATTGGTGGGCGAATTGGCCGCAATGATGAAGTTGCGGAATGCCTGCGCCTGGGAAAAACCAATGGATGGTGTATTTAATGCTACCGCAAGGAAGAGGAGCACAAATGGCTTCATGACTATTTATTTTTTAGGGCGGGGTGTTCCCGGTTTTGTGCAGCAAAACCGGGAACACCCCGCCCTCTATGTACTTTTATCACAAAAAAATCACTGCCTTACCCAGGCTTCCACAATCTGACGTGTCCAACCGTTAGGACTGGTCGAACCACCACCATAGCCATAATGAAACCTGAACGTCTTTGAAGCAGGATCGTAGGTATTGGGATAATTCGCATGAGTAAACGACCCTAACGGCACCGGGAAAGCGATATTGCCCGGATTGTCCACCGTCATGAAGCCGGATGCAGGGGAAGCAGGTGTTGCCCCTGCGGCACCCCAGTTATTCACGTTGGTACCGCTGACGTCAAACTGGAAGCCCCAACCACCGAGGTCGCCCACCTGGCCCTCACAACGGGTAGCACTTACCGTAGCCATATACTTGGAGGCGTTGATACCCCGTGGAGCGCTGGGGTGGAAGAAATAGCCGGTCACCTTGTAGCTGGCTTCGTAGCTGTTTTTCACCAGGACCGGGATGACGATTTGGCGGAAGTTGCTGGCAACATTCTCACCACCAGCATCGGAAATGCGGAAGGCAATCATGTTATTTTTGGACAAGTCAATCTTGTCGGCAAACACTTCGATCGGTACTTTTACCTCCTGGGTGCCAGCAGGGATTGTCACCGTTAAGCCGGGCAGCTTATAGGCAGCAGTGACCAATTCGACATAATTGGTGCCAAAAGCCTTATTATAGGCATCAATAATAGTGGCATCTTTTTGAAAAGTAACCGTTACCGCCTTGTCCAGTGGCCTGACCCAGGAGACCCGGGCGTACAAATCAATAATCTGTGCAGTCGATTTGAAATCGAGGGCAATCGGGTTGGCTTTAACCACCGATGGCCAGTTGCCGTTAGGGATGAGGATGATTGGTGCAATCGCCTCTTCCGAGTAGTCGGTGATGGGTTCATCCTCCAAACAGGAATTGAGGGAGAACGCAAGAACAGTGAATAAAACTATTTTAAATAAATTTTTCATTCTTTAGTCGTTTTTGTCGATTAAATGAATCGGCTTAGTTCATCCACCAAATCTTGGAAGTGAACTGATTGATGGTCCCAACAGCAGTCACTGCCTGGGTATTCAGGTCATACTCCCTTTGTGGGTAGAGTAGCCGTACCGGCAAGGTAGTACTCGTCCGACCTGGATTAATGGAAAGCGGGATAGCGGGGAATGCCCCATTCCGGCGATAATCTGTCCATGCCTCCAAATGATTGGAGCCATTCATGGCGATATACTTTTGGAAAAGGACGAGCTTCAGTTTGTCCGCTGCATCGGCATAGCTCACGTTGCCGTTGTTGTTTTCATCCTGCTGGGTGTACCAGCTATTGAAAGCGGCATCGGCTGCAGAGGCGCTCTTGTCCACATTCAGCCAGCGGAAGGATTCCCGAACGGCATTTTTATAAGCGGCTTCCTTATCTCCCGGCAACCATCCGCGCTGGATGGCTTCTGCCTGCAGGAACATAGACTCCACGGAAGTCATTACCCACACACGCTGGTTATAGCCTTTTACTAAGCCGGTAGATGCGCCTGTTATGGCACCTGCTGCACTCACACCACCTACCTGAGAAACGTAATTGGCAATCTGATAAGGAAAGGTGGAGTTGTCAATCGGACGGCCATATTCATTTCCGCGGAATTGAGCAGGTGCTTCCGTTTTGAAGGGCTCCGCTGCATTGGCTGGCAATGCGGAAACTGCCGGCTTGTAGAAGTAGCCAATCCTTGGGTCACCGTTGAGCTTCAAAAAGTCAATGGAGGTCTTGTTGGCACGCACGAAATCCGTAGCCTGGTTGCCGGCAACGTTGAAGCCATAAGAAGCATAAAATGCGTTGGGCTTGTCGGCAGTATACGCAGGTGCTACAGCTGCATCCTCGCCGGAACCAAGAAAACCAGAGCCTTCTGCAACGATTTTAGCTATCTCTGCAGTGATATAGCTCTGGCGGTCGGAACGGGCAGACTGGTGAATCAGGTAGCGGAGCTTGAGCGTGTTGGCAAATTTAATCCACTTCTTTTCGTCTCCACCGAACATGATATCGGAAGCCCCTTGAACGGCATCTACCCCACCTGCAGCTGTTACTTTCTTTAAAAGTGCGACCGCTGCATCCAGTTGCTTCAATGATTCTTCATAGACGAGTTTTCCGTCATCATATTTCGGGCGGACGTACTCCAGGCCTTGCATAGCCTCAGTGTACGGAACGTTGTTGTATAAATCCACCAACATACAAAAGTTGTGCGCCTTCATCACTTTTGCTACGGCAATAAAAAAGTCCTGGCCATCGCGGGTAGCACTCACCTCAGCAAACTGATAATCGTAGGTGTTGTCCATGATGCCACTGAAAAGACCAGCGCCAAAGTTAGTCGTGATGCTGTACGTCTGCTCCTCTGCGTTTGGTGCGTAGTTGGCACTTGGGCACCAGTAGCCCAGCCAATGTCCCAGAAAACCATAGCTCGTACCCACGCGGTTGGCGGTATTTAGCAACGCCTGCGGCAGTACGAGTTTGGCGGTAATATTGCCTTCCACAGCGCGGTTGGGGTCCTCGTTGACATCCAGGAAGTCCTGGGTACACGCACCCGACAGCAGGGAAACAAAAATTATAAGCAATAATTTATTATATAGTTTCATATCAGACATTAGATTGACGGGTTAGAAAGTAAGGTTAACGTTGAACCCGAAGATCCGGGTAGGAGGCGTCTGCCCAAGAGAAGTCAGACCGATGGCGTTCCCCGTGGTGTTGGAGAACTCAGGATCTGTCCACTCATTCGTTTTTGGACGGAACATCAGCAGGTTACGGCCTACCAGAGAGACCGATGCTCCTTTCACGTAGCGTCCACCGCCCAGCAGTTTGGCAGGTACATTGTAAGTCAGTACCACTTCGCGCAGTTTCCAGAAAGCTGCGGAGCTGTAGTAATTAGTCTGAACAGCCCGGAAAGCACTCGCCTGCAGGAAGGAATAATGCGCATCCTTGATTACGATATCGGTATTGTTGATATAGGTTTTACCCCCGTCATTGGAATAAGCGGAATTCGGGAACACAAAGCGCTGGCGACCATTGGTGCCCGACAGCTTGGTAACCCCCGTAAAGTCTGCATCCTGGCCAATCTGATTGAAGATGTAGTTGCCCCCGCGGTATTCTGCAACAACCTTCAGGGCAAGGCCCTTATAGGTAAAGTCGGTATTAAGGCCGAAGATGTGTTTCGGGTTGGTATTCCCGAAAATAGTATTGACCGGATTCTGCTGCGGATAACCGCTCAGTGGGTCAATAATAATACGGCCGTCTGGTGTGCGGAGCCAGTCTTTCAGTTTATGGACGAAGGCAGGATATCCTACGATAGCGAAAGAAGTGTTACCGATCCCAAGTTCGTTCAGGCCCTCATAAATCGAAAGCACCTCCGAGTTATTAAAGGTATAGTTGGTCGAAACCTCCCAGGTGAAATCCCCGAGACGAATTACCGGAAGCAGCTTTAAGTCAAATTCCCAGCCCCAGTTGTTGAACTCGGCTGCGTTGAGCAGTGCGGAGGTAAAACCAGTAGCATTGGAAATACTGACCGGAATAACCTGGTTGTTGTTGTTCTGCTTATAGTACGCGACGTCAAAAAGCACGTTGTTGTTGAAGAACGCAAATTCAGCACCAAATTCCAGCGACTTGACCGTCTCCGGTTTGATTAGCGGGTTGTTGATGTTGTTATCGGCCGTGAAACCTGGCAAAGCGCCATAAGGGAACCCGCCTGCCTGGGAGAACGTGGACTGCAGGGAGTACGTGCCAACGTTTACGTTACCAGTGTTGGCATAAGCACCCTTCAGCTTGAGCGAGCTCAGTAGTTTGCCTTCAGCAATGGAAGGAATCAGATCCGATACGATAAGAGATGCACTCGCACCAGGATAGAAATAGGAGCGATTGTCTGCAGGAAGACGGCTGTCCCAGTCGTTACGACCCGTCAATTCGACGAATAACAAGTTGTTGTACCCCAGCGTCAAGCTTCCGAATACGGAGGAAAGACGGGCATCGGAGAAAGTCGAGGAAGCGCCTGGCTCACCCGTGCGGTTCGCTACGTTGAATAAAGTCGGGATTACGAGGTTACCACCGGAAACGAAAGTACCCTTCGAGAAGGTCTGCCGCGTCAGGTTACCCAAAAGACCTTTGATATTCAGTTTTCCTACGTTGTGTTCGGTCGTTGCGACCAACTCATTGTTCAAACGCGTATAGAAATAGTTATAATCGGAAACGGAAGCCTTCTGCTCCCCGCTGCTGGCAAACGAGCGGTGGTGGATGGCATAGTCCGAATACAAAATATTCCGGTTGATGTTGTGCTCGAAATAAGAGTTGATATTGTAACCAAGACGGTTAGTGATGCTCAGCCACTTGGTCGGCTTTATCCCCACCACAACGTTACCAAAGAAATCGTCGTTGCGGTTGTCTTGCCGATAGTTGTAAATCGTAGCGTATGGGTTGGGATAATAATCGTTGAAGTAATTGTTCACGTTTGACCAGTAGTCGTTGAGGTGATCTTTGTAGGCCGTCAACGGGATATGGCCGGGGGAGTTGACCACGTGCCAGTACACGTTGCCGGAAGTCGTGCGGTCGGTCACCTGCTGGGCATAGCCAAAGTTCATGCCCACATTAAAGATGCCCATGGTCTTGGCGGCATTCAGGCGGACTGTTGTACGGTTGGCCTTGTCGCCGGGCATCGTAGCACGGATACCCACATTCTGTACAGAGAAAAAGAAGCTCGAGTTCTTGTCCCCGGTTTTTACCGAAACGTCATTCTGGATATTCTGACCGAGATCCCAGAAATTGAATTTCTCATCCGGCAGATAGGTGTAAGGGATTTCCTGGACTTTGCCATCTTCCGTCACCTGTCCGATCTGGATTGGCTTACCATTAAATTCCGTTCCCCAGGACTGGTTTTCGATCGGATCATAGATCCCATCCCCAAAAGCGTTGGTAGAAGAACCGGATCCAAACCGTGTCTGAAATTCCGGAAGGAACGATACCCTCTCAAACAACGTCGAGTTGCCGATAGTAATCTGCGGCTTGCTGCCAGAGTCCCCTTTTTTGGTCGTCACCACAATAACCCCGTTCACCCCTTCAGGCCCATACAGGGTTGCAGCGTTAGCACCCTTCAGGACGTTGACGTTCTCCACATCATTCGGGTTGATGGAACTGATAAACCCCAGGGGCATCGGCGTACCGTCCACAACAAGCAGCGCCTGGTTGTTCCCCGTCAGGGAACGGATACCGCGGAGGACAATCCGCGTATCGGCACCGATACCGTTGTTGACGGTGGAGACGTTCAAACCGGAAACTTTTCCGACAAGGCCGTTTTGCAGTTTCGTCACCCTTGCCTGGGTCAGGTCTTCATTTTTGATTTGGGCGACCGAGAAGCCCACTTCCCTGGGTTGCTTCTGAATCCCCAGTGCTGTTACAATCGCTTCTTCCAGCAAAATACCCTCTTCGAGTACAACGTCAATGACGTTGGATGTGCTGGTCGTCACTTCCTTTGTCGAAAAACCCGTGTAACTGAACACGAGTACTACGGTACCGGAGGGTGTTTCCAGGCGGTACGACCCATCCAGATCTGTTACTACACCTGTAGTGGAACCCTTAACCAGAACGCTGGCGCCTATCAAAGGCTCCCCTACCGCGTCTGTCACTTTCCCCGTTATGGTACGTTGTGCATAGCCAAAGCTAAGCACCCCCGCTACCAACAGGAGCACTAGTAAGTGTTTTTTCATAAAAATCCCTGTTTTTTGTTTGTTTATAATTAAAAATATAGCCTGGTTATTAAGGGTTTAGATCTTTTTTCGCTCTGGAAATCTTTTTTTTTTGCACTACAGCCCCTACGTTCCCCCTATCGTTTATACAGGCTACGGCAGCAGCGTTATTTCCAAAATCTATGGAAATTTAACTATTTTTCCCAACTGTAATACTTGATTATTATTTTTTTTTCAAAATCCATGAACTTTTTTTCAATTTAATTGTTAGTATTACTCTTTTTTTGGAAAGTAAATATTGCATCTCTGTACAACTGGATATCCGAAATGTTTTTTCAGGTCGCCATTTTGACCGATTTTGCTTCGAAAAATCGGTCAAAATGGCGACCTGAAAAAAATATCAATTGGCGGCTTGTGCCGCCAAACGAAAGCCCGGAGGCTTTTTACACCGCCCTGGGTACACATTTTCGATGAAGAAATTGAAGGAAGTTCTCTGAAATACAGAAAAGGGGGAAATGCGGCAAAACTACCCAATCCCGGCAGGGATCCAACATGGGTAGAAAATCCGGCAGCAGCAGCATAACCCCGCGTATCGCACCCCGGCCCTGAACATCAGGATTGCCAAAAACATACAATAGCACCTCATCTATGCCGTACAGGGGTTGCGTCCCCCGATGGAATATGCCATCCCTTGCAGGGCTGCCGGGACTTCACTCTACATCCAGCGGCATCCCGCCTTTTTCCTCTTCTTTTTTGCGTAGGCCAAACTGGTAGCGGACATTCAGGCCGATACGCTGGTTATCTGCGTAGCGCTCGCCAAAAGTTGAGATACTGCCCTGATCCAGGGTGAAACGGGTGACCATCGTTCTGAGGACGTCCGAGGCATTGAGCGTAATGTTGAGCTTTTTGTTGAGAAAAGTCTGATTCAGGCCGAGGTTAAGCTGGCCAAAGGTATCCAGTTCATAAAAGTTCTGCTGGCCGCGCAGCAGCATGAAGCCGCTCATCGTCAAACGGGTATCTTTGCCGAGGGTGAGTTGCTGAAAAGAAAACAGGCGCCAGCTACCCCGGGTGAATGCCAGTGGGCGGTTCTCGTAAAGCCCCTGGTACTCGTTGAGGTTGTATTGTGCCCCAACCACAAAAAAGTACTTTCCCCCGGGCGGGATCGCGCCGATCATACGGAAATAGGTCTCTTTATTTACGCCTACATTATCGAAAGTGCGCACCGCCACGTTCTCGAGTTTCGGATCTTCGTACACCACAGGGGAAAATATATTGCGGGTCACATTTCGCCCTACGGCAAAGATTGGCCGTTCGTCGAAGCTGATATTTGCTTCATAGTTATCCGTAAATTGTGGCTGCAGGCCGGGATTACCGGTTTCGTAGAGAAACTGGTCAATATACCGGATATAGGGGTTAAGGCTCTGATAACCCGGACGGTTGATTGTGCGCCGAAAAATCAGGAACCCCCTCAGCTCGTACTTTGCAATCTTTGCAACGCTGCGGCTCAAATACACGTATGGGAAGAAATCTGCCCGCCGGATCAGGTATCCGGTATCCGACGGTATAGTCTGACGGCCTTTCATATAGGTATATTCCATGCGTCCACCCGTCTTCAGGACAAAGTTGCCGGGGAGGGTTTTGGAAGCCTGGGCATAAGCCGCATGGATATTTTCCTGATAATTGAACGCATTCGTGCGCAGAGGATCTTTTACCAGGCCTCCATTCGCGCGTAAGAAATAATCAGACCGGCTATCGTAGGCCTGATAGGTTGTTTTAAGCCCCGTCTCTACTTTAATCCTGAAGGGCAGGTGCAGGGTCAGGTCCGATTGAAAGAGGACGAAGTGCCGCCCCTGTGCATTATTACCTTCCCCTGCAAGGATGCTTGCGATAGGAAAAAGGAAGTCGGAGCGGTAGTTCTGGTCGTTATCATTATCGTTATACGTGTAGCTGAAGCGGGTATCCCACTCTGAGCCCATGGAATCTATTTTCCATTGTGCCCCTAAATCCTGCTGAATGCCAAAGGAACGGGAGTCATTTTCGATATCATTATCATTCCTGGATGTTTGCAGTTGCTCTGCATTGAGGATACGATTGATATTTGAGGAAAGGGACTGTGCGCTACCCCAGTTAATCCGGCTGTCGTAGCTGAGATTCCATCGGTCTGTCGGGTCGGCGGTAATTCCAAAGCCCAGGAAATCCTGGTTACCGGGCAGGCGGGTACGGGCCTCCTGCGTCAATGAAGCCCCCCCTCCGATTAGCCGGACGGAGCTCAGCTCGTCGAGCTGGTTGCGGCTGTTGAGGTTCATCCGAAGGTAATATGCGCCCTTTTCATTGCTGTCATTATAGTTGAACCCGGCAAAACGGTTGCCGTAAACCCCTTGGTTTATTCCCATACTGACCGATCCGGTACGGCCGATACGGACACCTTTTTTGAGTACTACATTGACAATCCCTCCGGAGCTTGAGGCGTCGAAACGGGTCGAAGGGGTACGCAGCACTTCGATTTTCTGGATGTTGTCGGGCGGCAGGCTACGCAGAATCCCGGCCATATCCTGGGCGCTCATACGTTGCTCGCGCCCATTGATATAGACTGTTGCCGGAGTAGTACTGCTCAGGTAAATATTCCCGTCCTGATCTACGAATAAACCCGGGGATTTTTCGAGTATTTCCAGGGTATTCGTACTGATATTGGCCAATGGTCCCGGGTCAATGATCGTTTTATCGTCTTCCTGGCGGATTAGCGGCTTGGGAGCGGTGACCGTCACCTCGCCGAGGTCGAGGGCTTCTTCTTCCAGGAAATATTCCCTGGTGACAGGTTTGCTTCCCACCTCAACACGCTCTGATACTGTTTTGTACCCGACGAAACTGACAGAAACCTCATATTGACCTGTCTTTACCCCGTTGGGGATAAACTGCCCCTGGGCGTCTGCAACCCCAAAATAGGCAGTAGCAGAGTCTTTAACCTGGTACATTTGGACCGTAGCCCCAGGTAAAGGGTCTTTATCCTTATCTTTTACAACAAATTTAACCTGAGTAAATGCCCCCAAAGAAAACCCATGCAATGCAAGGATTGCCAAAATCCACTTAAGCCTATCGGTCATACCGCAATCTTGTTAAAAAAGTCTGTTAAGGAAGGACAAATTATTTTGTAAGAAGTTGCAGGCCATCCAGTAAATCATTTGCTATCCATTGCGGAAGGGGGTCGAATGCTTTTGTCCTGATTTTACAAAGCACCCCCAAATTTTCAAGACGGACCGGACAAGATGCACCAAACGCATTATTAGTGCGAAGTATAACAGTATGCATTAATTGTTGGGGTTGGCAGAATTATTTACATCCCCTGCTTTTACCCCGATAAAATCGAGATCTAAGACATCTTTAACGAAATTTTGCACCTGAATGGCTTGAGGAATCTGGACAGACCCGGAAAAAGGACCGGCCGAACCGGAAAATTCATATTCAGCAGGCACAAATATCCAGGGGGGCACGCTTTTGAACTCTACCTCAACGCCGAGGATTACCTTTCTGATCTGGATTAAATCCATCGTGCTGATAGAACGGGAAGCATTGACATCTGCGGCAATCCATTGAAAGGGAGAAGAAAGTAGCTCGACATTGAGGATATGTTTCTGCAATTTCACCACATCAGATACGGAAAGCCCGTTCAAAGGGGTATCCGTTTTAGCGACGGAAACCTCGAATGAACTGCCATAGGGGATGGGCGAGAAAGAGAATTTACCTACGCTATCCGTTATGCCTTCTGTAGAAAAGCCATTCGACGATTTCAGCGAGACCAGCGCTCCCGGGATCGCATCCCCGGTTTCTGTGGTAACCATTCCCGCCACTTCACCCCCTGAATTGAAGGGGTTCTCGAAGCCATCCATGACCGTGATATTTTGTCCGGCAGGATCCAGCCAATCCTTCAGGCGGGACGAAGGGCTGCCCCCACCCTCCCAGGAAACGGCCATCCTGCCGAAATATGCAATTGCGCCCGAACATGAAGCCGATCCTCCATGTAGCTGCCCGACATACCGTCCTTCCTGGTTGAGAAGGGGTGCGCCGGAAGAGCCAATATCAAAAGATCCAAAATCGAATTGGGCGCGGAGGTGGTGGCCTGCAGGTGTGGCCACTTCGTTATTCCATTGAATACCATCCTGAAAAATCGGGATTGGATCGCGGTCGAGGGAAAGCTTTTTGATATCACCGCGCGGGTGGTGGATGACTGCACCTCCGGAAGGTTGGACGTTCATACGGTTCCACCCCAGGAAATAGGTCTTGAACGTCCCCGGAAGCCTGCGCGATAATTCCAGTAAAAGAAAATCTGTTTTTTGATACCCCGATAACCGCCTACAACCAGTAATCGAATTCAGTAGAGGTTCTTCGGCAGGATTAGCACACTCTTTTGACTCATAATTGAAATCAAACCGCCAGAAACTGTACATTGGGGTATATCCGTCCTGGCAGTGGAAAGCGCTGATCAACAGTGGGCGTCCATCGCTACGGGCATTGTTCACCAAAGACCCCGTGCAGTAGCCGGTACCCTCCTCCAATACCAATATGACCCTGCAAAGGGCACGCTTTTCTTTCTCAAAAACTGCACCTTCCGGGCAGGTAATATTCGGATGGCAGTTTCCGGAAGTCCCAAAACCCAGCTCTTCGCCCAGGACACTACCAACATCAAACCCCGAGGCCTTCAAATTTTCCCGATGATACGCCTGGTCCACCCTGAAAATATGTACCCTTCCCTTGCCACGTGACGCAGCAGGCTCATAGTATTCGATGATGGCGGTATTACCCGGTACCAACCCACTTGCAAAGTGTCCCTCCGGGCTAATCTGCTCCGGTGATACCGGCCCTTCGACAAATTTGCCGTCCGGACTATACATGAACAGACTCGACCCCGGCGGCAGATACAGCTCATCGTATAAAGCAATCAAACCCAACGACCCGACAGGTGCCTCCAGCTTTAATTTCCAGACCGCGCCCCCGTCGGGAAGCCCTGTCCAAACCCCCGAGCTGGTGAGATCGAAATCCACTTTCACCGGTGCAGCAAAACGAGTACCCGGACGAAGGGCGTCTTCAGCTTGTAAACGCTTCATGTCCAAACCAGCAAGCCGGTATGGCTGTAATGAAACCTGGGCAGGCAGAACGTCTGCCATTAAACCATTTAAAGACAAGGGCAGTGCCCTTTTCGGTGCCTGGGCAAAAATGGAAGGCAGCACCAGGCCTCCCAATAAAAACATGATTAAACAGGTGCGCTTCATAAGGACTATAATAAAAGTATCCTTGAAATTATTTACGCTTTGCCATTAAAAGTCCCGTTAACTTAAGCCTCGACCGGATTTAACCGCATTGCACGGGCATCCGCACGGGCCTGAACACGAAAGTCTTTGACCACACCAGGATTCCGGGCCTTATCGCATGGCGATACCCCCTCAAAATACTAGTGCGGACGAAAACCATATCCTTCGAACATGAGGCTGTCCGAAAAGTATGGGGTTGTGTAAAAAGGCCGGAGGCTTTCATTTGGGGGCTGACGCCGCCAAATAATGTTTTTCCAGAGCTGCGGGTTGGAAGCATTTTTGGGTGAAAATACGTGTATAAGGACCGGCGGGAAAAATTATTTTTTCCCCGCGCTTTGTTTAAACCCCTTGTGTTCCCAAAAATTTTTCAAACCGCAGCTCTGGAAAATTTATACACAACCTCAGGACTTGTGAGACGGCCTCGACTTGTGAGGCAGCCTTGTGTTTAATTATTGAGTACCGGTACCTTTTTTACCGTAATTTTCATCTCGGGCTCCACGACAGATTGCTGCTCAAAGTAAAACTCGGTCCTGTAAGTCCTGGTAACCGCCACTGCCATCACCCGGACGCTTACGTCCACAACCTCTACCATATTATCGTTCTCCAGGCGGAAAGTTATTTCTCCCTGGGCACATTGCGTGTGCCTCGCATACGCTGCGGGGCCGTTGCCCTGGTCTATGACCTTATTCCCGCAGCTTACCTGGTACAGAATATTATCGCCCTTACCGGGGGGCAGGAAAAAACTGACCCCGTCCAGGGCCAAAGCGGCCAGCGCACCATAAGGGCCGGATATGATACTAAAGCTTTTTGCCGCGCCTGAAAGGGATTTTGCCAGCTTGACCGCCCGGTTTGCCTCCTGGTACTGGCCCTCCCCTTCTGATCCGACACCGATCCAATAAACCCACGAAACGACTTCATAAACCCGATCCGCTTCTTCCTGATCTCTGGGAAGTGCCACCTTCAAAATACTGAACGCGTCTTCCATCATATTGCCGCGGGAATGAACCCGTTCCTTTTTGTCTATCAGGTTCACCAATGTCGTATCTACCTTATCCAGGACGCGCCGGGAGCGCTGAACCTGACGCTCCTCCACATTCGCAGGGCGATTGCCCACATAGGTGGTATCGTACCTGTCCACCCAGCGTACCCCCGTCCGGAAAGCACGCGTTTTTTCAGCAGCGGGGATACGGGAAATCCGCAGCTTGCATGTCCGCTCCCCCCGTTCGTTATGAATTGAAAATTTATATACTCCTGTAGCCTGTACATAGACCGACTTACTACGGATTTCTGCTATTTCGAATTCACGGAAACGGATATTCTCCGGATATTCCACGACCTCGAAGGCCGCGACGGTCCGCCCTTCCGTTTCGCTAAAATCGAAAAGGATCTGATCGCCCGCAGCAAACCCATAATAGACTTCCTGCACATCGTCGCCTTTGAGGCGCAGGACGATGTCGCATACCTCTACCGGTGGTATCTGGCACCAGAGGCATACCGGCAGAAACACAAAGGAAAGCATAAACAAAAGGGTCAGTTTTTGCATAAGTTTAATTTATTTAGACATCCGTCCAAACAAGATCTCCATCACCCTTACCGTTACCTCGCCGAGCGCATAATAAGGTTCTATATCTTTGGCTGCAATTGCCTCCGGCGTAGCACCTTTCAAACCTTTTGCATCTGCAGCGACCAGCCGCTCCCCACTGACCGGGCCTTTGAAAGTATAGTACCAACGCTGCTCCTCCACCTGTTTTTTGCCCGGACGGCGATCGCGGAACTGCGTTATCCGGCGCTTGTAGAGGTAATACCATTGTTCTACGCCATTCCGCTCGCAATAGAGCAGTAGCGGTGTACCATCCGCACCCGAGTACGCGATACCTTGAAAAATATCAGGGCCTACCGGGACCGGGACAGGGCCCTTGGACAAAAGCCCGGATAGGACCGCATCTATCGAATCCCCATACGATTTGATCGCTCCCAGCGTCGAAGGACCGCCGTCATCCTCCAGGGTCACGGTTACAGCGGCGCTTCCCGGTTCCTGCACTTTTCCTTTTTCCGCGCGATCGTTTTTGCAAGCGGATGAAAACAGACCAACAAGAAGAATCGGAAGGTAAATGAAACGGTGCATTGTCGTTGTAGTTTTTAATTTTTTCCATTAAAAAATTTCAAAAAACACTGTTAGGCCACTTTACATACCGGGGCACATCCATATAAGGATTGCAGGGGATATCTGTACGCTTATTCCCGTTGCCAACTGGCCACTTCGTCTGAAAAAAGGATCACGGCAGAGAATGGCGGGACAACCAGGTTATACGCAAAAACCTCCCCGAAGCCCTCTGGATGGGCAGCATCTACGTTCAGGGCCATCGTCCATTTTATAGGTGGAAGTGGAACCCCCTGATTTTCTGTGCTGCCATTATAAATCACCATAATACTCTTCCATTTATCGCCGTTGGCGTTATCGGTAATCAGATATGCAAGTACGTTTTCGCTTTTCAGATCAACAAAGGTAAGATGTTTGCGGATCATTGCAGCATCTGGCATACGGAAAGCGGGGTGTGCTTTCCGGATTTGGATGAGTGCCTGGACATAATCAAAGGTTTCTGCGTGCTGTCCGCGCCATCCCCAGTTGATCTGGTTGATGCTATCGGGAAGGTTGAACGAATTTTCCGCTCCCCGCTTAGTGCGCATCATTTCGCATCCGGCGTGCAGGAAAGGTACGCCCTGCGCTGTCAATACCATCGTGAGAGCAAGCCGTTGCATTCGTGCCCGTAGCAGTTCGGGCTGTTCCGGGGCAGAAATCGCCAGCCGGTCCCAGAGGGTATGGTTGTCGTGGCAGGAAACATAGTTGATGCACTGGGCAGGTGATTTTGCCCATGGTGCCCTGGAATAGTTGACCTTGCCATAGTCCACCTGCGGGTGGAACACAGACCCGGCGATACCAAATTTGACACTTTCCTTCAGGCCTGGAGCCCCTGAGGCAAAGCCTTTATCTGTAGGGGTGAATACATGCCCCCTGAGGCCGTCGCGAAAATCATCGCTAAAAGCCGCAATTCTGTCCAGTTGAGATGTGTTTTTTTTCAGGGCGCGTTGGTCTTCGGGTAATGGGGAACCGGAAGCCGTCCAGCCCTCGCCATAAATGAAAATTGTAGGGTCAACACGGTCCAGTGCTTTGCGCACCGCGTTCATCGTCTCCGTATCGTGTATGCCCATCAGATCGAAGCGAAACCCGTCGATGTGATATTCCCGTGCCCAGTATTCTGCAGATTCCACGATAAACTTCCTTACCATTGGCCGCTCGGAAGCGGTTTCGTTGCCGCAGGCGGAGGCATTGGAAAAGCCCCCACTGGCATCCTGCCGATAATAATACCCGGGCACCAACTGGTTAAAAAGCGAAGTTTCCGTGAACCCTGTATGGTTATACACCACATCCATCACTACCCGCAGCCCGGCTTCGTGCATCGCTTTCACCATCATTTTGAATTCACGGATGCGTACTGCCCCATCATAGGGGTTACTGGAGTAACTCCCTTCCGGCACGTTGTAGTTCTGCGGGTCATAACCCCAGTTGAACCCTGCACTGTCGCGGGGAAGGCGTTCATCAATGGAGCGGAAGTCAAAAACCGGCAGCAGGTGAATATGGGTAACCCCGAGCGAACGCAGATGGTCCATACCGATACGTTGGCGTTCCGGATTGCGCAGGCCGCGCTCTGTGAAAGCAAGATACTGGCCGGGATAATTGCTGCGGGAAGAGGGATGTGAGGAAAAATCCCGTACGTGCAGCTCATACAAAATGATATCGTTGAACGCGGCTAATGCCGGACGACGTTCGAAATCCCAGTTCTCCGGATCGGTTTCCCGCATATCGAGCACCATTGCCCGCATACCATTGACCCCCACTGCCCTGGCATACGGATCGGGTACTTCCATACTCCATTTACCTGAATGTTTTGCCTGAAATGCATAGAAACGACGCTTGAGGTTGCCCCGAACGGCTACCTTCCAGACCCCCAAGGTATCCATCTGCATTTCATGGACTTGCAACGCGTTTCCGCCCTCGCCCCCGGCATAAATCAGCAGCCGCATCGCCTCCGCAGGCGGCGACCAGACTTTGAAAACCGAGCTATCATACCGATAGGTCAAACCCAGGTCCTTGCCCGGATAAAATGGGTATTGGTCGAAGTCCATCCCGTTACGCCCCGTAGTTTGCGTCCTGGAAGTGGCCGCTGCAACCATCAGCAGGCTTAATATCAGGTATCTCATAAATTGTGGCCTTATGCACGTTGATTTACCATTGTTCGTGGGCAAAGATAGGCAACATCTTTCGTTAACCACCACTCTTTATTGGAAAAATCCGGGTACTGAAACAGCGTTCGGGAAATACTTTTATCAAATAAGGAAACAAACCTTCAACAGACTTTTTGGTACAGATAAGACTAAACCAAAAATAGCTGCAGCGTTGGCGAAAAAGCGCTATTTTTTCAGGGGTTGCGAAAAAAAACCGGGCTGTTGTTGAGGGTTATTAGAATAAGCCCCAGGGCTTTCCCGAAAGATGAAGGTGTCTCACAAATGTGGGGCTGTCCGAAAAGTATTCTGCCGCCAAAGGCGTTTAAAAAATATTCTTTGGCAGCGAATACCGCCAAAGGACTTTCGGGACAGCCCCATACTTGTGAGACAGCCTCATCAAAAAATTTTAGCCTTAATATTTTTGGAGCCCCGAAATCCTTTTGTACAACCTCAAAGCCTGATAGATGGCAAAAAAAAAGGCCAACGAAATTGCGTTGGCCAGTGGAAGTAGTCCGTACGGGAATCGAACCCGTGTTTTATCCGTGAAAGGGATACGTCCTAACCCCTAGACGAACGGACCATTGCCGGAAATTACGCTTTTTGTGGCCACATCGTTGAATGATGTTTTTCACTAAAGCGGTGCAAATATAGGAACTTATTTTTAAAGTAAAAAAATTACTGCATAATTTTAAGCGGTATTTTGTCGGTTCTATGCAAAAAAACCAATTTCATTAAAAAAATAACTTGCAGGATAGAACCGAAAGGCCCCCTGAAAAGTTCCCTAAATAATTATTGTTACTTTTACACTAAGGGTGAGTAATATTGTATTTCACAGGGCTTCGGTACAACGGCTATCTTCCCGTAAAGCGGTTGTACAGGGAGGTGCTTTTTTTAGTAAATATGGCTTGCATCACCAAATAATATTTTGAACAGCTGCCCTTTTATTAATTTTTTGAGATAAAATCAATAAAAAGGGCAGCTATTCAAAACTTTCTTTCGCCGACGGAGGCTTAGAAAGACTTTTTGCACAACGCCGTAAGGAAATAGACCTAAAAAAGTTAAATTTGCCGCCCGAAAGGATAGAATCATTCACCACAATAAATCAACAGCGTCCATGGCAAAAAAAATCGCAATCAATGGATTTGGCCGCATCGGCAGGCTGACATTCCGCTACTTGTTGGAAAACGGAGATGTTGAAATCGTTGCCATCAACGATTTGACGGATAACCACACCCTTGCACATCTACTCAAATACGATTCCGTACATGGAAAGTTCAAAGGCGATGTAAGCGCCGATGATCAGTTCCTTTATGTCAACGGTAAAAAAATACATGGCCTTGCGGAAAAGGATCCTTCCCGCCTGCCCTGGAAAGATATGGGCGTTGATATCGTCCTCGAGTGTACCGGGCATTTTACCGACAGCGCCAAATGTGGCCTGCACCTGCAGGCAGGAGCACGGAAAGTATTGATTTCCGCTCCTGCCAAAGGGGACAACATCCCTACGATTGTCATTGGCGTAAATGACCACCTGATCAGTACAGAACACCATATTTATTCTAATGCCTCCTGTACCACGAATTGCCTGGCGCCCATGGTCAAGGTTCTGGACGATGCCTTTGGTGTCGAGCAGGGCTTTATGACGACGATCCATGCCTACACTGCGGACCAGCGCCTTCAGGATGCTCCGCACGCCGATCTTCGCCGGGCACGTGCTGCGGCCATTTCCATCGTCCCAACGAGTACCGGTGCGGCTAAAGCTGTAGGGCTCGTCATGCCACATCTCAAAGGCAAGCTCAACGGCAATGCGATGCGCGTCCCCGTACCGGACGGTTCGGTCACGGATTTCACTGCTATCCTTAAAAAACAGGCATCGGCAGAAGAAATCAACGCGGCATTCAAAGCTGCTTCGGAATCTTCACTCAAGGGTATCCTCGAATACTGTACGGACCCCATCGTTTCTGCCGATATCATCGGTAACCCACACTCCTGTATTTTTGACAGCGAGCTTACGATGGTCATCGGTACGACCGTTAAAGTAGTTGGTTGGTATGATAACGAATCCGGTTATTCTGCCCGTCTTGCGCAGTTGGCGACGATGGTATAATCCAGCTCCGGGATCTGGCTGTCTCATAAGTATCCTGCCGCCTTCAGCGGTAGAATAAAATTTCCTTAGCGTGGGGTGTTTTGTTTTTTTTTGGGGGGGAGGGAAAAAAAAACAACCCCCGCCTGAAAAAAGGGGGAAACCCCCCCCCACGGAGGGGGGGGGGGGGGGCGCGGGGCGGGAACACAAAAAAAAAGAAAAAA
>JBEIGB010000039.1:0-31575 GCA_040382095.1 Lewinellaceae bacterium
ATTTTGCGAAGCAAAATCAACAAAACCAGCGCTTCAAAAAATATTCTGGGGTTGTGTAAATATTATTTCGCAGCTGTAAACGACGGAATAATATTTTGAAATCATTGTTATTTAAAAATATTATTTTGCGCGTCAGCCGCTAAATGAAGATCTCCGGCCTTTTTCACAGCCCCAGAACCAGACAGGGGCTTTTACGCAACCCCATAATATTTTACAACCTCAAAAAAATATTACCGCTTAATTCAATGAGATATTTCGCCGTTGCAGGCGGGAAGACATTTATTTCGGCAATACTTTTATTGCTGCGATTTTATTTTCGGTCCGCTTATCAAAAAATACTTCTACGATATTGCCTTCTGCTTCTACCATTTCCGGGGTGACGAATGTTTCGAACTCCAGGGAGAATTCGCCTGGATCATTAACGCTGATGCGGGATGGAAGGTCGCCTTCCGTAGGGCTGGTAGCTCCGGTGAGGATACCGGTAGCACGCTCGAGCCCTTCTGGGAGGTCTTCCGGGTTGAGGCCGAGCAGGGATTTTCCATCTTGCCGCATATCGAGGAGGGCGTTGATAATATCGCTGGTATAATTGAAGCGCACATATTTGCCCACGGCCTTATTGAGGGTCCCTGGGTCGAGGTTGGTCACTTCCGATAAGTCCAGGAGGAATGATTCTTCAAACTGCCGTTCCGGGAATTCAATGAGCAGGGTAAAGAACGGGTATCCGGAATCTTCTACTTGTTTGAGCTGGCCTATTTCGCTGATTTGGTCATCTGTTGGTGCCGGGATATCAGGGGTAGTATTTTTATTCCCCTGTTTACCCTGACCAGTACAGGAACTACTGAGGATCACGCAGCAAATAACGAAAGCAAATGAAATTTTCATGATGAGAGCAGTTTAGGTGAGCGAATAAAAAAACGAAAGAAATGATTCTGATATGCTTAGAACGCTTTTCTAAGTATCTGCAGTATGATAAGGAAGCGGCTGAGGCTGTTGCATAAGCTTTCCCTTATGTCCTGTACATCAGATGATAATTTGAGCGAGGTTCATTTCATTGATTTTGAGCAGCAAAATCAGTGAAATAAACCCTATAGAACCGCGTGCTAAAAAGGTCTTCTTTTGCCTACGCTGATCCGTTGCAACAAAGTTAATAAGTATTTTGCACATGGGGCGGATAATCGGGCTCAAGCGTGAAGGGGGATACGGCTCAGGCGTTCCCCGGCGCGTTCCAGCGTTTGTTCCTGTTTGGCAAAGCAGAAGCGGAGCAGACGTTCGTCCCGTTGGCTATTGTAGAAAGCAGAGACAGGAACGGCGGCTACGCCATATTCAGCAGTGAGGCGGCGGGCGAAATCGGCATCGGGCTCATCGCTGATGGCAGAATAGTCGCACAACAGGAAATAAGTCCCGGCGCAGGGTAATGGCCGGAAGGGGGAGTTTTCCAGGACATCCAGGAAAAAATCGCGTTTGTGGTGGTAAAAAGTGCCAAGCCCCAAATATTCGAAGGGATCCGACAGAAACTCGGCGAGGGCGTACTGTATGGGCGTATTTACAGAAAAAACATTGAACTGGTGGACTTTGCGAAATTCCACGTTGAGTGGTTGGGGTGCCACGCAATAGCCGATTTTCCATCCGGTATTGTGAAAAGTTTTTCCAAAAGAAAAGACGGCGATACCTCTTTCGCGCAGGCCTGGATAGCGCAGGATACTGTGGTGTGCCTGGGCATCGAAAACCAGATGTTCATATACCTCATCGCTGAGTACGAGGATATCTGTACCCTGGAGCAATTGTTCGAGGCGGAGCATATCGTCATGTTGGAGGATGGTACCGGTCGGGTTGTGGGGTGTATTGATGATGATCATTTTCGTATGCATGGAAATCAGCTTCTTGAGCTGTTCCCAATCAGGCCTGTAGTGGGGAGGGGAGAGTTCATACGCTTTTACGGTACCGCCGGCCAGTTCTATGGCCGGGCGATAGGAGTCATAGGCAGGTTCGAGGATAATGACCTCGTCGCCAGGGTGGATAAAAGCGGTGATCGCGGTAAAAAGTGCCTGGGTGCCTCCTGCGGTGATTGTTATTTCTGTACCGGGATCAACGGCGATCCCATAGAGGGCGCTGATTTTTTCGGCAATCCGTTCCCGGAGTAAAGGTAGGCCGGGCATTGGGGCGTACTGGTTAAAGCCCTTGCGCATATACTGATTGACAAGTTCAATCAGGTGAGGGGAGGAGGGGAAATCCGGGAATCCCTGTGCAAGATTGATGGCTTTATGGGTTTCCGCCAGAGCGGTCATCACGGTAAAAATCGTTGTGCCGATGTTGGGGAGTTTTGAATGGATCAGCATAATCAGTCAGTTTCTATGCGTATCGGGCATAAATACGGGTAATGACGTCGGCAAGTTCCCGGTCTTTTTCGGTGACGATATTCCCGGCATCGTGGGTACTCAGGCGAATTTCGACACGGTTCCAGACATTGCTCCAGTCGGGGTGGTGGAGCATTTTTTCAGCATGGAAGGCGACTTCCGTCATGAAAGTGAATGCGTGGATAAAGTCCCTGAAGGTAAAGGAAGCGACGAGCTGGTTATTGGTTTCGGCCCACATCGGTGAACAAATATTTTTGGAGTTGATGAAACGCGAGCGATAGCGACTACAGGCTTTTGATATATAGTGGCTTCAGGCAGTTTACTACAGCTTGCACAAACTGCTGCAAGTTATGATATTTTAGGTGTAAAGCGCAATTTTTGATCACTCCTCTTCGGTGTTGGGGGCTTCGAGCCAGAAGTTATTTACCCCGATACCCTGAACGATCGCGATTTTTTCCATATTGAGGAGATCGAGCAGTGCGAGGAAAGTGATGATGGCATGGATACGGTCTTTACATTCCCCGAAGATACCGGTAAAATCTATGCTTTTACCAGCCGCGACTTTACTAAGGATCAGGAGCTGTTGGTCTTCGATACTATAGTTAAAGCGGACGATTTGGTGGACGGTCTGTGGCGGGCCTTTTTCAAAACGCCCCATAACATTTTCGAAAGCGCGCAGGAGGCGGAACAGAGAAAGCGATTCCAGCTCGGAATCGGCGAGGGCCCGGTTGGCGAGTTGCTGAAGTTCAGTGGCGACATTACCCCGGATTTCTTTGACAGCGCGTTGTTCTTCGAGGTCCCGCATCTCATCCAGGACGCTTTTGTAGCGTTTGTATTCCAGTAGCCTGGCGACGAGTTCTTCCCTGGGGTCTATTTCGTTGCCTTGTTCGTCGAGGGGTTTGCGGGGCAGCAGCATTTTAGCCTTTATCCTGCAGAGGGTCGCTGCTACGAGGATGAACTCACTTGCGAGGTCAATATTGAGCCTTTCCATCTGGTGGATATAGGCGAGAAAATCATCGGTAATGCGGGCGATGGGAATATCGTGAATATCGAGTTCGTCGCGTTCGATGAAAAAGAGGAGGAGGTCGAAAGGCCCCTGAAACTGTGGCAGATTGATGGTAAAGGTTTCGTTGTGGGCCATAGTATAATATTAGTAGGCGCGCACGTCCTTTTTTTCCATATAATTAATAAAGGCGCGGTTGACAACCCGGTGGCCGCCCGGGGTGGGGTAGTCGCCGGAAAAATACCAGTCGCCATTGTTGTTGGGGCAGGCCTTTCTCAGACCCTCAACGGTTTGGTAGATGATTTCGACTTCCGGGTTGATATCTTTGGGTGTAAGGATACGGGCGATGCGGCGTGAAATATCTTCATAGGTAAAATGGTCATACAGGGGCTTTATTTCGTTGGTAATCAATTCTTTGGGCAGGTGCTCCTGGGCTTTACAGCGTTGGTAGGCTTCATCGAGGAGGTATTCGCGGCCGTGTTTGTGGAGGAGGTCAACCAATGCGCGGAAAGCGACAAATTCGCCCATTTTGGACATATCAATGCCGTAGCAATCGGGATACCGGATTTGGGGTGCTGAAGAAACGATGATGATTTTTTTGGGTTTGAGCCGGGCGGCAATCTGAATGATACTGTCGCGCAAGGTGGTACCGCGTACAATGGAATCGTCGAGCAGTACGAGGGTATCCTGATGGTTTCTGACGAGGCCGTAAGTAATATCATAGACGTGTGCGACGAGTTTTCCCCGGGCGGTGGTATCCGCGATGAATGTCCGCACCTTAGCATCTTTGAGGATGAGTTTTTCCACACGGGGCTTCATCATCATGATTTTGTGCAGTTTTTTGGGCTTGAGCTTATCGTCTTGCAGGAGTTTGAGAATACGTTTTTCCTTGATTTCATCGAGTTGCTGGTAGAGGCCATCCATGAGGCCAAAGAAGGCGGTTTCGGCGGTATTGGGGACGAAGGAGAAGACGGTATGCTCGAAATCGTAATCAATTGCCTTTAGGATAGGCTCGACGAGCTGGTGGCCGAGCTGTTTTCGCTCGAGGTAGATATCGAGGTCGTTGCCCCGGGAAAAATAGATGCGCTCGAAAGAGCAGGCCGCTCTTGGGGCAGGATCAATGAAAGGCTTTTCGTCAATATTGCCATTTTTTTTGATAATCAGTGCGTGTCCCGGTGCCAGTTCTTTGATTGCACGGAAGGGCACGTTCAGAACGGTCTGTATAGCGGGGCGTTCAGACGCGACTACGGCAATTTCTTCGTCGTGATAATAATAGGCGGGGCGGATACCATTGGGGTCGCGGATCGTAAAGGCATCGCCATGGCCGATGAGTCCGCACATAGCGTATCCGCCATCAAATTTTTTGCAGGCACGCTGGAGCATGCGCTGTATATCGAGGTTTTCGAAGATGAGGTCATTGATTTCGACATTGGAATACCCTTCGGGTTTGTACCAGGTGTGAAGGCGCTGCACCTCATCGTCGAGAAAATGTCCAATTTTTTCCAGGACGGTAACGGTATCTGATTTTTCTTTAGGGTACTGTCCGAGTTCGATGAGTTCGTCAAAGAGCTCATCTACGTTGGTGAGGTTGAAATTGCCTGCGAGGATGAGGTTTCGGTTGATCCAGTTATTTTGCCGCAGGAAGGGGTGGCAGGTTTCTATGGAGTTATCGCCGTGAGTACCATAACGAAGATGACCCAGGAGCAATTCACCCATGTAGGGTTTGTTTTGTTTGAGCCATTGGGCATCCTGGAGCTGCTGCTGGGGCAGGTGATCAAAATGCTTCCAGATTTGGTCAAACAGGTCGTCGAGGTAATTGGGTGCGACGCTTCTTTTCCGGCTGATATACCTGGTGCCGGGGTGGGGGTCAAGTTTGATGGAGGCGAGGCCAGCGCCGTCCTGACCCCGGTTGCGCTGTTTTTGCAGCAGCAGGCGCATTTTTTCCAGCCCATAGAAAGCGGTGCCGTACTTTTCCTGATAGTATTCCAATGGTTTTAGGAGGCGGACAAGGGCAATGCCGCATTCGTGTTTGATGGCGTCGCTCATATTGGCGGATTAAGCCGTAAATATAAGAAATAGTGTGCGGACTTGCTCAAAACAATTGGCTCATACGATTGAGGCTGGTGGAAACGCCCAGGAAAACACCGGCATCCTTAAATTTCCCACCTTCGAAGGATGCGGCGGCTTCTATGCGGAAAAACCGAAGAATATTCTCCAGGCCATAACCGATTTCGAAGTAGTTGGTGGCTTTAGGGGTACTCAAATAGTTGATAAACAGGTTTTCTTTTAGCCCGGCAATCCAGACTGGGGTAATCCGGGTGAGCAACAATTTCCGGAAATGTTGATGTGCAAAAATACTCGCGAATTTATCCCGGGTGCTATACACATAATAATCCAGCAGGCGATAGCTCATCGTGGGGTCGGCAGTGATAGCTGCAATTTGATTCCCCATGAAATGCCGGTAATCGGCAAACCCGACGGATGTATTGCGCAGGAAAATCCCTGCTTCGGCACGTATGTCGAGGGTTCCGTAGGCCCCGGTCCGGAAATAATTATGGAATCCGGCTTCGAGGTAATCGTAATTGACCTGGCTCTGCCAAAGCCCTTCGACTCCTTTGCGGTAGGCCAGACTGAGGGTAGGGGAGCTGCCTTCCAGCGGGGTCTTTTTCCCGTTGCGCAGCTGATATTTCTGCCAGGGGCGCGCGGTAAGGCCAAAGCGTAAAATAGTGGCTTTTTCGCGCGTGGGCAGCGGAAGTGCAAGTTCTTCGGCATTGGGGTCGTTAGTACCGTAGCTGTGGTTTTCATCCGGGAACCAGGTCTGGGTGGTGCGGTTGGAGAGGTGGGTGCGGTGTGCCCACTCAACCCCCGCGTTAAAGGTCCAGCTACTGCCGAGGGCTTTTTTCAAATCGAAGCGGGCAAAATCTTTTTCATACCAGCGGATGTAATTAACGCCCCTAGCGAGGCTTGTATAGGTATTCAACCATTCCCCGACAGGCTGGCGCTCGTTGAATTGAAAGATGAAGCGCCCGCCCTGTATTTCCCAGGAGGTGGAATTTAAGATTTTTTTGGAAGTGGAAAAATAGATCTTGCCGACCGGGCTGAAGCGATTGCGGGCAAACGCATACCTTCCCAGCATAGATGCACGGAAGGTGTTTTGTTCGCCTTTAATCTGATATCCGATGGAGTCCGTGATATTGAAACCTTCTACCGGGTTGAAGAAGGTGCGCAAGAGTGGGCTGCCGAGCGCGAGGCGTTGGGTTTTGCCAATCGCGTAGCTGCCGCCGAAAATGAGGTGATGGGCCTGGAATTTTCCGGTTGCCTTGCCAAATTGGATGCTTTGGCCGTCCTCGGAAACGGAAAAAGGAGTGCTTTCCTCGTCCTCCGCCTGTTCTTTTTTCTCGGCAATAATGACGCTGTCTATAAAGCGGTACCCTTTGAGCTCCTGCTCGCTCAGGGGTACTGGCCGGATGAACTCCCAATAGAGGGAATCTTTTTTATATGCTTGTGAATCAACGGAAGTACTGGTATTGATAGTGATTTCCGGAGTCTCCAGTTCCTGCTGCTCGGTTTTTTCGTATTCGTTGAGGATTTTTCGGAGTTCTTTTCGCGTGAGCTCCTGGCCGGAACTAAGTTTTTCCTGAGGAGAAAGGTCGGCAGGTATTTTTCGGAGTTCCTGGCGGAGCTCCTCGGCGATTTCCTTTTCCACTTTTTCGTCTATGACCTTTACCTCTTCTGCGGGCAGGTCGGGGTTGAGGGAGATCTGGTATTTTGAAAGGGTGGCCAGGTAGTTGAACGTTATCGCAAAACCCATGAGTTTACCAGAAATTTGGTATTTGTGGCTTATGGGCAGCCATGCGCGATCTTGTATCGGGGAGAAGGTCTGTTCGACGTCGAAGCGGAAGCCCGACTGAAAGGTCTTGAGTTGGACGCTGTAGATGGACCAGGAATCTTCGATGATGAAAATATGACCTTCGAAGAGGTTTTCGCCGGGGTTTCGGGGGGTGACTTTTATTTTGTTGACGCCATACTGCCGGTCCACGAAGAAAGATTCCAATTTAAAACGATAGTGTGCAAAGGCTTTCGGCGATAGTGGGGAAAGGGCATTGGAGACGGTATTTTCGTAGAAACTACCATTGATAAAGGGCATAGGGCTGGTCGAAAAATCATCTCCACGGGAGCGCACCGCGATAACTTTTTCGCTGAAGGTATTGGGCCGCTGGTATTCGATACGACTGACGGATTCAGTGGTAAAGGCCAGGGTACTGTCAATACCTTCTTTTTTCATTGACTTACGCACAAAAGCGGGCGCATTGAGAAGCCTGCCAGACCCCTTGATATAGACTTCTGCACTGTAGTGGTCGAGCTGCTGCCGATGCCAGGCTGCTTTCGCGATTGCTTTGCGCATAACGGTGTAAGCAGGGTCTTCGTCTCCGAGGTTAATCCCCGACATTTTCAGCTCAATGGGCTGGGTTTCCATGCGGATATCGAGCGGCAACCACTGTTGTTCCTCAATTTTAACCGGTCGAACGATAGTGCGGTACCCCATAAACTGAAAGGTAAGGTCGTATTGCCCCGGGAGGAGGCGGATCTCATATTCCCCGAGAGCGTTGGAAACTGCGCCGGTGCCGACCTGGGGTACAAAGATCGTCGCAAAGGCAAGCGGAAGACCACCCTCATCGCTGATTATCCCGCGTACGCCTTGCGAGGACGCACTGTAGGGTATTAATGCGCAGCAACAAACCGCTATGGTATATATTTGCCGGGTGAATGCTGTTATAGCTGAAGGTAAAAAAGCGTATCTGGGTTTTTTGGAGGCAGCGATATTCATAAATTAGACGATTTTTCCTGCATAATTAGGCCTGTTTGCCGCAGGTATTAATTTTTTTTAGACAGACTACAGACTTTGAACGCTTAAAGTTGTTATGTGTTTATGCGGTGTTAAGGGTCAAATTGCCATTCTCCGACAATTGCAAAAAAAACATGTGTTTTCTGTTGTAAATTTGCTGTGACAAAAAGAAAAAACGATGGCGTTGTTCCGCTTTATAAAAGTGCCCCGGCATAGACAGTACGAATACCAGCCACGCTACTGGAACCCTGAAAAGGAAAAACTGGAAGAGCGCATCCGGAATAGGCAGGAAGCAAAGGAAGGAGGTGTGGAGGGGATGCGAAATCGCGTCAGAACGGGCTTTCGCCAAAGGACTTTTTCCCAGGATCAGAGCTATCGGAAACGTGAAACTTTCCGTTCGAATATCAGGCTGCTGATTGTTGCTGTTGCCTTGCTGTTGATTACGTACACTTTTTTGACCAGGTACCTGCCGGAACTAATCCAGTTAATGGAGGCCCGGTAAGGCTGTTGAGCCGGAAAATGCGAATTATAAAAACAAAAATCGCCCATGGCTGATATTATCCGGCTGCTCCCCGACGCGATCGCCAATCAGATAGCGGCAGGGGAAGTGGTGCAGCGGCCTTCGTCTGTAGTGAAAGAACTTTTGGAAAATGCTGTTGATGCGGGCAGTACGGCGGTAAAAATTATTCTGAAAGATGCAGGGCGCACACTAATTCAGGTAATAGACAATGGCTGTGGGATGTCTACGACAGACGCACGCATGTCCTTTGAGCGCCATGCCACGTCTAAAATCCGGTATTCGGAGGATTTGTTTGCGATCCGGACGATGGGCTTCAGGGGAGAGGCGCTGGCTTCCGTTGCGGCAGTAGCACAGGTGGAAATGCGCACCCGCCGGTATGCCGACGAAGTCGGCGTACACCTAATGGTGGAAGCCTCAAAGGTGCAGTTGCAGGAGCCCTGTCAGACAGCCTCGGGGACGAGTATCGCAGTGAAGAACCTGTTTTTCAACGTACCGGCACGGCGTCAGTTCCTGAAGTCCGATACGGTGGAGTTGCGGCATATCCTGGACGAATTCCAGCATATTGCGATCGCTAATCCCGATGTGCAATTTTCCCTGTACCACAACGATAATGAAATATCCCACCTGTTGCCCGGCAACCTGCGGCAGCGGCTGGTAGGTGTTTTTGGTGCCCAGTATAACAACCGACTGGTGCCCGTAGGGGAAGAGACGGACGTGCTGAAGGTCAGGGGCTTTGTGGGGAAGCCGGAATTTGCTAAAAAATCCCGCGGCGAACAACTGTTCTTCGTAAACGGACGCTTCATCAAAAGCAATTATCTGAACCATGCCGTGATGAATGCGTATGAATCCCTGATCTCAAAAGAGGTATTTCCGTTTTATGCCCTTTTTATCGAAATTGATCCATCCAATATTGATGTCAACGTCCATCCTACCAAGCAGGAAATCAAATTTGAGGATGAGCGGCTGGTGTACAACTTCCTGCGGGTAACTGTGCGGCATGCGCTCGGAAAATATGGGGCAATGCCCGCCCTTGATTTTGAGCAGGAGGGGACGTTCAACCTGCCGCCGTTTCCTGCCCCGTTGGCAGCGGGGAAGGTTACCCAGGCGGAGGGGGTGCCCAGGCGGGTAGAGGCGGCACCATGGGAGAAGATCAGAAATGAGCACAACCGGGAAAACTGGGAATCCTTATATGCCGTCATAGGCAACGGGGAAGGGGGTACATTGGAGCAGCAACCATTGACCCTCTCGGGAAATTGGGGGGAGGAAGAGCAGGAGGGTGAAGGGGCCTTGCCGCCCGGGACGGGGCAGAAATCGGTCAAGCCGCCATACCAACTGCACGGGACGTATATTTTGAGCCCAATCAAATCGGGCTTTCTTCTGATAGACCAGCAGGCGGCCCACGAGCGGATCGCGTATGAGCGCTACTTAAGCCAATTCGAATCAGGACAGGGGGCTTCCCAGCGTTTGCTTTTCCCCAAAACCCTGGAATATCCCCCCCAGGATGCACTCATGCTGGAAAGAATACTACCCGAACTCAATAAATTCGGTTTCGATATTCAGGTTTTCGGAAATAACACATTTATCTTACACGGTGTACCTGCAGAACTCGCCGATCAGTGCGAGGAGCGCCAACTAATCGAAATGTTGCTGGAACAATACAAGGCAGGGACTGTGCTGAAGCTCGACCTCGCCGACAATCTTGCGCGTTCGATGGCCCGTAGTACAAGTACCCGGCGCGGCCAGTTACTGACAGAAGTAGAAATGCAATCCCTCATAGATCGCTTATTTGCTTGCGAAATGCCTTATATGAGCCCTTTTGGCCGCAAGTGTTTTTTGACTTTTTCTTTTGACGAGCTAGATCAACAATTTCTCAAATAAATGTCATGGAACGCATCTCCGACGTTGTCAAGCACCTGCTAATCATCAATATCCTGATGTTTTTCGGCACCAACCTGCTGGGTGAAGGCATCCGCATGAGCCTGGCCCTGTATTTTCCAACTTCGGAATACTTCCGGCCTTATCAGTTGGTGACGCACATGTTCATGCACGGCAATCTTTCCCATCTTTTTTTTAATATGTTCGCCCTTTATATGTTTGGCCCTCCGCTCGAGGTGTACTGGGGCGAGCGGCGCTTTCTTTTCTTTTATCTGTTTTCGGGGTTAGGGGCATTGGGTCTGCACATGTTGGTGACCTACATCGAGTTGAGCAGCGGGAGCATACCTGCAATGGCGATCAACATACCGATGGTTGGCGCATCCGGGGCGATTTTTGGTCTGCTGGCAGGTTATGGGATGTCTTTTCCCAATAATATCATACAGATGATCTTTCCACCTATCGCTATGCGGGCGAAGTATTTTGTATTGATTTATGCCGCACTTGAATTATTCTTCGGTCTGCAGCGGGTAATGCCGGGCATCGCGCACTTTGCCCATCTGGGCGGGGCATTGTTTGGTTTCCTCCTCATCCTGTATTGGCGGCAATTCAGGGGAAGGTATTGATAATGCGGTAATAAGGGGTTATTTTTGGTTTTTTTAACACATATTTCCCGGATCAATAAATCGCAATAGGGCAAATGGTTCAATCAATTTGGGAAGACGTCAGGCGCACATTCACCCATGGGAACTCGGTGTCCAGGTTAGTCGTGGCGAATGCCGTGATTTTCGTGGGGATTAACCTTGTAAATATTTTGTTATTTGTTATTAATGGGGCAAAGCCACATCCTTTTTTTGCCGATGTGGTAGAATGGTTGAGCTTAAACAGGGAGCCCTGGCTGATCCTTTCCCGGCCATGGAGTATCTTGACACACATGTTTCTGCATACCGGGTTTTTCCATTTGTTGTTCAATATGCTCTACTTGTTTTGGTTTGGGCGGATCGTGGGGGATTTCATCGGCGACCGGCGCATCCTTCCACTTTACCTGATGGGGGGGCTTGCAGGTGGGGTGATTTTTGTTTTTTCCGCCAACACCCTGCCCAATATCGGTTTGTATGCTCTGGGTGCTTCTGCTGCGGTAATGGCCATTGTTACCGCGGCTGGTGCAATTGCCCCGGAATATAATATCCGGCTGATGTTTATCGGCGATGTCAAGCTCAAGTATATTGTTTTTGTAATGATTTTTCTGGACATGCTCAGCATTGCCAACAGTAACAATGCAGGGGGGCATTTTGCCCATCTGGGCGGTGCACTTTTTGGCTGGCTGTATATTTTACAGTTGCAGCAGGGCAGGGACTGGACCTCGCCGGCGAGTAAGCTGTTCGATTGGTTGAAACAAAGCTGGGATAAGCTGTCGGGTGGCCGTCAACCTTCAAGACAAGGCCCCAGGGTGATTTATCGGAACCCCAAGGCCGCGGCGGCACAGCGGAATAGCGGTAATCCTTCGCGTCGCAGCCAGGGATCGGCCCGTTCTGACAACCTGGGCCATCAGGAGCAGTTGGACAGGATACTGGACAAGATCAAGGCCTCCGGGTATGACAGCCTTTCCAGCGAAGAAAAGGAGTTCCTTTTTAATGCGAGTAAGCGTTGATGACCATGTTCCGCACCTTGACGATATTGCTTTCCTGTCTCACCTTCGCAGGGTATGCGGCACCCCATTTTGATCCTTATACATTTTGGCCACTTGCTTTCTTAGGATTGGCCTACCCCATCTTCGCACTGGCAAATATCCTCGTACTATTATTTTGGATAGCCCGCAAGCCCAGGATTTGGGCGTTTATCCCATGCATGACCTTACTGGCAGGAATAGGGCACTTCAACGGATTAATCGGCCTACGAGGTTTTGGGGAAAGAGTGCCCGGTGAAAAATCTTTTCGGGTCGTTTCATATAATGTCAGGCGTTTTCAGCCACACGGCCAGCCCTTTGGCTTTGTCATTAGCCGTTCCGAATGGGAGCGGGAATTGCGTGCACTACGCCCTGACATCCTGGTACTTCAGGAGTTTGAAGCGGTACCTTCGATAGAAGCGGCGGCAGTATGTAATCAACTAGGGCTTAAGTATCAGGCACGGACGAAAGGACAAGACCTGGTCATTTTCTCAAAATTTCCTGTCCGGCGTTCCGAGGCTTTTATTTTCCATAAAATATATGGGTTCCGTTATGCAGATATTGACGTGGGCGGCAAAGTATTCCGGGTGTTCAGCGTACATCTCCAGTCCAATGCCATTACCCGTATGGCCGACCGTGTGACAGAATATGGTAATTTTAAGGAAAAACGCACCTGGCTGGAGATTAAGGGGATGCTTGGACGTTATCGTAGGGCAGCGAGAATCCGGCAGGGGCAGGCGCAAAAAATCGCTGAATTTGTCCGGCAGTCGCCTTATCCGGTAATCTTATGCGGCGACCTGAACGATGTTTCCCAATCCCGCGTTTACCACATCCTGGGCGCAGGCTTACAGGATGCTTTCCTGGAGCGCGGGAGCGGCTGGGGGGTCACCTATGCCGGCAGCCTGCCGGCCCTGCGTATTGATATGGTCTTTGCAGATGTAGTGATGGAAGTGATCCGTTGTAAGACGGGAAAAACAGGATTCTCAGATCATCAGCCCATAATTGTGGATTTCGCTCAATAAGCGGAATAGACCTGCCGCGACAGGTCAGCGCGATGGCAAATGAGTTTTTACCTGCACAAAGGCTTTTTGAGGGAATGTCGTAGCCTGGCTGCACGCGCGAAGGTAAAGTATCGTTCGGGCGGAAGCGAGCCATTTTTAGCCCGCGATGATGCTGCTGCAACAAAGCCTAATATTTCGGTTAAAGTTATATTTTTGTGCCTGATTTTTTAAATGCTGCCATGGACAACAAGCTAAAACTATTTAATAGCCTTTCGAGGGAGAAAGAAATTTTTGAGCCGATGCACACGGGCAAGGTGGGTATGTACGTCTGTGGCCCTACGGTATATAATGATGTTCATCTTGGCAATTGCAGGACTTTCGTAAGCTTTGATATCATCCACCGGTACTTGCTGTCCCTTGGGTATAAAGTGCGGTTTGTGCGCAATATCACCGATGTGGGCCACCTGCTCGACGACGGGGAAGACCGTATGCTGAAAGGCGCCAGACTGGAGCAGTTGGAGCCAATGGAAGTTGCGCAAAAGTACTCCAACGGGTTCCACGATATGATGCGTATTTTTAATACGTTACCCCCAAGTATCGAGCCCAGGGCCTCCGGGCATATCCCCGAACAGATTGAGATGGTCCAGGCAATTCTCGATAATGGCTATGCCTACGAAGCCAATGGTTCGGTGTACTTCGATACCCTCAAGTATATCGAAAACAAGGGGAGCTATGGAAAATTATCAGGGCGTAAGGTGGAAGAACTGATTGCGGAATCGCGGGAAAACCTGAAAAAACAAGACGAGAAACGCCATCCGGCAGATTTCGCCATCTGGATGAAGGCTTCTCCTGAACATATCATGCGCTGGCGTTCGCCCTGGAGCGAGGGTTTCCCTGGCTGGCACCTGGAATGCTCTGCTATGAGTACGAAATATCTTGGTGAAGTATTTGATATCCACGGCGGGGGCAATGACCTGAAGTTCCCCCATCACGAGAATGAAATTGCCCAGAATGAGGGTTCCTGCGGGCATGAAGGGGCACGTTACTGGCTGCACACGAATATGCTGCTGCTGAATGGGAAGAAAATGTCAAAGAGCGATGGCAATACGATTTCGCCGGAAGAACTATTCAGCGGCAACAGCCCGCATGTAACGAAAGGCTACAGCCCGATGATTTTACGCTTTTTTATGCTCCAGACACATTACCGCAGCACGCTCGACCTCACCGACGAGGCGCTGCAGGCAGCAGAGAAAGGATATCGCCGGTTGATGGAAGGCTACAATGCCCTGCAGGCACTGGCCCATCCCGGTAATAGTGCCGCGGGTGCGCTGGATGCCGAGATACAGGGCCTGATGGACCAGGTACAGGAAGAAATGCTCGATGATTTCAATACCCCGAAAGCGCTGGCGCGTTTGTTTGAATTGGTCAGCAGGGTTAACGGGCTCAAAGATGGACACTTATCTTTCGAAGGACTTAGCGCATCTACCCTGGAAAAATGTAAGCAGGTTTTTAAAACGACCATTTTCGATATCTTCGGCCTTACAGACGAAACACAAGGGGCTGCTTCGGGGGAATCAGTACAGGTTATTGACGGCCTGATGCAGCTTGTCATCGAAATGCGCCAGGATGCCCGTGCGCGCAAAGACTGGCCTGCATCCGACAGGATCCGCGACGCGCTTAAAGTCCTGCATATTCAACTCAAAGACAGCAAAGAAGGCACTGCCTGGATACGGGAATAAAGATGCCCTCAGGTTTTTCTGTCCACGACGATGACGATCTCCCCTTTGATTTTTTCCGGAGACGCCTGGTAATATGCAGTTATTTCCGTTAGGGTGCCACGCCGGATTTCTTCGTGCAGCTTGGAAATTTCACGGCAAACGGCTGCGTTGCGTTCTGGGCCACAGGCCGTAGAAAGTTCCTCCAGACATTTCAGGAGCCGGTAGGGGGATTCATACAGTACAAAGGTGTGCTCGAGGGTAGCGAGGTACTTCAGACGCGTTTGGCGGCCTTTTTTATGGGGCAGGAACCCCTCGAAATGAAAGCGGTCGCAGGGTATTCCGGAGGCGACGATTGCAGGAATCAGCGCTGTCGGGCCGGGAAGGCACTGAACCGTTGCCCCTGCTTGTGCACAGGCGCGTACAAGCAGGAAGCCGGGATCTGAAATCCCGGGAGTGCCCGCATCGCTGATGAGGGCGATTGTTTTTCCTTCCTGAATCAATTGGACAAAATAAGTAGCCGATTGGTGTTCGTTATGCGCGTGAAATGCTTTTACAGGGGTGGTAATCCCGAAATGGTCGAGTAATTTGCGGGAAGTACGGGTATCTTCGGCCAGGATGAGATCGGCTGTTTTTAATATCCGGAGGGCACGCAAGGTGATATCTTCGAGATTGCCGACAGGCGTTGGGACGAGATAGAGCATAAGGGTAACGTAGATGCCTACGGAGCTGCTTCGACAGGGACTTCCAATGGGTGTATCTGGAAGGAATAGGTTTCCATAATGAGGTTGGCCAGGAGTTTTTTGCAGGCCAGGTCAACAGTATCCGATGCGGCTTCCGCGTTCTCCGCTTCCAGTACCATGACGATGTGCTTCCCAATGCGGACATCTGCTACGCCTTCGATGTGGATGTGGGAAAGGTTTGCAGCTACTGCCTTACCTTGGGGGTCTAGTAGCTCTTTATGCGGCATTACATCAATTGCAGCAATAAATTTCATAGCTTTTGCTTTCTAATGGGCAAATAAAATACTACCGAAAAAGCGGCATATATAACGATAATCAACATCGGTGCCGCTTCCTTAAACGCGATGGAAAGGACCACCGATACCGATGCAAAGATATATTTAATCTCATTGCCGACCCACCCGAAATTGTTGAATTTAAGGGCGAGCATGGGTATTTCGGCGATCATCAGCCAGCATAGGATGCCTGTAAGCCCATATAATGCCCAGGGCTGAAATAAAAACTGCGCCCATTCTGCTTCCCGGCTATTGAAGACGAGCATCAGGCCTGTGACCAGAATCGCGCAGGCGGGTGTCGGTAACCCAATAAAACCAGTGCCCTGCCTTTCGTCAATGTTGAATTTGCCGAGCCGGAGGGCTGCAAAAACAGTGAGCAGCAGCCCGGGCAGCGCCGGCATGAAAATATCCTCTGGCCAATCCCCATCATTCCAGGAAGCAGCAATGAGGCCATACATCATGATACCTGGAACGATACCAAAAGCAACCATGTCGGCCAGGGAATCCAGTTGTTTGCCAAGTGCAGAATGGGCATTTAGCCGACGGGCAACAGCCCCGTCCAGAAAATCGGCTACCGCAGAGGCTGCAACCAACCAAATGGCAGCCTCCGTACGTCCATAAAGCAGGCATAAAATAGCCAGCGCCCCAGCCGCGAGGTTGATGAGTGTAATAAAGTTGGGGATGGCGGAAATATTCATCTTGCTTCGTGTTTGCCAGGAAGACCTGCCCTGGGATACTTTTTAAAACAGGAACGGTAATAGACTTGTTTCGATGGAGTTATCATTTGGTAAAAATGACTTTTTTACTTGTACTATGCCTCTTTTGATCGCTTAGCGGGGTGCAGCCCCTCAAAAATGCCATCGTTTTTGCCACCTGCAGAAAAACCCCAACGCGCTCAAAGCAATGATTTTTTGCTACTATACTGTTCCGCACAACAATTCTAATGACAAAAAATCTATTTTAACGTTAATTTAATGAAATAAGCGTGAAACTATTTGTTATTTGCTTATCAGACTTATTACGACAGGATCATCCTGGGCTAAAAATAGATCTTCTCCGCCCACACGATGCCTTTTTTCGGTCATATAGCCCGGCTATTTTTCCTCAAAAAGCCTTCGTGCGGACGAAAAACAGCTCGTTTTTCCCACCACGCTGATCCGTCGCAACAAGCTTAAAGGATTTTTTCTGCTCCAAGTGATCATCAAAAACGATTATGCGCCTTTTCATTCTGATATTTTGCCTGCTCGCCTGTTACCTCACGGCCCAGGGACAGGTTGCCAACGATGAGTGCAGCCGTGCTGTTTTTTTGAATAATGTAGTCAATTTCTGTTCCCAGCCCGGGGAGTTCAACAACCAGGGGGCCACACTATCGAACGTGGCCAGGGCGAGTTGTTTTCCAGATGAAACCAATGCCCGTGATGTTTGGTTCGCTTTCGTGGCCCGTTCATCCGATGTAAACATCAGCATCATCGGGAATACCGCACTTTCGCCCGGGGGAACCCTGCGTGCACCTCAGATTGCAGTTTATTCGGGTACTTGTACGAACCTGACCCAGGTAGGTTGTATTTCGGATGGGTTCAATACGAATACGGCCCAGACTTTTGTTGGGCGACTGGTCATTGGCTCGGTATATTACATACGGGTGAGTGCAAGGGGCGGGGCACAGGGGACGTTCCAACTGTGTATCAATAGCTTTAACCAGTCGCCAAAGGCATCGAGCGATTGCCCTTCTGCCAGCATCCTGTGCGGTAAGGATCCGTTCACCGTGGACTTTGTGCAGGGCGAAGGTCTTAACCCCAACGAAGTTACTGGCGTTTGTGGCCGTTTTGGATGTCAACCCGAAGAAGAACAATCCACATGGTTCCGTTGGACGTGCCAGCAGTCAGGTACTCTTACCTTTAAGATTACCCCGCTAAACCCGACCGATGACCTCGATTTCGTGGTTTTTGAATTGCCCAACAGTATTAATGACTGTGCAGGGAAGCGTGCGCTGCGCTGCATGTCTTCCGGTGAGAATGTAGGGCAGCCCTTCAATACCTGGCGACCGTGTACAGGTGCAACTGGTCTGCGCGATGGCGAACGGGACAACATCGAATACTGCGGCTGTGATGCCGGCAGCAATAACTTCGTTGCCCCTCTCGATATGGTGGCGGGTAGGAGTTATGCGCTGGTAGTCAATAACTTCAGCCGATCTGGCAGCGGGTTTACAGTTGAATTTGGCGGTACCGGCACCTTTGTTGGCCCAACGGCCAATTTTGGGATAGACCAACTCGATGCCTGTGTAGGAAAACCCATCAACCTGACCGATTCCTCTTCTTTCTCAGGCGGTATCGCCAGTTGGGAGTGGTATTCCGGGCCTTCGGCTGCGCCCAATACCCTCACGGGTAAAGGGCCGCATTTGCTGACGTATGAAGAACCCGGGGATAAGTATGTCGTGCTGAACGTGAAGACGGCTTCCGGATGTGTTGTGAGCAATGTCAAAACCCTGCGGGTCAGGTGTTGCGGCGATCATTTCAGTACAGGGGCCAATGTCGCCAACCCGCTCTGCCCTGCAGGGGAGAGTGGTTCGATAAGCCTGAATGTAAACGGCAGATATAGCCCACTTACCTATAAATGGGCCAATGGACAGGACACCCGGGAGTTGCGCAACCTCAGGTCAGGGGCTTACCAGGTCACGGTTTCCGACCGCTCTACCTGTGATACGGTATTGAGATTTAACCTTTCCGAGCCACCACCTGTCCAGATTACGACGAAGGTTGGTATGCCTACTTGCAATGGTGGCAGGGACGGATCCCTGGAAGTCAACGCTACAGGGGCAACCCCGCCTTTTCAGTTTCGATTTCCGGGGGGGGCTTTCTCTGCTCAGAACAGGGCGCTCAGCCTTGGCGTAGGGGATTACCTGGTGACGGCCCGCGATGCCAATGGTTGTGCCTTCGATACCCTGGTACGTGTCCGTGAGCTCGAGCTGATTCTCGATCCGTCGGTGCAATCTGTGAAGCCCCCCTCTTGTAATGGGTTCAGCGACGGCGCAATCGTGGTGAACATTACCAATGGCCTGGGGCCTTTTGAATACGACTGGGCCGATGGCAAGGGGTTTCAGGGAGCAAATTCCCTGAATCAAGTGAAAGCGGGCAGGTACCGGGTAGAAGTTCGGGATGCCAACCGCTGCAAAGGGGTATTCGATTTCAGGGTAGAGGACTTTCCCCGGTTGGGGGTTGAAATAAACCGCAGCGATATTAGTTGCTTTGGCGGAAAAGACGGTCAGGCTGAAATCGTGGGTAAGGGGGGCGTAGGCAACTATTCCTACAGGTGGGAGGATGGCTCTGCAATCCCCCAGCGCGGTACGTTAGGGATGGGCACTTATCGCTTTTCCGTTAAGGACGGGAATAACTGCGTTGCCGACAGCTTCCTCGTGATCAACCAACCGCCGGAGCTGTTTATCCTTGATGCACAGGTAACCCCTCTGGTTTGTTTTGGGGACAACTCCGGTAAAATCGTATTTCTCGGTGCAGGGGGTACACCACCTTTCACATACAGCATAGGAGGGGTGAGTTTTAAAGGAGGCAATATCTTTACCGGATTATCTGCCGGGCCGTATGTCGCAACGGTAAAAGATGCGCGGGGATGTACGGCGGCGCAGATACTTACCGTTCCCCAGCCCGATCTCCTTCAGGTGGATGCCGGGCCGGATCAGCTTGTTGATCTGGGTAAGGAAGCCGTTTTGCGTGCCGTACCAAGTAGCTTCCCCGTGTCGTACCAATGGGCGCCCGCAGATTTGCTGAACTGTAGCTCCTGCGCCACGCCGCGCTCCATCCCATTGAAAAATACCGTTTTTTCAGTTACAGTCACCGATCCACAGGGGTGTATTGCGGTGGACGAAGTCTCCGTAATCGTTGTCAAAAACCGCTCTTTGTTCATTCCCAACGTTTTCTCCCCGGATTCTGATGGGGCCAACGATTATTTTACAATTTATGGGGGTGCCGCCGCACGGAATATCAAAATACTGCGCATTTTTGACCGTTGGGGAGAATTGCTCTTCGAAGCTGCCGATATCCCGCCAGGATCCGAACCACTCGGTTGGGATGGTACCTTCAGAGGCAAAGTTTTACCCTCGGCTGTCTATACCTATTATGCGGAAGTAGAGTTCATTGACGGGGAAATCCTGCTTGTAAAAGGGGATATTACCTTGATGCGCTAAGTAACGACCAATGGCAGCACAGGATTTGCTGTCGTCGGCCCTGGTATATTTTTATCCAATCGCAAACGAATGCGTCAAATAAAACAACAACGGCTTTCAGGATTGAGCTATGCCGCCTTAATATTGCTGGTAATCCTGGCATCGGATTGTAGAAGGGAAACACCTCCGCCCGACGAAAGTATAGGCGATATTGATCCGGATGCGGAACGCGTCGGAAACGTGGAAATCTTGTACAGCGACTCCGCAATCGTCCGGGTACGTATAAAAGGCCCGTTAATGCTGCGCTATTCAGGATACGACAACCCCCGGCAGGAATTCCCCAAAGGCATAGCCGTAGAATTCTTCGATGCCAACGGCCAGGTAACCAGCGTCCTTACTGCAGCCTATGCCGTCCGTTACGAATCCAGGGGATTGACCATCCTGCGGCGAGAGGTTTTTTGGAAAAGTAAAGACGAGCAAACCCTCGATACCCCCGAGTTGACCTGGGACGAACGGCAGCAACTCGTCTATACCAATAAATTCGCCGTTGTGACTACTGCCTCAGACACTGTTTACAGCCATGGTTTCGAAGCTACCCAAAGCTTTAAAAATATTAAACTCAACGGGATTGATGGTACGATGCTGGTGGAAGAAAAAACGCCCTCCGGGAAACCATCGGAAAATTGATGCCACCAGAGGCTTTTTTTCCATCACCGCCGACCCGTCACAGTAAACCTATTCTACCAAATGTTCGCTGATATCTTCTTCATGTGCTTCGTTCAACTGGGTGATATTTGAGAAAGCGGCATAATCCGCACAGTAGAAAAAAGGAAGGGTGAAAAGTATCCCGACCAACAGCAGAAGGATCCCACTTGCCACAATGAGGCCGGCAATGATGTAGAAAAGTAAAAACATGAAAAACTGCCTGGTAATAATTTTTCGACTGGCTTCTAAAGCCGCTAAGGGCTTCATATCATAAAAAAGGATAAAAAACGTGGACCATCTCCAGGACATAGATAAATAGATCAGGGGCAAAAGCAGAAAAAGCATCCAAGGAACAGCATTAAAGGAAGAGTCGGTATCGAACATCACTTCTGCAGGGCTGGTCGTGAAAATTTCTATTATGCTGCTAAAGTCACTGAAACCGATAATCAAAATCGGTATGAGCAGGGCGAAGATTGCCACCGACTGGATAAGGGCGAGCAGAATCAATGGCCCCAAAAAGTCAAATCCTTTGAAAAAGACGCCAAATTCCGGGTTTTCATTCTTTTCCAGACGGTGGGCTACCAGCAAATAGCCTGCGGAAAGCGGTATGGTAATAAAAAAGGAACCCAGGGTACCGAAGAAAGGGATCAGGTTCAGGCTAAACTGAATGGTGAAAAATAATAGGGTGAACCCTGCAAATGACCAGAACCCCCGTTTGTAAATTTCCCAGCCATCGGAAAGATATTGTCCCAGGTGGAATTCATAGCCGGATTGCAAAAGGGTTTCGATATTATTTCCTGAAGTTTTCATAGGTGATTAGGTTTTATGCGATAATTATATGAGTCCCCTCGATTTTAGCTCGAGATATTTGTTAATGGTGTTAACGGAAAGCTCCTCCGGCTTAGTATAAATAGTTTGAATACCATACTGATGCAGCTTCTGTACGACCTGCTTTTTCTCCATCAGGTATTTCTGGGCTGCACTTTGAACGTAGATATCTTCCAGGGTTTGGGCTTCGTCCTCTACCAGGCCGGCAATTTCTGAATTTTCGAATACGATGGTCACGAGTAAATGGGAGCTGTTGATTCTTCTGAGTACGGGCAGGGCCCGTTCCAGGGCATAGGCACTTTCAAAGTTGGTAAATAAAAGGATCAGGCTTCTCCCAGTAATCAGTTTGCGGGCAGCGAAGTATAGCAGCTCGTAGTTGGCTTCGGTAGGTCTTTCGGCTTCTTTGTAAAGCTGGTTTAAGAGGAGCTTGAGCTGTAAGGGCTTTGAATCCGCTTTGACGGCACTGCCCAGTACGTCGGAAAAGGTAATAAGGCCTGCTTTGTCATATTTTTTAAGGGCGATGTTTGAAATAGCCAGGGTGGCGTTAATGGCATATTCCATGAGGGAAAGTCCATTGAACGGCATATACATGGCGCGGCTTTTATCAATCATGCAGTAGAGTTGCTGGGCACGTTCGTCCTCGTACTTGTTGACCATGAGGTCGGCTTTTCGGCTGCTGGCTTTCCAGTTGAGGCTGCGGTAATCATCGCCCGGCACATAGCTTTTAATCTGTTCAAATTCATACCCGTGGCCGATACGCCGTATTTTTTTGATGCCGGAGTGGGTGGAAATACGGTTTAGTGCCTTGAGTTCCATTTTTTTCATCTGCAATACGGACGGCAATACCCGGACTTCGCAAGGGCCGGTATGGGCACGCAACCGCCGTTGCAGCAGGCCGAGGCGGGTAGAGAGGAAGAGTAGGGAACCGCCAAAAACGTATTTTCCCCTGCTGGTGGGTCTGAAAGTATAGGCGACATGAACTTTTTCCCCCGGTGGCAGGACGACCTTTTTTTCGAAATTCCTTTCCTGTAATTGGATGGGCAGCTCTTCGATAAGGCTACAGTAAAAGGTGGAGCTGCTGCGATTGAGCAACTCGAGCGCCACGGGGTTCTCATCGCCGATACCAGGGGTGCCGGGCAGCTTGCGCTTACAATCAACGGGCAGGCCGTGGGCAAAAAGCCGCCAGGCATCACGTGCAGTAACGAAAAGGAAAGCCAGCCCTGTGCCTATGGCGAACGGAAAGGACCATGGCAAGGCGAAACCCAGTACGAAACAGAGGGATAGGGCCCCACAGCACCAGAAGAAGCGGTCGGTCAGGAACAGGTCGCGCATAATTAAAAAAGGTTTCCCTGCCGGGCAAAGCTGGCAGGATTTTCAAGTTCCAATAATGCGCGCTTCAGGTCCAAGCCGTAAAAATACCCTTGTAAATCCCCGGTGCCGGCAATGCACCGATGGCAAGGTACAATTATTGCGATAGGATTGCGGGCATTGGCCTGGCCAACAGCCCGGACAGCTCTGGGATTGCCCAGTGCAGTGGCAATGGCAAGGTAGCTGGTGGTGTGGCCATAAGGGATTTTGAGCAAAGCATTCCAGACGGCAAGGTGGAAAGGAGGAGCGGTCCCAAAATCGAGTTTAAGGTCGAATGCCCTGATTTGACCTTGAAAATAACCTGACAACTGCCTTGCCCCATCTTTAAGTACATCGGGAACAGAGCCTGGCAGACAAGGGGGGGCAGATACTTTACGTACCCTGGAAATACCCGATGTACTGCCCTGGATTTCCCAGCAGCCAAAGGGGGAATCTAGATAAGTGGTGAACAGGGGCATACTGGTTGCGTCGTGCTTTTGAGTGCTAACGTTCAAAAATACTAAAAAAACGGACTTTCGGCAAGGTACCGCTCAAAAAACGTCAATCCGTCTTTCAGACTTTTGCGCCCCTGCCGGCTCAGTTTTTCCCCTAAACCCCAGGAAGTACCTTTTAGCAGCAATAACCAGGCCTGAGGTCTTGCACCGTATAAGTCGAGGCATAAATGGAGGATACCCTGTGGAGTGACGGCGTGGGTCGTGAACGATGCATCCGGTATGGGTAGGCAGGGGCGGAAATCAAGGGTGCTTTCTGCATCGGATTTCCAGGCATCAACAAACAGGATATAGGGACAATGGGCGCAAAGCTCTGCATCTTCTACCTGGAGTTGATAGCGCAGCAGGATGTCCCCCGGGAAAATATTTTTGCTTTCCAGGGATGCGGCGAAAGCCCAGCCGAGGCCATCATCTCCCCGGGCATTATTTCCGATGGCAAAAAGCAATACTTTTTTCTCGTGCTTAAGCTCCATTTGTGGCTTAATCCCTGGTTTTTTCGTGAAGTAGTGTGCCACCGGCATCAAAGAGCTGGACCTGCAGGGGCATCTGGCCAATGGCATGCGTTGCGCAGCTCAGGCACGGATCAAAAGCGCGAATAGCCACTTCGATACCGTTGAGCATACCCTCGGTAATTTCGGGTTGGCAATCTATGGTATGGCGGGCGACTTCCCGCACTGCCTTGTTCATCGCCTCGTTATTGTGGGTAGTAGAGACGATGAGGTTGCACCGGGTGATTTTCCCCTTGTCGTTGGCCTCGTAATGATGGATGAGCGTACCGCGGGGCGCTTCGACGACGCCGATGCCTTCAGACCTGCGTTCGCCGCTCACCACAATATCAGGGCTAAGGAGGCGGTCGTCGTGCAAAATATTTTTGATCACTTCTGCACAATGCAGGAGTTCGATGATACGGGCGTAGTGGTAGTACATAGTGTGGTGATTGGGATGCCCGTCGGTAATGGCTTTGAAGGTTTGGCGTGCTTTTTCGGCGAGTGGGGTGGGGATAAAAGTACATACATTCACCCTGGATAAAGGACCGACCCTGTTCCACCCTTTTTCTCTGCCCAGATGAGTGAGGTAGGGAAACTTAAGGTAGGTCCAACGCTCTACGCCTTCTGAAAAATACCTGCGGTAGTGGTCGTCGGGTACATCCTTTAGCGTTAGGTTGCCGTATTCGTCAATTGCCCTGAGGCGGCCATGATAAAGTTCCATTCCGCCGTCGTTATTGACTGTGCCCAGGTGCCCTGAGGGATAGCTGGCAAAAGTATCGAGCCACGGACGATGGGTTTCGTGGTATTTTTTGATAAGGTCCAGCGTCTGGAGCGACCATTCGATCATGGTGTCTATATGGGGGATATCCTGGCCATCGAGGAAAAAATCGCGGTCTTGCGGGGTAAATACTTTATATACCCCGCCGGGCACCGCTGCGACGCCATGGATGCGTTTTCCCGCAATGGTACGGATGATTTCCTGTCCGAATTTGCGCATGAGGATACCTTTGCGGGCGAGTTCCTTATCGTGATTTGCCAGGGAAACCACATTCCGTTGCGCTGCGGGGGCATCCGTGCCAAAAAGCAGGTCGGGGGCAGCGAGATAGAAAAAATGCAGGGCGTGTGACTGAAAAATTTGTCCGTAGTGCAGCAGACGGCGTTGAAGGTCGGCTGCCGGGGTGAGGTTTTCGGGCTCGAGACCCTCCAGGCGGTCAACGGCTTTGGCGGCAGCCAGGTGGTGGCTCACAGGGCAGATACCACACAGGCGTTGCACAAGTGCGGGGACCTCCCAATAGGGATGGCCTTGTATGAAACGCTCAAAGCCCCTGAATTCAACGATGTGGAACCGTGCCTGTCCCAGCTTGCCGTCTTCGTCCAGGTGCAGGGTTACCCTGCCGTGCCCTTCGACCCGCGTAATAGGGTCAATGATGATTTTTCTGCCTGTATTGCCCATGTTGGTATTTTAAAATTGTCCTGGGGGAGTCAATGGTTAGTCGTATTTGAATTCTGAGTGGATAACCGAATAATCGCTGCCAAACAAGATGTTTTTAAGTACCTTCCAGATATGGCTCGCATCGGGGGGGCAACCGGGGATATAGTAGTCTATTTCTACGACTTCATTGCATCCATAGACCCGGTCGAGCAATTCAGGAAGGTCTTCATCGTGAGGAATGACTTTCCCGTCTGCAACATCGGAAGTTGCATGGCCGTATGCCTCGTCAAGGCATTCTTCGAGGGGGAGGAAATTGCGCATGGCGGGCAGGCCTCCCCATATTGCACATTCCCCTATGGCAACGAGGATATCACAATTGGCGCGGAATTCGCGGAGTACTTCCACATTTTCATTATTGCAGCAGCCTCCTTCTATGATACCGACATCGCAGCGCCTGTCGAATTTTTTAAAATCGGTCAGCGGTGATTTGCTGATTTCGACCAGTTCGATAACATCTAAAAGGCCTTCGTCAATATCCAGCAAGGACATGTGGCAGCCAAAACAACCTGCGAGGGAAGTTGTGGCGATCACTTTTTTATGGCCGCCTGGGATTGGGGGCTTGGCCACGGGTTCCTGCTGTATGATCGCTTCGGCATCCTGGAGGTCGTACTTTCGTTCTCCCCTGGGCCTTGGCTGGCTTTTCCCCCGCACGAGGATAGCCCCTACCGGACAGATGTGCATGGCCTGGATGGCTTCCGCATCGGTAAGCCTCGCTTCTTTTTCGTAATCTACCTGTACACTGGTATGTACCCCTCTTTCCTGATAGCCAAAGACGGGGTATTTCCCTTCGGCCTTTACTTCTTCTACACAGCGGCGGCAAAGGATACATCGGTTATGGTCAACGATAATCCTTTTTGGACGGTAATCTATCCGTTTATCGAGGAAGAGGTGCGGAAACCGTGAGGCACTTACGCCCAGTTGGTATCCGAGGCCCTGGAGGTCGCAGTCGCCGCTTTTTTCGCAGGCAGGGCAAAAATGGTTGCCTTCCGCAAACATCATTTCGACCATCGCTTTGCGCGCATCGTCGAGGGCGGGATCATTTACCGTGATGTTCATCCCTTCTTTGACTTTCATCGTACAGGCGGCGGTATATTTACCATCGCCGGATACCATGCACACCCGGCATGTTCCAAGAGGTGGGTCAATATGTTCAAAATAGCAGAGCGAAGGAATTTTGATACCATTGGCTTCGGCAGCCTTTACAAGGTTTTGTCCTTCGGGGGCTTCACATTTTTTACCGTCTATCGTGAAAGGAACGATGCGTTCGGCCATAAAAAAACATTTATAATGAGATACAATGTTTAGCTGGGTTTATGGGCGTTCAGGGTAGCTCTATGGCTTCCCGGTAGTCGTCGAGGGCCCTGTCCAGGTCGAACCCCTTTTCGCGGCCTTTATCGTGGACAAGTTTTTGGAAATAAACCGGGAACTTTTCTAACGCCTGCAAAAGGGTCCCCGCGGCGGTTTTGCCTAGTCCGCAACGGGACGACAAGGCCATGAGCTGTCCCCATTGCTTGATTTCCCCGAGGTCTGAGGATCTGCCCAGACCCCGTGCGATGAGGTCTAATTTGCGGGAAAGGATAAAATTACCCGCCCTGCAGGGGGTACAGACCCCACAGGATTCCTCCCTGAAGAATGCTGTGAAATTGATGAGGATTTTGAGCAGGTCGCGTTTGGAATTAAAAATCATCACCGATCCGCCGCAGCGAAGATCTTCCAGGCAAAACCTGCGATGTTTTTCCTGTGCGGAGATGCCCGTACCGGAGGGGCCGCTGATTTGCAGGTATGCTGTTTCTTCTGCCCCTGCCAGCTCGAGTAGTTCGCCTACGCTTAGGCCCCATTCGATCTCATAAATACCAGGATACCGGCAATCTCCTGCAACGCTGAGCAGGCGGGTGCCTGGGCTTGCCGGTGTGCCGAGGCTGCGGTAGTGTCGGGCGCCGAGCTCGACGATCCGGGCGACGGTAGCCAGGGTTTCGACATTATTGACTACCGTCGGCAGTCCGAGATAGCCCCGCTCGACCGGAAAATAAACTTTAGTCGTGGGTTCGCCCCTTTTGCCCATTAAGGATTCGAGCAGCGCGGTCTCCTCCCCGCAGACGTATGCGCCCGCTCCAATCTGGACACGGATATCGAAATGGAAAGGCGATTTCGCAGGGATATCCCTACCCAGCCAGCCCATTTGGCGATACGTGGCAATAGCCGCTTCCAGCCGGGGAAGCAAATACCGGTACTCTGCCCGCAGGTAAATAATGCCCTGAGCCGCCCCAATGGCATATCCCCCCAGGACCATACCCTCGATAAGGAGCTCGGGCATACGGGTCATCAAGGCCCTGTCTTTGAAGGTACCTGGCTCGCCTTCATCGGCATTGCAGACCAGATATTTAGGGCTACTGGCTTGCCTGCGACAGCTTTCCCACTTTTGTGCGACAGGAAAAAACGCCCCGCCCATCCCATGAAGCTGGGATGCCCGTATTTCTTCGATCACCTCCTCTGGCGTCAGGAGCGACATTTTTTGCAGCGATTTTCCTGGGGCCAATTCCCTGAAAATAACCGATCTGTCGTCTAAAGGGGAGTAGCGCACGATATTATCCACCGGGTCGGCAAGCTGTCCGACAGGGATACCCTGCCGGATCGCCCCGATGATTTGGCTGACTTTTTCAGGGGTAAGCCGGGTGAACGGCATAAAGTTGATTAGTGCCGCAGGCTCCTGGTCGCTGAGCCCGATACAGGAGGTACCAAACAAACCGAAAAGCCCCGTCCTGTCCACGCTGTTCCAGGATGCTCCCGTAGCGGATTCAAAGGCTTTCTGCACTTCTGCCATTCCGTTGATTTCGCTCAGAATGCTGGTGTTGAGGTAGATGGTATATTTCCCTGCCGGCTGGCGATGAAAAAAATGGTAAAAGGAACATACCCCCTCGACGTCAATAGCCGACAAATCGAGCTTGTTGGCAATTTCATTAATGTCCTGGTCGGAAATATACCCATGGGCATCCTGGGCGGTCCACAAAAGGTCGAGGAGTGGCGAATGGTCAGTGAAATCCAACATCTAAAAAAGGTTTAGGTGGAGACAACGCGGACGTATTTTCTTACAAGATAAGTATTATTTAGATTTTTTGCAATAGACTTGTTGCGACAGTTCAGCTTTGGAGGGGGAGAAATGAGCTATTTTTCGTACACGCCAAGGCTTTTTGAGGAAAATGCCGGTGGATGTGGCCGGAAAACAGCTATTTTAACCCGGGATGATTCTGTCGTAACAAGTCTGATATAAACCTACAGGAAATACAATTCACCTAATGGATATTTTTTTGATTCCCGGCTGAATCCCATGCTGCACATCGTGCTGCATTTCCTGCCGGAGGCAAGAAATTACTTACGTGCCGGGGCACTAGTCTCTGGGTCCGGGCGGGCAGTGTGTCCGCAGGAAATGGGTGACCAGTTTTGTGAGGTGGGCAGTGGTGCCTTCGCCTTCCGATATTCCATGCGTGCGGTTGGGGTAGGGCATAACGGAAAATAACTTTCCGTGCCGGATCAGCTCGTCAATCAGTATCTCGGTATTTTGGTAGTGTACATTGTCGTCGCCGGTGCCATGGATGAGGAGGAGGTTCCCCTGAAGATTTTTGGCGTGGGTAATTGCGGCCCCTGCGTCATAGTCGCGGCTATTTTCCTGCGGCAGGCCCATATAGCGCTCGGTGTAGATATTGTCATACAGGCGGGAACTGGTGACCGGGGCGATAGAGATGCCGGTTTTATAGATTTCGGGGTACTGGAAGAGCAGGTTCAGGGTACTGGATCCCCCTCCGCTCCAGCCCCATACCGCGACGCGTGAAGTATCAATAAAATCCCATTCCAGTACTTTTTTTGCCGCCATGGCCTGGTCGCGGATATTTAGCTGACCGATATTGCGATAGATAGACTTACGCCATTCCCTGCCTTTGGGGGCGGGAGTGCCGCGGTTGTCTATGGAAATATGGACGTAGCCATCTGCGGACATATCACCGTTGTAGAGGAAGTCATTCGCAGCGCCAAACCGGTCATTTACGGTGGTGGCTGCGGGCTCACCATAGACATAGAACACTACCGGGTATTTTTTTGAGGGGTCAAAAGGTTGTGGTTTGACCATCCAGGCATCCACTTCGACCCCGTCGTCAGTATTGATTTTAAAAAAAGATACGTTACTGGTCTCCTTGGCTTTGAGGTCTATTTTCGATGCGATGGGTGGCGTGCTGTTTAATGGCTGGTGGCTGGGCAGGGCAACCCACTCGCGCATATTGGGGGTGTAATAGTTGGAAAAAGTATGGCGGGCAAAACGGCCATTTGGCGAAAGCTGATAGGCATGCGTGCCTTCCTCATTGGCAGGGGAGAGGCGCTGCGGCTTACCGCTGCCGTCGAGTGCCGATCGGTAAAGGTACTTCTGGACGGGGTTGTCGGGGGAGGCATAATAATAAATCCAGGCACCAGCTTCGTCAACAAGCAGTGTTTCGATAATATCAAAGGGCCAGGGGGTCAACAGGGAGGCTCTGCCATCGAGCCCGATCCGGTATAAGTGGCGCCAGCCATCTTTTTCGCTGGTCCAGATAAAAGCTTTGCCTTTTTCGATCCAGTCCCAACCCTCTACTTTCCGGCTCCATTCATTGATATGGCTGACCCAGTTGGGGTCGGATTCCGTAAAAACTGCTTTGCACTCCCCGGACTGGGCATTGCAGAGCCAGATCTGACTTGAATTTTGCTTTCTGTTGAGTTGCTGGACGATGAGCTGCTTTCCATCTGGCGCCCATTCCATTCTCGGCAGGTAGTATTCCCGCGGATCGCCTTCGATACCCAGCCAGGTGGTTTTGCCGGTTTTGATCTCTACGACCCCGATTTTTGCAGGAGAGGGTGGGTCTCCGGCTTTAGGATATTCCACGGGGATTATCCTGCTATAGACAGAGTCAGTGGTATTTAGCATATAGTAATCCCGAATGGTGTTGGCATCTATTTGCCAGTAGGCAATATGCTTGCTGTCGGGCGACCAGCGGAAGCCGTCGCGTACAGAGAATTCTTCTTCGTACACCCAGTCAAATGTCCCGTTGATGAGTTTAGGTGTACCGTTGTCACTGGTGACCTGACGGACGTGCCCGTCGCTGATGTTTTCAATGTAAATATTTCTTTCGCTGACGTATGCGGCCATTTTTCCATCCGGGGATAATTTGGCGAACATCAGCGAGGCCGGTGGCCTTTCCTGCCCAAGTTGGCGGAGTTTTCTGGCTTCGAGGTCGAGCAGCCAGTAGTCCCCCCGGGTATTGTATCGCCATACCCGCTTGCTGTTGTTGAAAATGAGGATTTTTTTCTCGTCATCGCTGAAATGGAAATCCTCGATATCAATAGGCATAGTGCTTTTGTCCGGAACAAACAAGTCAATGTTGGCGAGGGTTTCCTGGGACAGCCCGGGCAACGTATAGCTGACGATTCGGGTCCCCTCTTCTACGAAGTAGCGGTTGCCGTCTTTTGCCCATTTGATATTTTGGGCGAAAAGGGCCCCTGCTGTAAGTGTAAGTACAGCAGCAGGAAAAATAAATCGGATTACTCTGTTCATTGCTATTGATTTTGTTCAACTTTTGCTGAGTGTTTCGCCGCCTTCAGCAGCGAAAAAGTTTTAAATGAGCGGTTGTCTCATAAGTCAGGAGGTTGTGTAAAATGTCCCTTTTGCCACTGCATGCGGCATAAGCCACCGAATGACAGGCCAGGTACTTTTTATACAATCGCATACTATTCGGTAGCCTCTTCCGGATTGTCTTGCCATTCTTCAAAGGCAATTAATTCCGGAATGGCTTTTACAGATTTTTTCTGGCATACAGAAAAACAGCCCGGCCATTTTCTGCTTTTATCTGCATATCTATTGTGTATTTTTTTTCGAGGTACGCATTGAATAACGGATTGGGAATGGTATCCTGTACAACGATGAAAGCGGGATCAGCGTCAAATATATGTCGGATTTCATTGTCCAGTTGGATGTTGAGGGCCCGGCGGTGCTCTTCAGTCCAGAGCAGGCTTC
>JBEIGB010000040.1:0-31314 GCA_040382095.1 Lewinellaceae bacterium
CCAAACTCTATTTGGCTTCAGTCTCGCCCAACTAATCTATTGCTCAAACGCGGATTTTGTGGATTTTGCGACGCAAAATCAACAAAATCAGCGTTTTAGAAAAAAATTATTCTGCCGCCGAAGGCGGCAGAATAATTCTCCCAGGCATCATTTGTTCCGCTGGATGCAGTCCAAATCTTCAAACGCCTGCTTCAGGCGGGCTACGAAAGTTTTTTCCCCTTCCCTCAGCCATTGGCGGGGATCGTAGTATTTTTTGTTGGGCTTGTCTTCACCTTCGGGGTTACCGATCTGGCCCTGCAGATAGCCCTTATTTTTTTCATAATACGCGCGCACGCCATCCCAGAAAGCCCATTGCATATCGGTATCAATATTCATTTTGACCGCGCCGTATTCAATAGCCTGCCGGATTTCTTCGCGGGAAGAGCCGGAGCCGCCGTGGAAAACGAAATTTACGGGTGTTGGGCCGGTACCATATTTCTTTTGGATGTAATCCTGTGAATTTTTGAGGATTACCGGCTCCAGTTTGACATTACCTGGCTTATAAACCCCATGGACATTGCCAAAAGCTGCTGCGATTGTAAATCTTCGGCTGATTTTGCGCAATGTTTCATAGGCGTATGCGACTTCCTCCGGCTGGGTATAGAGGCGGGCGTTGTCCACGTGGGTATTGTCCACGCCGTCTTCTTCCCCGCCAGTGACGCCCAGCTCGATTTCGAGGGTCATACCCATGCGATCCATGCGTTCCAGGTAGCGGGCACAGATTTCGATATTTTCATGCAGGGGTTCTTCGGAAAGGTCGAGCATGTGGGAGCTGAACAGGGGTGCGCCATGGAATTTGTAGTGTTCCTCTCCGGCATCGAGGAGCCCGTCCACCCAGGGCAACAGATTTTTGGCACAGTGATCGGTATGCAGGATGACGGAGACTCCGTATGCCTCGGCGAGGAGATGGACATGGCGTGCCCCGGAAATTCCCCCGATAACCGAGGCCTGTTGCTGTTGGTTAGGAAGGGCTTTTCCGGCATAAAAAGCCGCGCCGCCATTTGAAAATTGTATAATGACCGGAGAATTGACCTCCCTGGCGGTCTCCAGTACAGCATTGACTGAGTTGGTGCCGATAACATTGACCGCCGGAATGGCAAAATTATGGGCATTGGCATAGTTCAGCAGTTCCGTGACTTCTTCTCCGTGGAGAACGCCCGGCCTGAACCGTGTTGCAGTTGTGGTTGACATATTTAAGGTTTTAAGTAATAATCGCATTGGACTCAAAAGACAGGGATCAGACCACCCCTTTCTCCGCCAGGTAACGTTCAGCGTCGAGTGCTGCCATACAACCTGTGCCGGCTGCGGTGACGGCTTGACGGTACACTTTATCCTGGGCGTCGCCTCCGGCAAAGACCCCCTCCACATTCGTACGGCTGGTACCTGCCTGCGTAATGAGGTATCCGGTTTCGTCCATATCCAACCAGCCTTTGAAGATATCCGTATTGGGCTGGTGCCCGATGGCTACGAAGAAAGCTTTTATCGGGAGGATGGAGCTTTCGCCCGTCTTGTTGTTGAGTATGCGGACCCCTTCGACCTCCTCTTCCCCAAGGATTTCCTGGGCTTCGGTATTCCAGTGCACGATGATGTTCGCGGTTTTTAAAACCCGTTCCTGCATAATTTTTGAGGCGCGGAGCTGGTCCCGGCGTACGAGCAGATGGACTTTGGGGCAGAGCTTGGAAAGATAAGAAGCTTCCTCGGCCGCAGTATCGCCACCGCCTACCACGGCGACTTCGAGACCCCGGAAGAAGAATCCATCACAAACTGCACAGGCGGAGACGCCCTTGTTCATAAGGCGCTGTTCCGATTCCAGCCCGAGCCACTTCGCGCTGGCCCCTGTGGCGATGATGACACTATCCGCTTCGACCGTCTGGCCGGATTCGGTAGTCACCTTATGTGGGGGATGGGAAAAATCGACCTGCACGACCTTATCGTAGCGGATATCTGTACCAAAACGTGCTGCCTGACGGCGAAAATCCTCCATCATTTTTGGTCCCATGATCCCATCAGGATATCCCGGATAATTTTCTACATCGGTTGTAATCATTAGCTGCCCCCCTGGCTCGCTTCCGGTAAACATGAGCGGCTTAAGGTTGGCGCGTGCCGCATAAATCGCTGCTGTGTATCCGGCAGGCCCTGCCCCGATAATTACGCAATGTTGCTTTTCTGTTGTGGACATTTTCAAAGTAGGCTTAAATCGTGAAAAAATCGGGCAACGACCGGAAGTATCGCCTGCCCTTTTTGACCTTTCGTTGAAGGAACAAATAAATGCCGCGCAAAGTTAAACATCCCTTTTTTTTTATGGTAATAAATCGCTCGACCTGTATCCGTGTGGTACCGGCCCGATTTTTTACACCATCCCAGGGCATGCAATTGCATTTCGGGGCAGGCGGTGGTTAATGGGCGGTGCAATACGATTAAAATCGGCTTATATTTGTAAAAAAACGGGGATATGGTTATCTACCTGATCAGTTTTGCCCTGGCCTTTTATGCCCTGGCGTTTTGGTTTTTCAGTAAAAAGTCGGATAGCCGCCTGCCATGGCCCCTGATGCTTGTCGCGGCACTGGCAGTCTATTTTTTGGGTCTTGGCATGGTTGACGCACCTGCAGTTTACCGCCTGCAGGCCCTTGCCCGGGATTTTCTTTTCCTTGGTGCCTCGGGTGCTTTCTTCGGATACCTCGCCGGCAGGCGGCGCTGGTTTTTTGCCGGACTGGGGGTAGCTACCCTTGCATTGATCTTTTTCATGCGCGGGGTACAATATCCTACTTTTCCATATAAGGCACCCATTCCCCTCGACGAAACAGGGGAGTTTTTGGTAGAATTAAAAGGTGGTGCGGGGGCGGCATCGCTTGAAGCACTGCAAAATCGCTATGACCTGCGTATAGCACGTGCCTTTTTTCCTGCAGATACCTCGATCACTGATCTGGATAACTATTATGTAGTTGATGTACCAGGCAGGGGAGCCGCAAAAATGGCAAAGATTGCGCATCTTCTGCGCAGCAACGAAGCGGTGGTCTGGGTAGAAGGGAACGAGCAGGTACAGGCCGAGCCATTGCCTGCACAAAATGTGCCTGCTGCCGGGGACAATAGTGCGCGTTATGGGCTGAACGATCCTGGGGTGAGTAATCTATGGGCATTCCGGGAAATGTCTATGGAGAAATTATTCGGGCTGCTGGAACAGGAAAAGGTGAAGCCTGTAAAGAAAGCCCTGGTGGCGATACTGGATACCGGGGTAGATGCCGGGCATGAAGATCTGCGCAGTAACTATGTGTCCCTCAAGCCAGCTTTTGACAACGATCCGAAGGGGCACGGCACCCACTGCGCCGGGATTGCTGCGGCAGTTTCCAATAACAGCGTTGGGATTGCTTCCTTTTCGCGGGATAATGCGTTTTATAATGTTACTTCGGTAAAGGTATTGGGGGCCGGGGGGATCGGCACGCAGAAGACGATTATTGAAGGGATGTTATTTGCGGCAGATGGGGGCGCAGCCGTATTGTCCATGTCCCTGGGCGGGCCAAGCAATCAATCTGCCCAGCGGGCATATCAGAAAGCAGTGGCATACGCAGCTACGAAAGGGGCCGTCGTCGTTGCGGCAGCAGGAAATTCCAACCGCAACGCAAAAGATTTCAGCCCTGCCAATACTCCGGGGCTGATTTGCGTCAGCGCGGTGGATGACCAGCTAAACCGTGCGCTGTTTTCTAATTTCGTGAAAGAGATTCCCATGGCGGTTGCGGCAGCAGGTGTGGATATTTACTCTACGGTGCCGGGCAATCAGTATGCTGCATATAGCGGTACTTCAATGGCTGCCCCCCAGGTTGCAGGGCTGCTCGGCTTGATGAAAAGCCTGCGGCCCGGCCTGACGGCGAAGGAGGCGTTCGATCTGCTGCACAGCAGTGGCAAGGAAACGAAAGACACACCGATGACCGGGAAATTTGTACAACCGTACCGTGCGATCAGCCGCCTGCTCGGCAAGTGAGGGATTTTAGCGTTTTTTCTTTTTGCTGTTGTGTGCTGCGGCGGCGAAGCCCGGACCCCCCCCCATATTTGGCATTTTGCTGACTTTGTGCATCATTTTCCGCATTTCTTCGAACTGTTTGATGAACAAGTTGATTTCCGTCATGTCCCTTCCACTCCCTTTTGCGATCCGCTGTTTGCGGCTGATGTTGATGAGGTCGGGATTCTCCCGTTCTTTGGGGGTCATGGAAAAGATGATGGATTCTACCCGGGTAAAGGCATTGTTGTCTATTTCGAGATCCTTCGTCATTTTTGACATTCCGGGCATCATGTTCAACAGCGTGCGCAGGTCACCCATCTTTCGGATTTGAGCGATCTGGCTGAGGAAATCGTTATAATCGAACTGGTTTTTCCGTATCTTTTTTTCCAGCCGTTGCGCTTCTTTCTCGTCAAATTGTTCCTGTGCGCGTTCGACGAGGGAGACGATATCGCCCATCCCGAGGATCCGCTGGGCCATACGGTCGGGGTAGAACATATCGAGATCTTCCATCTTTTCGCCGTCGCTGACGAATTTGATGGGTTTGCCGACTGTATATTTGATTGAAAGGGCGGCACCACCGCGGGTATCGCCGTCGAGTTTTGTCAGTACGACGCCATCGAAATTGATGGCGGCATTGAACGCCTCGGCGGTTTTGACAGCGTCCTGGCCAGTCATAGAGTCAACAACGAAGAGGGTCTCCTGGGGAAGGATGGTATTTTTGACCGCTGTGATTTCCCGCATCATATCCTCGTCAATAGCCAGGCGCCCGGCGGTATCCACGATCACTACATCCAGTTGATGATCTATGGCATACTGGATTGCTTTGAGGGCAATTTGTACGGGGTTTTTGTTTTCTGTCTCTTTATAGACGGGCACGCCGATTTGGTCGCCCAGCACACTGAGCTGCTCAATGGCAGCCGGGCGATAGACATCGCAGGCGACGAGGAGCGGCTTTTTATTTCTCTTCTGCTTGAGCCAGTTGGCCAGTTTGCCGGAGAAAGTGGTTTTTCCGGAACCCTGAAGACCGGAAATAAGGATTACAGTAGGTTTGCCACCGAGGTTGATCCCTGCCGCCTGTCCTCCCATGAGGTCTGTCAGCTCGTCCTGGACGATTTTAATCATCAACTGGCCAGGCGAAACGGATTTCAGGACGTTTTCCCTGCCCAGGGCTTTTTCCTTGACCTTGTCGGTAAATTCCTTTGCAATCTTGTAATTGACATCGGCATCCACCAGGGCACGGCGGATCTCTTTAACAGACTGGGCGATATTGATCTCGGTGAGCCTGTTTTCCCCTTTTAACAGTTTGAACGCACTATCGAGACGGTCGCTGAGCGTATTGAACATGAACAGAACGTTGTGTTATTGAAATGCTTTTACAGGCGGGGGCAAATTTACGTATTTAATGGGATTGTTGGCGTAATTTCTTTTTTTACCTTTAAAGCGGTTAACGATTATTTAATGGTGGTATTACGGTTTTTGTCTGGTGTTTTCATTATATTGGCGAAAATTATCCAGGCTACCCTTTTCTCCCGTGGACGTATCATTTCCCAACATCCGGGATGTCCGAATATTTATCACCAAAATCCGGTAGTATGTCTTTCAACCAAAAAATTTTGTTCATCCTTCTGGCCTGGGCCATATATTCGGTCATTCTGGTCAGATCCTGCTCGGACGATATTTGTACGGCCTGTGCAGCGACCATTTCAGGAGGGGACACAGCGCAGGGGGCGGTCACCGCTGATTCTGCCAGCGCTGCGGATGCCAGCCCCTACGCACTCGGCTTCAAGTGGTCAGAAATACAGCCAGACCGGGGACCCGGCTTCGACTCCCTGATGGCGGCGGTGCGCGCAGGACGGGACAGCAACAACGTCCTGGAAATAACAGGCAGGTATTTCGACGAGGAGGCTAAACCGGCAGACCATGAGACGATGGGGCTTGCACGTGCCGGAAAGGTCAGAGACCTTTATTTCAAGGATTTTCCTGAGGAACGCGTAGGCCTTCGAAGCAGAACGATGGACGAATCCGAAGGGGTTCGCGAAGGGTATTTCGAGGCAGTGGCTTTTGAATGGGTAGCTCCCGCAGCTAAAGTCGAAGAACTGGAAGAATTAGGGGATCGGATTATCATCCGTTTCCCGGCAAATTCCACAGAGAAGGAGTATGACCCCAAAGTGGACGATTACCTCAGGAAACTGGCACAACGGGTAATCCGCAGCGGCGAAAGCGTGCAGATTACCGGCCATACCGACAACAACGGCAGAGAAAGCGACAATATGATCCTGGGGCAGAAGAGGGCGGATCAAATCCGCTCAATACTCATGAAGAGCGGCGTGCCGGAAGACCAGGTCTCCACCAGTTCCCAGGGTGAAGTACAACCCGTTGCACCGAATCGCACGGCTGCGGGAAGACACCAAAACCGGCGTGCCGAAGTCCGCCTGATGAAAAAACAGTAAACTTAATTCAACCTAAAAACACTACGTTATGTTAACTGGAATTATCTTTCTGCATATCCATACTTCCTGTTTGCATCTGTTACTCCTCGCTTGTTTGGTGCCTTTGCTCCTGGGGCTACTGCTTTTTTGGGTCCTGCGGCAAAGATTACAGCAAAAAGTCCGTTCCCTGGAGGCAGAAAATACTAAGCATCACGAAAATTGGACGCGTGCAGAAACAGAACTGGCCGGGCTAAAATACAAACTGGAAGTATCCGTTAAAGAATTGGAGCAGGCAAAGGCTGCGCTTCGTACCAGTGAATCTGATTTGATGATTCTCCGGGGTCGCCTGGAACAAGCGCAGAAGCGTAGCGGGCCGGAAGGCGGCCCGGTCAGCAATGCCGATCCTGAAATCACGCCGGTTAGCCATGAAACTGCCCGCCCCGACGACCTGAAAATCATTGAGGGTATCGGCCCAAAGGTCGAGCAACTCCTCAAAGAAGCCGGGATCGCCAACTGGGCCGAGCTTGCCGCGCAGGATACAAAGTCCCTGCAAGGCTTACTGGAGGCGGCAGGCCCTGCATTCCGCATGATGGACCCCGCCACCTGGCCTGAACAGGCACTCCTCGCAGCCGAAGGGCGTTGGGAGGCGTTCAGGGCTTTACAGGATGCCCTCAAAGGGGGCAGAAAGGAAGATTAGCGATTTGCACCCCATAATGCCCGGCGCTCGCGACGCGTCTGTTTTTTGTCCGCCTTTTGGTGCGGAGGGAAATTTTTATCTATGGAGAAAGATTTTGCAGACCAGGTACCATACGAAAGCAACGACCGCGGCAGAAAGCCCCCCCGGGGGTGGAGAAGAAAGCTCCTGAACGTTCTTCACCGGGCCTTTCTCTTCGTGTTTCTGCTGTTTTTTTGTCTCGGTATCCTGCTCCAGTTTCCGGTTTTTCAAAACTGGGCCGCCCGAAAAGTGACCGCAGCACTTGAAAAATCCCTGGAGACAAAGGTGCGTGTCGGCCACCTGCGTATCGGATGGATGGGAAGTCTAGTACTCAAAGAGGTGTTGGTGTACGACCATCGCCAGGATACCCTTCTGTACTGCGCCTCCCTGACCGCGCGTTTTGACCCCAATATTTTTAACCTGGCCCGCAATGGATTGACCATCAATTCTTTTTCCTTAAATGACGCCTATCTTGACCTTTATACCGGCCCGGAAGGGGGGAGCAATAACCTGCAACAGCTGCTGGACAGGCTTTTGCCCCCGCGCACAGATAAAAAAAGTACGTTCAGTGTCCGCCTGAAAAAACTTGCGCTCCGCAATATCTTTTTGCGCAACGAAAACCGCCTTACGGGCAGCCGCCTCGAGGTCAAACTGGCAAAAGGAATCGTCGGGATAGATACGATGGACCTTCCTGGGAAAAAGCTGCGGGTGGGCGAACTCCGGCTCACAGGCCCCGATTTGGCCATAACCTCCAGCCAAGGCAGTGGGTTGGAGGGGCCACCGCCTACCCCGGGGCCTGCCCCCGACAGCCTGCCCTGGGATATCGCGGTATCGGAATTCCGGCTTTCCGAGGGAGGGTTCTCGCTCCATAATTACCGCCTCGAACCTCAACGCCGCAGCCCTCCCGGAGAATTGAATTACCGACATCTGGATGTCACACAGATCCAGATCGCCGTGCGGAATTTCTCGCTTCTGAAGGATACCTACACCGGGTCAATCGAAAACCTCGCTTTCAAGGAAAAACAAGGCTTTGAACTGGATCAGCTCTATGCAAGGGATGCACGTGTGGGGCCACAGGGGATTGCATTGAACGGAATGCGCCTTATCACTCCCTATTCCACCCTCGGCGATACCCTGGCTTTCCGCTTCAGGGAGTTCGCGGATTTCCAGGAATTTAACGACAGGGTGATCATGGATATCCGCTTTATCGGGGCAAGAGCGGCAATCAGCGATATTGTAACGTTCGCTCCGGGTCTGCTGCGTACCGCATTTTTTCGCGATAACCTGCGCGAATCAGTGAAACTGGACGGAAAGGTCTGGGGTCGGGTAAATAACCTGAAAGGGGCAGGGCTCAAAGTGTCCCATTCCAATGGGAGCAGATTTGACGGCAACTTCTCCTCGCGCAATCTCGCGCTCTCCGGCGAAGAATTTCTGATCCTAAACGTTGACCGCTTTAACTCGTCAGCCCGCAATTTTCAAAAACTTTTTCCCGGCCTGAAGCTCCCTGCTAACTTCAACCGCCTGGGTCAGCTCCAGTTTAAAGGTAATTTTTCCGGCTTTTTCCACAATTTCGTCGCGTTCGGGTCTTTGGGAACAGCACTCGGCAGCGCACAGACCGATATGCAGATGACGCTGGGGGATGGTCCCGCGAAAGCCCGTTACAAAGGGAAACTGACCCTCACAAATTTTGACCTGGGAAAATGGACCGGAGATGCAAATCAGGGGAAAATCAGTGTTTCAGCAAGCGTTGAAGAGGGTAGGGGCTTGACCGCCCAAACTGCCGAAGCCTTGTTGAACGCAAATATCAGACGCTTTGAATATAAAGGCTATGCTTACGAAAACGCCACCCTCGACGGCAGGCTGCGTGCCAATAAGTTTTCCGGCAACTTTTCGATCGAAGATGAAAATATTGACCTGAGGTTTAGTGGCCGGGCAGACCTCGGCCAGGAAGTACCCATTTATGATTTTGACCTGGATATCAAACGGCTGGCGCTAAAACCGCTCCATCTCGTCGAGAAAAATGACTTCGTACTTTCCGGAAATGCCGTGCTCAACCTGCGCAATAAGCGTTTTGCCGATATTGAAGGGGATGTTAAGCTGGCAGATTTCAAAGTTGAAACACGCGGCCAGGTCTTTGAACTGGATTCCGCTATTTTTCAATCCAGCTTTGATCATTTTGGCAATAAGCGCTTCTCCGTCCGCTCGGATATCCTGAACGCACAACTCTATGGACTGTTCGACATCGGACATATCCCAACTGCAGTCCTGCAGCATATCGTAAAGTTTTACCCAGGTTTTTCTTCCCGCCTGGGTATCTCGGTGCGCGATTCCGCTTTCCGTCCGACTCATTTTGATTTCCGCGTGGAGGTTGTCAATAGTAAGGGTTTTGAAACGCTCATTGACCCCCGGATGGGGTCGCTCAGCGGGGTAAAAGTTGCCGGTGAATTTGATAACAGGCCGGGTATTTTCTCTGCAGACCTCGAAGCGGATTGGTTCCAGTTTGACAGGGCATATTTCGAGGATATCGCGATCGGCCTCAATATCCGAAAAGCGATCGGCGATATTGACCTCGGGGTGAAACGCTCGGTAATTAATGAGCGGCAGGAGTTTGATGCCCTTACCCTGGTGACTTCCCTGAGTGCCGATACCTTGCATTATGCCCTGAACTATGCCAATTCCGGGCGGCAAGCTGATCCGGCAGCACTGGATTATGTAAATATCGAAGGGATGCTTTCCCTTTTCGGAGAAAAATTCCTGCGCCATCAGATAACCCTCCCGGATGTGGTGCTTTTTGGAACGGTTTGGAAAATCAATGGCAATAATGCGGTCACTTTCAATAAAGAATCCCTCAGCATTCAGGATTTTGTCCTCACAAGGGACAATAAGGCAGTATCGCTGGAAAGCAACGGCGCCAGAGGTGTCGAACTCGATTTTCTGAATTTCGACCTTTCCGAGCTGAACGAGCTGATCCGCTTCGAGGCGATAAAATTCGATGCTAAAATTAACGCTTCAATTTTTGTTGGGGATCTGTTCAGGCTAAGCGACCTGTCGGTAGCCGTCGTGTCCGATTCCCTGTTCCTCAACGGCGACGATTGGGGTATCCTGCGACTGGATGCTTCGCTTGAAGATTTTAAAAAACCATTGCACTTTTACCTCAACCTCACGCGCGATACGGCCCAGTTGCTCGCAGAAGGTTATTATAACCTCGACGATTTCGGAGCGTCTTACTGGCAAAAGAAAGCATTTTTCAACCTCGACCTCAATATTCATTCCTATCCACTCTGGCTCGCAGAATATTTTATCGGGGGAACGGTCAGCCAGGTAAAGGGCTATTTTGATGCCAATCTGCAATTTAGCGGACAATCCTCACAGCCCGATGTGCAGGGAAAGATTTATATTTTCGATGCCTCCCTTCAGGTAGATTACCTCAAAACGACCTATACCCTCGACAGGGCAGTGGTGGATGTAGATGATTTTTTGTTCGACGCCACGGGGGCGGTCCTAAAAGATAAATATAATAATACAGCGCTCTTACAGGGCGGGATAAAGCACCGCCACCTTCGCGGGTTTGGCTTCGATGCCCGGCTGACGACAACGCGATTTCTCGGTCTCGATACTAAAAAAGGCGACAACAAGCTATTCTACGGCCAGGCAATGGCTTCCGGCTATGTGGCATTTTCAGGATCTTTTGCACAGCCGAATATTTATGTCAATGCGGAGGCAATAGAAGGTAGCCGGGTTGCTATCCCGATCAGCTCGGACCGCGATGCCGGACAGTTGAAGTTCTTCAGGTTTGTGGAAAAAGATGGTGCGGGAAATCCAACCGTGCAGGCGGCCGGTCAGGGGTCGGAGATTAAAGGGGTGTCCATCGAGATGGAACTGGTCATCAATGAATCTGCCCTGATGCAGATTATCTTCAACGAACAGGCCGGGGATATTATCGAAGGGAACGGCCGTGGCGCCCTCCGGATCGTGGTGCCCCGCAACGGCAGCTTTCAAATGTACGGCGATGTCGTTATCGAACGGGGCGAATATCTTTTTACCTTGTATAACGTCATCAACAAAAATTTTACGATCCAAAGGGGAAGTTCTATTACCTGGAGCGGTGACCCCTATCGCGCAATCATTGACCTGAAAGCAGAATATAAAGGGCTCTACACTTCGGTAAGTACTTTTATCCAGGAGTTTATGGCCAATGCGGGGGATAATGTAAGATCCGAGGCGTCTCAGAGTACGGTAGTCAATCTGCTTCTGAATTTGAAGGGCGAACTGCTCAGCCCTGCCATAACTTTTGATATGTCTTTCCCCAACCTCCGAGGCCAGTTGCTGAGCTATACGGAAAATAAGCTTCGCCTTTTACGACAGGATCCCAATGAGATGAATAACCAGGTTTTCGGATTGATTATGGCGGGCCAGTTCCTGCCTTCAGACTTTTCCTTCCAGGGGTCGCAGATTATTTATAACACCGTGAGCGAGTTTCTGTCCAATCAGCTTTCGCTGATGATATCGGAACTTTTCTCCGACCTGCTTGGCGGGCAGGCTTTGTCGAGCGTGGATTTCGATATTGCCTACAATCAATACCAAAATACCGGCCTGGCACAGTCGGGCGCGTTGAACAGGGGTAACGAACTTCAGGTGAGTTTCCGGCAGAATTACTTTAATGACCGATTATCCATTCTTGTCGGAGGGAATATTGACCTGGGCAACAACTGGCGTACCGCCACGGGCGCCACGGGTGCTTTCATCGGCAACGACCTCGTAATTGAGTACCAGTTAATCAAAGACCGCAGCATGAAGCTCCGGATTTATCAGAAACTATTGCCCGATATCAGCGGTCGCATCCTGCGTGTTGGTACCGGCCTTTCGCTTCGCAAAGAGTTTGACTCCTTTGGCGAGTTTTTGAGGAGTTTCAGGGCCGAAGGGAAAAAAACGCAAAAGCCTCCCCCTCCGCCAATACCGCAGGATTCCAGCTCACTGGGCGGGGGCAGGTAATTGCTTCCCGGCGGGAAGAAGGCTGCCTATCCAGACTTATGAGACAGCGCGCTTTAAACCCTGACTTTTAGCACCAGCCCAGGTACAGGAATAAAAAAAAGGATTCTTTAAACAAAAGGCTCAACTTTTTTAGGAATTGACGGGCAGCGGCGGCGCAGGCTGATGCTGATATTTCAAGCCCTGGTCATCCGCTGCCGGAGAAGGTGATCGGCTATCACGAGCGCGGCCATCGCTTCGACAATCGGTACCGCCCGCGGCAACACACAAGGGTCGTGCCTTCCTTTGCCTTCCACGATAACGCTTTCTCCTGAAAGATCAACGGATTCCTGACCCGGCACGATGGTAGCGACGGGTTTGAACGCGCTGCGAAAATAGATATCCATACCATTGGAAATACCGCCCTGGATACCGCCTGAAAAATTACTGCGGGTACGGACTTGTCCGTTATCCATGAAAAAAGGATCGTTGTGCTGAGTACCGCGCAGGGCGGTACCGGCAAACCCCGAGCCGTACTCAAATCCTTTACACGCATTAATGCTGAGTATCGCTTTGCCAAGGTCGGCGTGCAGTTTGTCGAACGCGGGTTCACCCAAACCTGCTGGTACCCCCTGCACCACAGCACTGACCACACCACCAATCGTATCCCCGGCTTTCCGCACCTCGCGGATTAAGGTAATCATCGCCTCTGCAATGAGCGGGTCGGGGCAACGTACATCATTGGTCTCCGTGAGGGTCAGGTCAAGTTCGTCATAAGGACGCAAAAGGGCGACTTCCCCCACCTGGCTTACGTACGCGTGCACGGAAATGCCATGTCCCTGCAAGAAAATTTTGGCGACCGCACCAGCAGCGACCCGCGCGGCCGTTTCGCGGGCCGAGGAGCGGCCCCCGCCGCGGTAATCCCGCCACCCATATTTTGCCTGGTAGGTAAAGTCCGCATGAGACGGCCTGAACTTTTCGGCGATATGACTGTAGTCTTTGGACCGCGCGTCGGCATTGAAAATAACCATGGCAATCGGCGCCCCGGTAGTCTTCCCTTCAAAGACTCCCGAGAGGAATTCTACCTTGTCCTCCTCTTTACGCTGGGTAACAATCGCAGACTGTCCGGGCTTCCGCCGGGCAAGCTCGTGCTGCACAAATGCCTCGTCAATTTCAAGCCCTGCAGGACACCCGTCTATCACTACGCCAAGTGCCTTTCCGTGTGACTCGCCGAAAGTGGTAACTTTAAATGCCTTCCCAAATGAATTTCCGCCCAATTTTTTAAAATTTAGAGTGAACCCGCGCCTTTCAATTTTTTGCAAAGAAAACATGCGATCCGGAACCTGCACCGGAAAATTTTGTTTACTTACCTTGTTGCAGGCAGTTTGCACGAGGTCAAAATTAGGCATTTTTACCGAATAAGCCGTATTTTCGATGCCGGAAGGCTTTCTGAAAGTGGCACATAGCGGTAAGTTCACCACCTGAATAAAGACTTTTGAGCCCACCTCGATGTTCCACCCTGCTGCAAGAAGACAGCGAAATATTTTTGAGTTCGTGGCAGCAAGGCTGGCTTTACTGCCACAATTGGCCGGATAAAAGTTAAATTTAAAAATATGCGTTTAGAACCCAGGGATATCTTCCAGCGCCTCGAGTTTGACAAAGTACTGGAACTTATCGCCCAGGAATGCCAGGGCGACCTGGCCAGGGATGCGGCGCTGCTCCTCAAACCAGGAGCCAACCTCCAGCAGATTTCCGCTAAATTGCGGGAAACCAGGGAAATGAAGCGTGCACTCGAACACAACGACCGGATGAAAATCCCGGTTTACCACGATATTTCCGAAGATCTGCGCATGCTGGAAATCGAAGGCTTCGTCCTTCCGGAGGATGGTCTGCGCCGCATCAATACGATCCTCGTCACCGTAGCCGGTATTTACGATTTCTTTGGGGATGTCCGGCGCGAGATTTATCCGGCGATGTACGCGCTGATCCGTCAAACCCATTTCGACAAAACCCTTATCCTCGAAATTGACCGGGTGGTGGATCCCGAGGGAAATATCCGCTCAGATGCTTCGCCGGAGCTTGCACGCATCCGGAAAAATACAGCGGCCAAGATGCGCGAACTGGATAAGGTATTTCGCGAAATCGTACAGAATTACCGCACCAAAGGTTGGTTGACCGAAAATGTGGAGAGCCTTCGCAATGGCCGTAGGGTACTTAGTGTGCCTGCAGAACACAAACGAAAGGTCAAAGGGATTATCCACGACGAATCGGCTACTGGAAAGACGGCGTTTATCGAACCCGAGGGCATTATTTCGATCAATAATGATATATTCGACCTCGAACAGGAGGAAAAACGCGAAATTTACCGCATTCTGAAAGCCCTGAGTGCCCTTCTGCGGCCTTATGTCCCTGCTTTGCGCAGTTATCTGGGTATCCTGGTATATTTTGACCTCACACAGGCAAAAGGACGGGTGGCCCTGGCCATGAAGGCCATAGAGCCTCAGCTGACGCAGCAGGCCCACCTCTATTTGGTGGAAGCCCGACATCCCCTGCTGTTTCTGCGAAATGCCCAACAGGGCAGGACTACCGTACCTTTTTCGCTCAAAATGGCCCACGGCAACCGGATTCTCGTCCTCAGCGGGCCTAATGCAGGTGGGAAATCTATCACGATGAAATCCGTTGGCCTGCTACAACTCATGGTACAGTCCGGTATCCTCGTGCCCGTCAATGAAGAAACGGAAATGGGGTTGTTTACCCAGGTTTTTGCCGATATCGGCGACCAGCAGTCCATAGAAGACGATCTGAGTACCTACAGCTCCCACCTGGCAAATATGCGTCAATTTTCCCACTATGCCAATGAGCGCAGCCTGGTGCTGATTGACGAGTTCGGCTCCGGAACTGATCCGCAGATGGGCGGCGCTATCGCCGAGTCGGTCCTGCAGGCCCTCAATGATAAAAAAGTCTTCGGGGTAATCACTACGCACTATTCCAACCTCAAAATCTTCGCATTCAAAACAAAAGGAATCCTCAATGGTGCAATGCACTTTGATAAGGAAACCCTTTCGCCTACTTATGAACTGAAAGTCGGCAGGCCTGGAAGCTCCTATGCTTTCGAAATTGCTGCAAAAAGCGGCCTGGACGATAAAATACTCGATTATGCCCGTAAACGGAGTGGGAAAAGTGAAACCGCCGTGGATCAGTTGCTGATTGACCTGCAACAGGAAAAGCAGTCGCTCACCGAACAGCTCGCCCTGATGAAAGAACGGGAGGAAAAACTGGAGCGCCTCATGCGTACCTATGAGCAGATGCACCGCGATATGGAGTTTCGCAGGAAAAAGCATAAACTCGAAGTTAAAGAACTGGCCCTGCAGCAGACCAGTCGCGAGAATCAGACCCTCGAAAAGCTGATCCGCGAAATCCGGGAGGAAAAAAACCTCGAAAAAGCGAAAGCACTGGCCGAAAAAGTGAAGGAAGAAAAACAACAACTCCAGGTGCAGGTACTCGAACTGAAAGAAGAAATCTACCACCCGCCCGCTCACCTTGCCAAAAAGGAAACTCCGTTGAAAGCCGGGGATTTCGTACGCCTGATCAATGGTGGGGCGATGGGCAGGATCGAATCCCTCAAAAAAGAAAAAGCAATCGTCCTGGTAGGGGATATGCGCATGACAATCCACTTGCGTGACCTCCAGGCCCTTAACAACGAGCCGCTGGATATTCAGTCTGCCAAAAGTATCCGGACCGATGCAGCGTTCCCTGGCAGCGGCTTTCAGTCAAAACTCGATATCCGCGGAGTACGTATGGAGGAAGCACTCAAGATTGTCGAGGATTTTATTGACCAGGCCATCCTCTCCAATGCCAACCAACTCAGGATCGTGCATGGAAAGGGCAATGGTGTGCTGCGCAAAGCCGTTAGAATGAAGCTTAAAGAATACAACCTCGCCATGCAAATTACCCACCCGGAACCCGAATTGGGCGGTGACGGGGTCACGGTGGTGAGCTTCGCCTGAGTCGGCGGAGTCAACTGCCTTTGGTGGTGAAATCGCTTTTTCACACAACCCTGCTCCAGGTTGGTATGAAAAGGGATCTTCCCACCAAAGGCAGTCTAAGTCACCAAAAGAATTATACGTTTATCCGAATATTTCCGTGCCGGAGAAATGAAAGGCAATTTCGATTGCTGCATTTTCATCGGAGTCCGATCCGTGGACGGCATTCTCGCCGATACTCTTCGCAAAAAGGGCCCGGATAGTACCCGGATCAGCTTTTGAAGGGTCTGTGGCACCGATCAGCTTGCGGAAGTCTTCAACAGCATTTTCTTTTTCGAGGACGGCTGCCACAATTGGCCCTGAAGACATGAAGCCGACCAGCTCGCCATAAAAGGGCCGGGCACTGTGTACCGCATAAAATTCCCCTGCTTTCTCGGCGGATAGCTTGGTGTATTTCATTGCAACGATGCGAAATCCCGCTTCGTTTATTTTGGCGAGAATCGCCCCGATATGCCCTGCTTTTACCGCATCGGGCTTGATCATCGTGAAAGTTCGGTTACCTGCCATGGTTTCTTGGTTTTTTAAAAAGTTGCGCAAAATTAAACAATGTTCACCAAACAAGAATGGTATGTTTTAATGAATTGGCGATTCGCTTTAAAATAGTTCCCTATTTCAGGAAAAATAACGACCTTCGCACGCTGAATTAATATTAAGGGGGCAATGCTGGCCAGCCACTGCTTTGGAATTTTAATGTTATGCACGAAATGGAACGCATCGGAGAACTGAAATCCCTTCTTTCATCACCAAAGGATGTAGTGATTGTATCGCACCGGAACCCGGATGGCGATGCAGTGGGTGCCTCCCTCGCACTTTACCATTTCCTGCAGCACCTCGGCCATGCGCTGAAAATCGTTTTTCCCAGTGAATATCCGGATTTTCTTTCCTGGATGCCCGCGGTGGGAAAAATCATATCTTTTGACGAGCAACCCGAAGAGGCCAAAAAAGCGGTCGAGGAGGCTGGATTATTCTTTTGTCTGGATTTCAATGGGCTGGACAGGATTGACAAGGTAGGAGAGTTGATCATGGGTAATTCCGCACCTAAAGTATTGATTGACCATCACCTTGACCCCGAACCCTTCGCCGATTTTATCCTTTCAGATACCCGCTCGAGTTCGACGGCAGAACTGATTTACGACTTTATCCATTTGCTGAATTGGCGGCAATACCTCGATGAAAACGTCGGAACCTGCATTTATACCGGGATCGTGACAGACACAGGCTCGTTCAAATTCGGCACTTCGGCGAAATTGTTCAGGGTAGTAGCTGATTTGGTAGAGCTTGGGGTCAAAGATCAGATCCTTCAGGACCTCATCGCCAACAACCTGAGCGAAAAACACCTGCGTCTGTTGGGCTACTGCCTGTTTCACCGGATGGAAATCCTGGAAGAATTCCGCACTGGGATTATTACGCTGGCCAAGGAGGACTATGCCCATTTCGATATCCAGCGCGGCGACACAGAAGGTATCGTCAATTACCTGCTTCGGATGCCGAAAGTTGTGCTCGCTGTATTCATCACTGAACAACCGACCGTAGTCAAATTATCCCTGCGTTCTAAAGGGGAGTTCTCCGTGCAGGAAATCGCAGTGCAGCATTTTAAAGGCGGCGGGCACCGGAATGCCTCCGGTGGGGCATCTTTTATCGGGCTGAAGCCTACGGTTCGGAAGTTCAAGGAGCTGCTACCCGATTATAAGGCCAAACTGGACGCAGTGTAAGCCGTGTGCAGCGGGCAACAGGTATGATTACCGCCTGGTTGGCGGGTGTTGTCGTATAATTTTTTGTCATTTAATTAACCTTAAATTATGAGATTTCCAATTGTTCTCGTGTTGGCGTTGTTCGCCCTGGCATCCTGCCAAAAAGAAAAGAATAAACTCCCCAGCGGGTATGAATATATCCTGCACACCAGCTCAAATGGCCCCAGGGTCGAGCCCAATGCGATGGTATATTTCCATTACCAGATGCGCAACGACGATACGGTAGTGACCAGCAGCTACGGCGAAGTGCAGATGCCTATGATCATGGCCCCGGATTCCACTACTGTAGGTCGCGAGCTCTCTCCCATCGAAGAGGCGATCTTGTTGATGCGCGAAGGCGACAGCCTCACCATCATCGCTCCAATGGATACGGTAAACCCTAAGCCACAAGGGTTTGAGAAGTCAAAATTCTTGTATTACGACATCGCAGTTCGTACTGTCAAAGGACCCAAAGACCTGGAAAAAGCGGAAAACGCAGTGAAAGGAAAAGTGGACAAGATTATTGCCGACTACAAAGCCAATAAAATTGCCAAACTGCAAACGACGGCTTCCGGCCTGAAGTATGTCGTCCATGAAGAAGGCAGCGGTATGCGTCCGGACAGTGGTGACCTCGTCTTTGTACACTACTATGGTGCACTTACAGACGGCTCAATGTTCGACAATTCTTTTGTCCGCGGTTCAGAATTTCCTTTCCAGCTCGGTACCGGCGGAGTGATTCCCGGCTGGGACGAAGGTATCGCCTTACTCAAGGTAGGTTCCAAGGCGACGCTGTTTGTTCCGTCCGCTCTTGGTTATGGCGCTTCGGGCGCAGGGAGTATCCCCCCGGATTCAGAACTGATATTTTATGTCGAACTGGTCAGTGCACGAAAACTGTAAACCAGCTTACGACTTTTCTTTAATATAATATTTTATGCTGCCGTTTTTCCGGCTCATCCCGGGATGCGGCTTTAAAACGAAAATCAGGGCACTATGACTATCGAGCAGTTGAAAGACTTGCGGGAGCGGCTGATTGCTTTAGGGAGGTATCTTTGACGTAGATCGCCGACTGATCGAAATCGAAGAAAAAGAGCAGCTCACGCTTAACCCCGATTTTTGGGAAGACCCCAAAACCGCTGAGGCTATCCTCAAGGAAATAAAAAGCCATAAAAAGTGGGTGGGGCAGTACCGGAAAATCGCATTGCTCCTCGACGATGTCGAGGGATTGAACGAATTTTTGCGCGAAGGTCTCGTTTCGGAAGCAGAAATGGATGCCAAATACGGCGAAGCCCTCTCTGCGATCGAGGATATTGAGTTCCATTCGACCCTGAACCGGCCGGAAGATGAGCTTAGTGCTACGCTGGAGATCAATGCCGGCGCAGGGGGTACAGAGGCTTGTGATTGGGCAGAAATGCTTCTGCGCATGTACACGATGTGGGCCGAGCGCCAGGGATACAAAGTCACCGGACTCAACCGGGTGGATGGAGATGTAGCTGGAATCAAAACTGCTGAAATCGAAATCGAAGGCGATTTTGTATATGGCCTCCTGAAAGGCGAAAACGGGGTCCACCGATTGGTGCGCGTAAGCCCGTACAACGCCCAGGGCAAAAGGATGACTTCTTTTGCCTCGGTGTTCGTACACCCGCGCGTGGACTCCCGGATCCATGTGGAAATCAACCCGGCAGACCTCGACTGGGATACGTTCCGGTCCAGTGGTGCGGGTGGCCAGCACGTCAATAAAACGGAGTCTGCCGTACGGGTCCGACACCTGCCTTCGGGTATCGTCGTAGAATGCCAGCAGGAGCGCTCCCAACACCAGAACCGGGAAAAAGCCCTCCAGTTGCTGCAGTCCAGATTGTACGAAAGAGAACTCGAAAAGCAGTTGGCAGAACGCGATAAGGTGGAGTCCGGCAAAATGAAAAACGAGTGGGGCTCGCAAATCCGCAGTTATGTCCTCGACGACCGCAGGGTGAAAGACCACAGGACCGGCCATCAGACCGGGCAGACCGATGCTGTGCTGGATGGGGAAATAGATGGTTTTCTCAAAGCTTTCCTCATGCACCATGAAGGAGCGGAAAACCCCTGATCGCCAATGGTGCCGGGCTATACTACACACGCTTCGGCCGGAACGGCAGAATGAAACTTTTTAAAGCGCCGATTTCGTTCATTTTGCTTAGCAAAATGAACGAAATCGGCGCTTTAAAAAAAAATATCCTGAGGTTGTGTAAAAAGTATTTTGCCGCCTACGGCGGTGAAAGAAAGTTTTGAGCCAACACTGTTTTCACTGATTTTGCGCAGCAAAATCGTTGAAAACGCGGCACTGAAAAAATATTCTTTGACGGCGTAAGCCGCAAAAGGACGTGCCGGAGCCTTTTTACACAACCAAATAAAGACCTACGGCCTCTTTGCACAACCCTGGGGCTTTTGGGACAGCCCATTCTTTTTATATACCCCTGCGACGGCATTGGGAGCAACCCTGTACACTTCTCCCGCACCTCCAAAATTATTTATCGCTCGGCGGGCGGCATTTACATTGCCAGAATCTCGGCCATGCGCACCATGTCATGGTGTATTGGCTTCTCGCGGTTTATCGCCTCGCTGAATGGGGTGAATTGCACATTATCGTTGACGATTCCCACCATGGCATTTTGAATCTTTAAGTTCAACAGCCCTTCCACCGCCGAGTAACCAAGGCGCGAGGCCAGCACCCTGTCCATAGAGCTTGGAGCCCCGCCACGCTGCAGGTGTCCGATAATCGAATAGCGGATATCGAAGTCGGGGATACGCTGCTGCACGAGCCGGGCGATTTCCGGAGTAGGGCCGATGGTATTGCCCTCCGCCACAACGACCAGGCTAAACAATTTCCGCCTGCGTGCATTTGCGACCAGGTATTCCACCAGCTGATCGAGATTGCCGCCGACTTCCGGGATGAGCAGGCATTCGGCCCCGCTACTAATTGCGGTATGCAATGCGATGAAACCCGCATGGCGCCCCATGACCTCAATGAAAAAAAGCCGGTTGTGCGAATCCGCTGTATCGCGGATGCGGTCAACTGATTCCACCGCGGTGTTCACGGCCGTATCGAAACCAATGGTGTAATCTGTACCATAAAGGTCGTTATCTATCGTGCCCGGGATACCGATAAACGGGATTTGGAATTCTTCAGAAAAGATTTTCGCCCCGGTAAATGTTCCGTTGCCACCAATAGCCACACAGGCATCAATACCATAATCGGTGAGCGCGTCAAATGCTGCCTGCCTTCCTTCGGCGGTTCTGAAACGTTCACTGCGGGCGGTTTTGAGAAAAGTGCCTCCCCGATGGATGATATTCGCGACATCTTTGCGCTCGAGCCGTCGGAAATCACGCTCGATCATGCCTTCATAACCCCGGACGATGCCGAAGACCTCCAGGTTGTAAAACGAAGCGGTTCGCACTACCGCACGAATGGCCGCATTCATGCCCGGTGCATCCCCACCGGATGAAAAAACGGCAATGCGTTTGATTGCTTTTTCCATAGTGATACAACTTGCTAATCCCTCGCCGTATGAAATTCCACCAGACGGTCAATGGGTTTCTGGACAAAACGACCGGGGTTCATGCACCGCTCCTCGAGAATGAGGGTCAGGATATCCCTGAAGTGAAAGGCTACCGAACCAATGAAATGAATGGGGTAGGTTAAATGACCTGGATACTTCCTGACATGGCGGTCTATGAAGGTCGCGAAGCAGCGGTACACCAGTTTTTGGACAAACAGGTGGTCAATGTGTTCGTGCAGAAAACGGGTCAATGAGGCAAGGAAGACGTTGGGCGATGGTTTTTCGTAAATATTTTCCAGGAATTCCTGTTTGCCGCCCGGATACCGGGACTCAAGGGCGGCCTTCAGCAACGGAGGCAGCTCCCGGTAAAAGTAGGCTTTAACAAGTGCCTTGCCCAGGTGCGCGCCACTGCCCTCGTCCCCTGCAAAATAACCCAGGTTGGTTATGTTGTCTATTACATCCACCCCGTCGAACAAACAAGTGTTCGAGCCCGTGCCAATGATACAGGCAATACCCGGCTCCCTCCCACAGGCAGCCCTTCCCGCTCCCAGAAGATCGTGCTCGACTTCAATCTCCGCGCGTTGGAAGAGCTGGGCCAGTGCAGCCTGGATTTTGGCCGCTTTCTCTGCGTCCCAAACCGATGCACCATAATAATGAATCGCCTCTACTGCCTCGTATGGCATTGACTCAGGGTCAAATACCGTCCGGCACGCCTCCGCGATGAAAGATTCTGAATGGTAAAGTGGGTTGAACCCCACGGTACTGAATGCCCTGAGATTGCCTTTCTCATCAGCCAGTACCCAATCGGTTTTCGTGGAGCCACTATCGGCAATCAACAACATATTACGTCCTTTTGTCCGCAGCAGCGGAATCTTTAAAAAGTCGCTAAAGGTAGTGTAAAAAATACACTAAGTGAAATTTTTCGAAAAAATCGTTCAGAAGGCGCGGAGGGTATTTTTCAAAAAAAACAACAAAAAGTTTTTAAAATATTTTTTAAAACAAAAAATGTTTTATTTTTACCTTCGTAATCAAAGGAACGTAATATGAACAGGGTATTAACACATCAGAGAAAAGCCCGTAGGGGGGCCATCGCGCAAACAGGTAACTGGATAGAGCGGAACTGGTTTAATTGCATATTGATTTACCTTGCCGCCCAGTTTTTATTCAATAAACAGATAGAAATCGGTATTGGAAATGAGCGGGTCCTGCCGGCGTCGGTAGTACCTGTCCCGAAGCCGAAACCATTGCATACTGGAGCGGTGGAACCGGACGGGCCTGTTTATGTGCCTGCGGTGAACGTCAGTCAGTTTCCCAAAGCAGCTCCGGCCCCTGTCGAAGCTTCACCGGAAGTACCTTCCGAACCAGTAGCTGTTCCAGGGTTCAGTATCAGGAACCTTTCCCCCTTGCTCAGCCCGGGGTCGTTGAGGAAAAGAGGGATTCCAGAATCGGAGATACAGGCAAAGCTGCAGGTATGTAAGGGGTATGTCGGGCGCTATCTGGAAATCGCCCGTTCGGAAATGTCGGAATATGGCATACCTGCGAGTATTACCCTCGCACAGGGACTGCTTGAATCGGATGCGGGGGAAAGTACACTGGCCCGCCAATCAAACAACCATTTCGGGATTAAATGTAAATCCCGCTGTCTTGGCTGTACCTGCCGGAATTATTCCGACGACGATATCTATGATATGTTCAGGGTTTTTAATAACCCGAAGGAGAGTTTCCGGGAACATTCCCTTCTGCTTACAGGGGCACGGTACAGCAAGCTGCACAAACTCGCCCCTACGGATTACAAAGGATGGGCCCATGGATTGAAAGCCGCAGGATATGCGACCGATCCGCGATATGCGTATAAATTGATTCAAATTATAGAAGCATTGTCTTTGCACCAGTACGATAGATAACCCTGGAACCAGGCAACCTATACCGGAAATATGCGGGCATGCTTCGGGCTGCATCGTCGGGAATTAGGCTTTAGTAGGGAGAGGCGGCGCATGATGGAAAAGAATTGTTCCATTCGTGCAATAAATCGCTTCTCCTTTACTATTTTTGATTCTGCTTCTTTTAGCACGCGCATTATTTCAAGAGCAACCTCATTGAGGTTCTTTGACCATTAGGAAAAGAAATGGGGCTCAGGTCGGGATAAGCGACTTCGTTTTTTTACACTACCCCATGACTTTTCAGGCAACTGCAGGACAATATTTTGTATCAGGCGCGGTGGAACGACTTTTTCCATAATCCCATGTTAACCCGAGGTATAAAACAAGACACGCTATGGAGAAATGGCTGCGCGGGTTTTTCGCGTTTTTCGACACTTTGAACGAGCGGATAGGGAAGGGAGTGGCCTGGTTGAATATCGGGCTGATTTTCCTGGTATGTGGGGACGTATTCACGCGTTATCTGCTTAACAAAACGAGCCCCTGGGTGACGGAGCTGGAATGGCATTTATTTTCGCTCATCTTTCTGCTTGGGGCTGGCTTTGCCTGGAAACACAACCGGCATGTGCGTGTGGATTTGTTTTATGCGCGGTTTTCCAAAAAAGACAGGGCGATGGTGGATGCGTTGGGGGCTTTGATTTTTCTCCTGCCATGGTCGTCGTTGCTTATCGTAGTAAGCTGGAAGTACGCGGTATCGTCCTTTGCTATCCGGGAAACATCGCCTGATCCGGGTGGCCTGCCTGCGTTCTACCCTATCAAATTTGCGATTTGTATTGGAATGATCTTGCTCGCTTTCCAGGCAGCAGGACAATTATATAAGGATTTAAAATCCTGGCTCGGGACAGCCGAAGAGCAATAAAAATCATGGAGCTACTCGCAATTCTAATGTTTGTGGGGATATTTGTACTCGTGATGTATGGATTCCCGGTAGCGTTCACGCTCGGGGGGTTGTCCCTGGTTTATGCCCTGTGTTATTTAGAGCCGGCTTCCTTTGCTGCGTTACCGCCCAGGATCATGGGGGTGATGGGTAATTATGTGCTGATTTCGGTTCCCCTGTTCATATTTATGGGGATAATGCTGGAACGGTCCGGGCTTGCCGAGCAGTTGCTGCAGACAATGTCTATGCTTTTTGGCCGGATGCCCGGCGGTCTTGCTGTTTCTGTGGTTATTGTTGGTGCAATGCTGGCGGCCTCGACAGGGATTGTTGGGGCCACGGTGGTCACGATGGGTATGATCAGTTTGCCGGTGATGCTGAAAAAAGGATATGACCCTGCACTTTCCACAGGAATAATAGCAGCCTCGGGGACTTTGGGGCAGATTATCCCGCCCTCTGTAGTACTGGTACTACTGGGGAGCGTTCTGAACGTCTCGGTAGGGGGCCTTTTTGCGGCGGCGGTACTGCCCGGGCTAAGCCTTGTAGCGCTTTATGTGTTGTATGTCGTAGCGGTGGCTTTCCTGCGCCCGTCCCTCGCACCGAGAGTGGACGAGGCCGACCTGCAGGAATTTCGCGATGAGGGCTTCGGATGGAAAATCATCGAGGCTTTTCTGCTGCCGTTCGCACTGATCCTTGCTGTGCTGGGGTCTATTTTTGCCGGGGTGGCAACGCCGACGGAAGCGGCTGCAGTGGGTGCAATGGGGGCTATTCTGCTGGCGCTAAAAAAGAAAAAGGCCAATTGGAAGATTTTGCACGAGGCGGCCATAGAGACTACTCACCTGACGGCGATGGTTTTTATGATTTTACTTGGTGCAACGACCTTTTCTTTTGTGTTTCGCGAAATGGGCGGTGATGTCTATCTCGTAAATCTGATCAAGTCATCGGATTTATCACCCACGGCTTTTTTACTTTTAGTGATGCTGGTGGTCTTTATCGCAGGTTTTTTCATTGATTTCATTGAGATAATTTTTATTATCGTTCCGGTGGTTGCGCCAGTCTTCAAAGAACTCGATATGAACTTGCTTTGGATAGGGATTCTGTTGTGCATCAACCTGCAATCATCTTTCCTTACCCCACCTTTTGGATTTTCCTTGTTTTATCTGAAAGGCGTAGCACCTCCGGAGGTTACTACGCGTCATCTTTACGTTGGGATTGTGCCATTTGTGATTATACAGATGGTCATTCTGATAATCTGGCTGTTTTTTCCCCACCTGGTGATCCCCGACTGATCGGGGTACGAAATCCAGGAAGGCTTTCCCCGACCGCTCCTGCCTGTTCAGGCCCGGCAAATGGGGGGGGAGTTTCTTCGTGCATGCGTAAAAATTTATTTACCTTCGGTATGAGCCAAGGCATAAAAATAACCTTCTGATGAACCGAAAAACATTTTTTAAAGGGATTGCACTGGGCACGGTTTCAATGCCCGTATTGATAAAGTTATTAGGGGGTAAAAATATTGCGCAGTCCGGCAATACGGCACAGGTAATCAGCGGGCAGCGGCATGAATGGAAGCTCGTGACCACCTGGCCGCCCAACTTTCCCGTACTCGGGGATACCTGTAATGTTTTTGCCGAAATGGTAGAAAAGATGTCCGGCGGACGCATGACCATCCGGGTTTTTGGGGGCGGAGAGTTGGTGCCTGCATTAGAATGTTTCGACGCGGTGCGCAGCGGTGCGGCTGAGATTGGTCATGGCTCTCCGTATTACTGGTCGGGAAAATCGCCTGCTGCTCAGTTTTTCGCGACGGTACCTTTCGGTATGAATGCGCAGCAGGTTACGGCGTGGATCAATAGTGGAGGCGGGCAGCAACTCTGGGAAGAACTTTACGGGAGTTTTGGTTTGCTGCCTGTGCTCGGCGGCAACACCGGGGTGCAAATGGGCGGCTGGTTCAATAAGGCCATTGAGCGGGTCGAGGATTTGAAGGGTTTAAAGATGCGGATCCCCGGGCTTGGGGGCAACGTACTCTCAAAGGCGGGGGGGTCACCGGTTTTACTGGCTGGTGGCGAAATTTACACCAGTCTTGAGCGTGGGGTGATTGATGCCACTGAATGGCTTGGCCCATATCACGATACCCTGATGGGTTTCGAGGAGATCGCCCGCTACTATTATGCTCCAGGTTGGCATGAGCCTGGGACATCCCTGGAATTCTTCTTTAACAAGAGCAAGTTTGAAGCTTTGACGCCCGATTTGCAGGAAATCCTGCGTGCGGCGGCAGCGTATGCGCATCTTTGGTGCTTCACCAATATGGAAGCCAGGAACAGCGAAGCGATGGCTACTTTGATGGAGAAAAAAATCGAAATCCGGCAATTCCCGGACGCGGTGATCGGGGAATTGCGACGGCTCACCGATGAAGTCATCCAGGAAATGGTGTCGGCTGACCCCTTCACGCGCAGGGTTTATGAATCTTATAATGCTTTTCGCCTGCGTGCAGCGGCGTATTCACAGATTACCGAGCGGGTTTTCTATAATTCCATCCAGCCGATCTAAGGCTGGGATGATGCCTTACTGTGCCTGGATCAGTGTCAGGCCCTTGAGCGCTGTTCGTCCGTAAGGATTGGTACTTTCAAATACAATCTTAGATACCCCTGCACTTTGTGGAAAGGGTAGATACACTGCGGATCGGCCTTCATCGTTCCGATAACCGGATAAAACGGGTCTGGGATCGGATGGCGAACGCAGGTGGACGCCGTAGCGCAGGGGGATCTTTATTTTTCCGCCATTGTCAAATTGAAATTCGATATTCGCGAGGGGTTCATTTTCATCCGCCCAGGTAGGGTTTTCGATCAACAGTGCGGCTCCCGAGGTTGTGGATTGGGTGCCGACCGGGAGTTGGATCGCGGTGTTTTCGCTCCCTTTTGATATTAAGCGGAATTTGAAGGTGCCGCAGGTTTCTTCAGTTGCGTTGGCTTCTGCGATAAAGTAGCCTTTTTTCGGGTTGACGGGCAGCGGCATTCTGTAAAACAACCTGGCCCAGAGCGCAGCCGGATCGTAGGGCAGGTCCCGGGGGAGTTCTTTTCTGCCCGACCATGCATAGTCCAACGATAAAAGGTAGGCGCCGAATTGCGGGAAGTACTTCAGCATATTGGCTTCAGCGCTTTCGAAATCTGCCCAGGTCGTTTGTAAGGTACCGAGGTTGCGCTGTATCGCAGCAAGGTTAAATCCCCTGATATTTTCCGGAAAAAACCAGGTGGAGGCAACGGGTATGAGCCCTGCTGCCTGGAGGATATCGAAACTGGGGGCATATTTTGCCGGGTCAGATTCAGCGAGATAATGCCAATCGGCGATCAAACTCCCTTTAGGTACGACGTCCCTTCTACGCCTCGCCTGTTCGGGATATTCTGCATTTGCAAAATCCACGGATTCGCCCGGGGCGAGCAGCATGTCCCCCCAGAGCATCATCCGGGCACCATGCTCCTGTGCAATTCCGGCAAGAAAGGGCAGGTGGCTTTCCCAGAGGGTGGTGATCCATTCGGGGTCTTTCTTTGCCCAACCGATCATATCCACTTCATCGAGGCCGAAGTGCAGGGTTTTGGCCCCGGTCGCATCGACCGCTTCTTTCCAGATGGCCCTGAGTGCTTCCTGTGCCTTGGGGTCACGAATATTCAGGGTATAAGGGATTTCGGGGTTGGTGGCAAGCTCCAGGTTTTGACTGTTTTCAAAAAACCACTCCATGTGCCCAAAGCTCTGGATCAGGGGGATGAGTTCGATTTGATGTGACTTGAGGAATCGGGCTTCAGCGGCCAGGTCTGCAAGCGGCATGGTAATCGGGTTTTTAATCCTGGGCTGGCTGGCCCAGTCAGTTTGCTCACATTGCAGGACCACCTTGTTCATCCGGAATGGGATCAGGGCTTTTTCATACATTTCCCGATGGAAGTCCAGTGCCGTAGGTCCGACAAACATGTGGATTCCTCTCCAGGGGGTACTGGGATAATCGGTGAGGATCCCTTCGGGGAGGCAAAGCTGCCCGTTTACCGGACGGGCAAGAAATGCGAGGGCATGGGCCGCATGGCGCATCCCGGCGGAATCTGCATATCCGACCTGGATGGAACCCGCTTTCGCACGGATGGAGAACCCTTCCGCGGGTAAGGTTTTGGGGGTATGCTGTGCCTTGACGTTCCGGTAGGCCGAGGCGGGCACTTCCCATAAACGGGAGAGGGCATCGGAAAAAAGGTCTTCGAAATAGGTGACAGGGCCTGCTCCTGAAGCATTCAATGGAATAAAAACAGTAGTGTCCAGGTTGGATAGCCTGGGCTTTGGGAGTAAGGGCAGCACCTCCATCGTTGCTACCCAGACGCTGTCTGCGGGAACGCCGCCAAGTTGTAAGTTTACGGCATCCTTATTTTTTGCGGTTGTGCCGGGCTGGAAAACCATCGAAAAGGATTTTTCAAACCCTGCGCCTGGTGTGAGACGCTCGTCTGAAAGGAATAGCTCTAGTGTGGGCGGAGCGCTTTCCCAGCGATTTGCGTCCCCGAATTTGGGTGGACTGCATTGGATTTGTCCGTCACCTGCAGGGAACTTCAGGGTAAGGGTTGCGGACCTGCCAGCGAGGCGCAGGGATTTCAGCCCCTTGCGTGCGATCTGATTCCTTGGGAATCCTTGTCCGTCGAGGCTATCCGAGGGTACGGATGATCCGTCGAAAAATATCTTTGCCCCTGCAAATGCAGGTAACCATATCCGTGCTGCCTGAACTCCCAGGATTGCATCGTCCTGTCGTTGCCATTTTCCGCTGAGCAGGAAGTTGAGGGAATTGTCTTTCGCCTGCATTTTATAGCTTCCGTTAACAAAGCTATTTGGGCCTCCAAGGAGCAGCTCGGTTTGTCCTCCTGATTTTTTGGCTGGCTGGAAAATCCAGCTAAAATCGTAGTAGGAGGTTTTTTTGTCGCCGGAGGAAAACCTCATGCTGCTGCCCCGAATTACCGGAACGCCGTTGAGCGATACCTGGAGCCCGCGTTTGGGCAGTAGCGCGGCTTCCAGCGCAGGTTGATCCTGAGGGAGGAATGCCTGGCAGGAAATGAGGCAGATTACGACAGCAGCATACAAAAGATGAGTTCTGACCGGCATTTTTTTATCCCGAAGATATAAAAACCCCAATAAAGTTCTTTGACAATTTGGAAAAGAAATTGATGGCGTCAGCTACCAAAGCACTTATGAGACAGCCTCCACCTGACCAGTTGTAGCCTCCATGCTTCATCGCTGGTTTACAGATTCAGGGAAAAACCCGGAGGCTGTGTTCCAGAGCGGATTGAAAAGCCGTAGGGTTGATGTGTAGCGGTTCGCCTTTTTCCTCAAAAAAGGCGAGCAGGTGTTCTGTGGGCATATTGCCGGTGAGTTCGTCTCTTGCCATCGGGCAGCCTCCATAGCCCTTGATCGCGCCATCAAACCGACGGCAGCCGGAGTGGTAAGCGGCCTCGACTTTTTCCCGCCAGGATAAAGGCGTAGTGTGGAAATGTGCCCCGATTTCGAGGTCGGGGAATGCCACCATAAGGCTGCTGAACAGATAGCGGATGCTTTGCGGGGTAGCTACGCCGATCGTATCGGAGAGCTGGAAAATGGTTACGCCGGACTGTACGAGCCGTTCGACCCAGTGCTGTACGATCCCAGCGTTCCACGGATCCCCGTAGGGATTCCCAAATCCCATTGAGAGGTAAATGACCAGTTCTTTCCCGGAATTTGAGCAGATTTCCTGGATTTCTGCCACGCGTTCCAGGGATTCCTGGATGCCGGCGTTGGTGTTGCGCAATTGGAAAGTTTCCGAAACAGAAAAGGGATAACCCAGGTAATGAATTTGAGGAAAAGCGGCTGCATCGCGGGCGCCGCGCGCATTGGCAACGATTGCGAGCAGACGCGTAGTGGAGTGTCCGAGGTCGAGCAGGTCGAGTACTTCCGGGGTATCCCGCATTTGAGGGATGGCCTTAGGAGAGACAAACGAGCCAAAGTCCAAAGCATCGAAGCCCACCCTGAGCAAATGGTTCAGGTAAGCGGCTTTAACCGCTGTCGGGATAAAAGGGCCGATCCCCTGCATGGCATCGCGTGGGCACTCGATCAGTTTGACCATAACGGTATTTAAACCTCTTTTAAACATTCGTGCAACCTGTAAGGTTTATTTGTGGTCTTTCAACTGTTTTGGTTCACTTAGCTTATATTATGATGAAGAAACAACGCGGTATGCTTTCCCTTATCGGTTTTCTGCTGGTCGTAACCGGTTTTTTAGCTTTGGTCTATAGCCTGGTGGGGCTCAAGCTATCGTTTTTAGTCTGGCTGGACAAGCCCGGACCATTATTCGGGTTAGTGATGAAACTGGGGATGGTGATCCTTGGTTTTGTATTGGTGTACTTTGACCAGACCGATTTCAAAGGAGAAGCGTGATGCGTAATGACAGGATCGGTATCAGGAGCTATATCGCGATAGTCCTGGCGTTTGTGGCCTGGTTGTCACTGGATTCACTGGCAGCCCAGGATATTGCCCCGAGTGCCTGGCAACAGGAGCGTTCGGGATGGAAACCTTATCTTTCCGAGGGAGGGAAATTCCAGGTCCTGGTCCCTTTTGAAATGTCGGAGACCGTGGACAGTGCCGACACCCCGGTCGGAAAGCTGTTCAACCACACTTTTTTGTGTAAAGATGGGCCGGATTTGAACTATCTGATCACCTACATAGACTATCCCCCACAGGCTATACCGCCGGATTCCCTGGAGCTGCACCGCGAGCTGTTGCAGGCGACCCTTGAGGAGGAAGCCAATTCGAGCGGTGGGGAGCTGGTGTATGCCGAAGATGCCTTGATCGAGGGCTTTTCTGGAAAAATCTGGAGGATCAACGTTCCTGGCAGCCGCTCGGTGATTCGCTCCCGCGCATTTATTGCCGCCGACCGGTTCTACATCATCCGGACCGTGGCTTCCCGGGCAAAAGCACTGAACCCTTCCAGCGACCGTTTTCTTACTTCTTTTCGCCTTTTACGCTGAAAATTGCACAAAAAATGACAGTTTTTATGTAGTCTGGGC
>JBEIGB010000041.1:0-30609 GCA_040382095.1 Lewinellaceae bacterium
CCCCCGCCTCCCCCCCCCCCCCCCCCCGCCGCCCTCCGCTCGCTTCTCCCGCCCCCCCCCCCCCCCCCCCCTCCTCCCCCCCCCGGCCGCTCCTCTCCCCAACCCCAACACACACCCCCCCCCCCCCCCCCGCGCTAAGAAAATTTTATGGGGTTATGTGAAAAGTATTATTTGGCAGCAAAATACTTTTTACACAACCTCAGGACTTCCGGGACAGCCTTGTAAAATTTTATCCCAAGAAAAGAAATCCTTTTCAGGGCTCTTCCCCCTAGTTATTGTTCACCGTACCAATCGTAGGGCGGGTAGCGGTAGCAGTCGAGCCGGCAAGTCCTCTGGCCACGACGGTATATTTTTTACCCCGAACAAAATTTAAGCTGGACAACGTACTCAGTGCGGCGGTAGTACCTGTTTGCCGCAAGACAATCGTGAAACGGGTTGGCCCAGGCTGATCAAACGCAATAAAATCCTCTTTTCCGTTACTGATTGCCGTTTTGGTAGCCGTTACCACGTTGTTCACCAAAAATTCTATCCCACCAGTTGGCGTAGTTGCCATTGCATTGACGAAGCGCACATAGGTCTTGTTGGGATCGGGTACGCTCAGGTCATCTTCGATAATGGCAAAGCTGTAGTTGCCGGCATTGCCGATCGCATTGACCGTATAATACTTCCCGTTCGCTACATCCAGACTGGCATTCAGGTTGACCTCAGGAGTAGTAGCCGTAGCGGGTACCGTTACCTTTACCTTTGCAGTGCCTACGGGAACGGTTGCGTAATCCAGGATCGGGAAAAGGCTGCCGTAAGTGACCCCTGCCGGAACGTTGGTCGTTGTGTTCAACACCCCGGAAACGATTTTATCGTTGACAGAGATGACAACACCGGGCACATCTACCGCCGCATGAAAAAACTTCACACGTCCCCCTTCTGCCGTCTGGACGCTTTCGAGGAAATTGCGCTCATCCCCACAGGAGAGCATCAAACTTGAGAAACCTGTAAGGAAGGTTATATAAAACAATATTTTTTTCATAAACAATTAATTTGGTGGATTAAAAAACGGGAACTCCACTATTTTTGGGTAAACCAGAGCGGCTTGGTATGATAATCCGGCAAGTCGGCACCAATCTTTGCGAGAGCATCGCGGTTCCATACGTACTCAGAGTTAAACCTCGGCCTGACGCGCTGCGCGGGCAGGCCATTGTTGTCGGGGAACAAGGAGGTCGGCAGGACAAATCCCGTATAAACATCCGGGCTGTAGTTGTACCTGCGCATATCCACCCACGTTTCCAAGCCGCCATGTCCATAAAGCGCGATGAACTTCTGCACCATGATGTGGCTTAGGGTCAGTGCGGCTGCAGACTGCGGAATTGCCCTGCTCGCCAGGAAAGTTGTTTTCGCGGCTGCCGGAACGGCGCAAAAATCGAGTGCGGCGTTCACCGCGTTCTGGAAAGTAGCGTAGGCCAGCGTACGGTCACCTTTGATAAAGGCTGCCTCCGCTTTCATAAACTGCAGTTCCATATAGGTAATCAGATGATGCGGTGTGTTGTTGGCGAAAATCCATTTTCCCGTACCAGTACCCGTTCCCAGCTCGCCGAACATGTTCGGGATACGCCGGACGTTGCCCGCCTGTGCATTGGGATCGCCGGAACCCGCTACAGCGCCACGGAAAGCGCCGTCCGGGCTTGCCGTGAACATAATCGGCAGACGTGGGTCGCGTGCCCCGAGTATGGTGGAATCCAGCAAACCTACAATATAAGAAGAGCGTATGTATGCATTCAGGTTACTGCGCAGTGGGCCGTAGAAATTGGCGTCGGAAGTATTGGAGCCATTATGCGGAACATTAAAATTGTCGGCATTGCTGCGGAAGGATTTATCCACAAACTCGATAACCTTGTCTGGATTGTAGCTGCTCTTATTGCTGATGTGATGGGCGTTACGGGCAAGGATAGCATAGACAAAGCGCGTCCACTTATCCGTATCGCCACCATAGACCAGATCGCCCCGGTTCAGCGACTTCCCGTAATCGGTCCTCGACAAATCCTTGATCGCATCTTCGCACAAACGACGGACCTCCGCATAGATTTCCTCCTGGGAATCGTAATCGAAGACATAACGGTTGGGCTCAAAAGCCTGTTTCAGAATCATCTCGCCGTGGTAGTCGGTACTCGATTGCCAGCTCCATGCACGGATCGCTTTCGCAGCACCCGTATAGTCCCATTTGTTATTTTCAACACCATCTTTAATGACCAGGTCAATATTGGTGCCAAGTGCCCAGTAGTGCTGGCGCCATTTTTCGCCCATCCCATCGGACCCGGCCACATAACCATGGCGGTCATGGGTGTTACCTGCCGAAGCAGACACCCAATACTGGACATACTGGTTAATAAAACGACTGTCAAAAGTTTCCCCGCGCACCATGTTGGCGAGCAGTGGCGGAAATAACGCGAAGCCCTGCGCGACCTGGGGAAAACTCGGGTCTTCATTGATATCCAGGTATTTGTCGCAAGCGCTCCCAAATACCAAAAGACAAGAAATAATTATGATGTGTATTTTTTTCATTTTCAATAATTTTTGAAAATTATAATTCAAAAAATGGCCTTTCCCCACTACAGTCCAATCCGTATGCCCCCTGAAATTGTACGGGGCAGGGAAACGGTGCCGAAGTCAAAACCAAAAGCGCCTGCGCCGCGGGTAGTTGCCGAGTTGCCATTGACGTTGGGGTCTGCACCCGTATAATTGGTCAGCATCCAGAGGTCGGTACCGGTGACGAAAATGCGGAGTGAGCGGATCCCTGCTTTGCGAAGCGTTTGTGGGGAGAAATTATACCCCAGCGAAATGTCCCGCAGTCGAATCCAGTTGATATCCTGCTCCACGAATTCCGATTCCGGGAAAGCCGAGAAGAAGTCGGAACGGGTCAGGGGAGAGACCTGGATGGTGTTGACTGTTGGGTTTTCGGAATCCTGGCGGCCATCGCGCAATACCCCTTTAAAGACGTAGGGCTGAGACCTGTCGGCCAAGCGGGTGCTCAGGCCACTGCGGAAGAGGAACATTTCCGTTCCGTTGAACACATCGCCACCTTTGCGCAGGTCGAGCAGGAAGGACAACGAGAAGTTGCCGATATTAAATGTGTTGGTCAGGCCCAGGGTAAAATCCGGGTTGCGATCGCCAATCGGCAGGAAGTTGGTATTGGCTACGGGCAGGCCGGTCGCAGGGCTGACGAGTACGTCGCCGTTTTTGTTCCGCAGGTAGCTATAGCCACCGATGGCGGTAGCGGAGCCCATCCCCCGCTGGTTGCCGGAGAGGTTGAACGTCGGGTAAAAGCGTTGCAGGTCGGAGACGAACGCACTGGAGCGCGCATTGCCATAGAGCCAGGTATCGGAGTTGTAAAATTCTGCCTGGTCCGCCGGCAGGTTGTCCACAGAAGTTTCGAAGGTCGTGAAGTTGGCGATGATATCCCAGTTGAATTTTTTGGCCTTCACCGGTGTGGCGTTCAACTGGATTTCGTAGCCGTAGTTGCTGAACGTACCGCCGTTGACAAGGCCGAAAATAAACCCGGTACCGTAGCTCAGGCGCTGGGAGACGATCTGGTCGTAGCGGGTATTGTTGAAGTAGGCAAAGTCCACCCCGATACGGTTTTTGAAGAATTTCAGTTCGGCGCCAAATTCATACCCTTCTGTACGCTCGGGCTTCAGGCTGGGATTTCCGCCGAAGAAGCCATAGGCAAATCCGCCACCGGTCGTTTGCTGAGCGGTGAGGACGGGGTTGATGCGATAGGGCGGTGCATCCTTGCCTGTTTGGGAAATTGTACCGCGCAGCTTGCCGTAGGACAGCAACTGGGAGTTGGCGAACATCGGCAGCTCGGTGAACACGAAGCTCAACCCGTAAGAGGGATAGAAGAAGGAGCGGTTTGCCACGGGCAGGGTGGACGACCAGTCGTTCCGGCCTCTGACGGAAAGATAAAGCAGACTTTTGTAGCCGATATCGAAACTTCCGAGCAGGCTCACGAGGCGCTGGCGCGTAATCGTCAGCTTGTTGCGCTGGGTAGTCGGCTCGCTATTGTTGATACTATTGTATTCAGGTTCGAAAAGCCTTTCCCCGCGGACGGAAGTCACTTCGTAGTTGCGGTCATCCACCGAGCCGCCAAACGTGAGGGTCGTGTTGAAGTTGCCGAAATTTTTCCGGGCCGTCGCGAGGAGGTTACCGTTCAAAAGCAGGGAGACCTCGTTGTAGCTTTCCACGGAGCCGGCACCGGCGATCCCCAGTGCGGATTGTGGGTGGCGGAATTGATTGCCGATGGTGGAATAGTTGTCAATACCAAATCTGCCGGTCACCGTAAACCATTTGAACGGGTTGTAAGCCAGGGAAAAGTTGCCGATAGAGCGTTTTGTCCTGGTCTGGTTTGCATTTTTATAAACGTTGAAGAAGGGGTTGTCGGCCTCTGTAGTGATCCCAGTGAGGAGGCGGCGGGTTCCATCCGTATTGAGATATGCCGAAGCATCATCATAGGAAGGCCAGGAGAGCAGTGCGATGAGGTAGCCATTGACCCCGCGCTCGGGAGCCCTGACATCACTCTGGACGTAGTTGAAGGTAGTCGTAGCTTCCAGGTTGGGGCGGATTTTTGCGGTGCTGCTCAGGCGGATAGAAATCCGGCTGAATTCGTTGGTCGGAATAGTACCGGCCTGGTCGGTGTAGCTGGAAGAAAGGCGGTAGCTGACATTCTCCGTACCCCCTTCGAAGCCGAGGTTGTGGGTTTGGGTGAAACCATTGCGAAAGAACGCGTCCACGTTGTCGAAGCGCTGGGTAGAAGCCGGCAGTACAGGGCCGAAGAACGAGCGCGTCGTGGGGTCGGCTGCACCATTAAAGCCGGTGGCATAATCGGTAGTATATTTCGGGAACCGATAGAGGTTTTCTACCCGGAAGAGGTTATCGTAGTTGATCCTTCCTTTCCCGGCAGCCCCTTTGCGCGTAGTGATGATGATTGCCCCGGAGGAGGCATCAATCCCATAAAGTGCTGCTGCTTCAGGCCCTTTCAGGACGGTGATGGACTCGATATCCGCGGGGTTGATATCCCCGGCCCGGTTGAGGTAATCCGCTGAACGGTTGGGCTGATCGGACACCAGGGCGCCCTGGCTGAAGGTGCGGTTATCAATTGGGAGGCCGTCCACGACGAAGAGCGGCTGGTTATTGCCGTCGATCGAGCTGGGTCCCCGGAGCTGGACGCTCACCGAGGCACCTGCCTGGCCGCTCGAGGGCGTCATATTCAGGCCGGCGACCCGGCCCTGGAGGGAGACGAGGAAGTTGTCGCGGCCTGTATCGTAAATCTGGTCGCCTTTGACTTCCTGAACCGAGTAGCTCAGTTTCTTTTTGTCCTCTTTGATCCCCAGTGCGGTGACCACGATTTCATCAAATGTCGTAGCCTCGCTTTCTAATTGCATATCAATCACATTCGACGTACCGACCGTAATATCCTTAGAGGAATATCCGGTGTAGGAAAAACGCAGCACCTGGCCGGTAGCGGCCGAAATGCTGTACTTCCCGTCCAGATCAGTCACAGTACCCGTTGTAGTCCCCACCACCAGTACCGTAGCGCCGATCAGCGGCGTACCATCCTGGGTATCGGTAATCGTGCCGCTGATTGTACGGGTCTGACCGATTGCCCCGGCAAGCGGGATGAGGAAAAACAGGAGCGACCAACTGAACATTTTACATTGGTTCTTCATAAACAGCTGTTTTTGTGAGCGTTATTTAGTAAATAAGGTTTCTGATGGCCCAGAGTGTAGCATTGTTTTTTCATATAACCCCAAATAACTTTTGCCACCACCCGGATATAAAAGTTAAACCGTACAAATCTAATAATTGGTAGTAGATTTTTTGCTAAAAGCAAGTGCGAAAGGAAAAATATTACCCGCCACCTGATTTTCCACTAACTCTGCAAAATATGCCGTTTAATAAAAAAAAACGCCGCTTTCCTTGCAAAAGTGAATTTTATTGTGCATATTTGAATTGAGAAACCTATCCCAAAACCCATTAAGGGCTGGGGGCAGTTGCCCCAGCCCACTGGCAAACCGATACCGAGCTGCCTTTATCTAATGGGAAAGTTTTTCCTGCAGGTATCCCCCCATCCAGCGTTTCGGTACAGTTTGCAAATCCATTACCCATGAACCGGCTGGTGCCCCTCTGCCTGCCATTAAACGACCTGCTATGAAAAAAATACTCTTTGGGGCCACCGTAATGCTCCTGCTTGCGCAAATCGCAAATGGACAGTTCCTGGAAATTAAGCTGACAAACGGCCCGCAACTGTGTTGTGGCTATGGGAAGGACAATCTCGCGTGTGTAATGATTACCAAAACGCCCCCCCTCCAGGACGGAAGCAACACCACCGTTGTTTACACCTGGTATGCCCGGCATGAAAAAGGTACGAAAATCTGGCACACAACAATGCCCGGACGATGGATCCCTCTGCCCTGGTCCGGTACTTACGAAGTGTGGGTCGTCATGCAATACGTGGACCTTTCGACCCGCTATGCCTTCGCGGCTTTCCGTTCCAATGCCGTCATCCTGAATGCACACCACTGCGAAGCCCCGCGCCCGCCAGCGTCCAACGCTAAAGGATGATCCGCCTCAGTATGGAGTAGCGCATGACGGTTGAAGGGGACGGGGGGCGTGAATGCCGGAGAATCGTCTGAACTTTACGGGATGATACTGAAATTACCGCGATTAATGAGGTGTTGGGTAAACATTCGTTTCTGCTTCTCGGATTTCTAAGCACTTTCTCCGCTTGTGTCACCAGAAAATGTGTACCCTTTCGAAATTTTTAAAATGATATATACTAATTAGCCAAAAAAATTTTATTTTAGAGTTCGAAAACGTGCATTTTTTATTTTAGACACCTAAAATCCTGAACCTGGCTCGGGTTTCAAAATCAAAACTATGATTCCAAGTATTGCTGTTATCCTCACTGACCCGGCAAGGCGCATCCTTTGGGTAAATGAAGACTTCTGTCATATCACAGGCTATGCCCCTGCAGAAGCTATCGGCAAAGTACCCGGAGCACTCCTGCAGGGCCCGAAAACGGAACCTGATGCCATCAACCGCATCCGCAAAGGGCTGCATCAGAAGGTTTCGCTTCGGGAGCAGTTGACCAACTACCGCAAAAACGGCGAACCCTATCTCTGCCGACTGGTCATCCACCCGATTTTCGATGCTAAACATCAATTGACCAACTTTATCGCTTTTGAAATCGACGCGACGCATGCCCCGGAAGACTTACAAATCCCGCTACTCGAATTCCCGGAAAGGTACCGCACCAGCTCGCTGCGGGGAATAGAAGAAACCCTCCTCTACGAAAAACTGTGCCACCTCCTCGAATCCGAACGCCTCTTCCTCAATCCAGATCTCACCCTGAAAAAAATGGCGGATAAACTCGCCACCAACACCAAATACCTCTCGCAGGTCATCAACCATCAGACTGGCCTCAACTTCCAGCAGTTTATCAATAAATACCGCGTGGAAGAGGCCAAATCCAAAATCACCGACCAGTCCTTTAAGCACCTCACCCTCTACGGGATTGCCCTCCAGTGTGGCTTCAAGAACAAATCCACCTTTTATAAAGTCTTTAAGGAAACAACCCAGGTAACCCCGAGGGAATTTATCCTCAGCAAATAAAAGCCCCGGGACGGACAGGCACAGTGCATCCCGTTCCTGCTTAAACACCCGTTCCTGCCTCAATACAGCCCACCGTTGCATGGGCCGGGGGCATCCGCGCCCTGCATATCCCGCCTCAAACGAATATTTGGGAAATCATACCAACCAGAACGCCCTAAACTTGACGCCTTCCCCTTTTTTGGACAACTTGAACGAAATTTCGCAAAGCATATTTCTATGTCCAAAATCAAAGATCTCATGGGCCTTCTATTTTTCATGAACGACCGCAAAGACAGTGTCCTGGAGAAGGTCTTCAAACCGAAGGGGAAAACCATGAATGCCCGCGTACAAGGTCAGAACCAAAAATTAAAACAGCTCACGGACCATAAAGAACCTCATCCGAAAGACCTCAACAGCGCAAAGCACTGACTGACTTATTCCCCTATTTTTTTACCATTGCGATAGGTATATTCCAAAACGACATTTCCGTCATCGTCAAAAAACCGATACGGGCCGTCCAACTGACCATCCACATAGGTTATTTCCTTAGCTAATTTAGAGACTTCGCCCTCCCCACGGTATTCCCTGTACGGACCGTGCAACTTCCCCCCGCGGTATTCTGCAGAGAAAGCCAGCCTGCCAAATTGATAGCGGAACCACTTGCCTTCGAGCAGGTTATTCCGGTAATACGCGAGCAGCAGGATTTTGTTTTCCTGATCGAATTCAATATACGGACCATTGAGTATGCCATTTACATAAGAAGCCTGAGTTTTCGGAAAGTCAGATCCCGGACGGTTGATCGTCCATGTACCTTCCCGTTTGTTGTCTTTGACATAACCCTCTTCGAGAATCTTTCCATCCACCGCATTTTTCCGGGCGTAGGAAATATTGGTTCCTTTCACCTGCGTCAGGGTGAAACCTGTGAGCCCGCTGTTCGTGGATGCGGGCGCGACATCAGAACTGCTGCCGCCCTGGCAGGCAGCGAGCGAGACGAGCATCATCAAATACAATAGTTTATTCATTTTCCCTAATTTTGAATTGTGGGCGTATCTTTCGGCCACAAAAATACCTTTGATTTTTTAAATACAGAAAAATGAAAGGAAAAACAATCGCCGGTTCAATCGTGCTGCTGTCCGTACTTGTCGCCCTGGCCGCTTATCTGTGGATTCTTTACAGCGGGAAGATGGTTTTCCGCCCCCCATTATTCCACTTCGAAAAAAACAAGGTCACTGCGCTCTCCATTTCGACAGCACAAACGGAACTCATTTTTGCAAACGGCGATCAAGGCTGGACGGTCAGCGATGGCAAACGGGAAGGCTTTTTCATCCCCGGTGCTGAAATCAACAGTATCCTGGAACGCTTGAGCAGCCTTAGCCCCAGGGGGATGTGGACGGGCCGGGTTAGGCCATCTATGCCCATGAATATTCAAAACCGGCAGGTGGTAAAGATAAGGCTGCTCTTCGAAAACCACCCCCCGGAAACGTTCTGGGTAGAAAGGACGAATACAACAGACGGGCGGGCAAATCTGCAAATTGACGGACAGGAAGAAGTGTTTTCCGTACCATTCGAAACCGTGGCGTTTTGCTTTCGCCCATTTACCTATTATCAGGACCGTACGTTCGCTTTTCTCCCTTTACGCGAAAAAGTAGACAGCCTCACCTATCATTCTGACGGTGATTCCCTGCAATACCTCTTTTTTCCTACAAAATCGGCATGGCATTTATTTCGTACCGACACTTTGAGCCCGGATTCACTTACCTTTATCAAATGGTGGACCCAACTTGGCCGGTTTACGGCTCCAGACCCATCCCCGGAATTCGACGAAGTCCAGGAGGCGCGTCAAGCTGATAAAAAACTCACTTTCTGGGCTAAGGGACGCCCTTTGCTCGTATTGGAAGGGTTTTCAAGGAACCACCCCCCCCACCCTTATTTTGTACATTCCAGCCAGCGGCCAGGGGACTATTTCGCCTGCGATTCCAACGGTATCTTTAAACAGATTTTCATTGCCCTCGATTCTATCATCCAGCAATCCGTTAAGCTTTAATCCATGCAAGATCTGACTTTCGTTTTCGAGCCCCAGAAACTGGAAGAACTGTCCTGGTTTTGGGGCGGTTTATTGACCTCAATCGCCGCAGGCAGCACTGCTGTCGCCCTGATGGCACATCCCCGTATAATCGCTGCTTACAAAAAATCCAGTCTGAACATTGTCGCAATGCTATCCTTTTTTATCGCGCTCTCCGGTGCCGGGGCAGCGATCTTCAGCGGAGTACAGCTTATCCGGCTGCAACCGCTCAAACTCGATACGAAAGGCTTTTCGATCCGCAAACAACAGGTGAAATGGGCAGAGATCGCCGAAATCCGCATCGAACAGTCCCAGGAAAAAAATGCCCTCAATGTGCCTACGCGCAACAACCGCATCCTCGTCATCAAAACTGCTAATGGCCGGTTTTTCTTTTTTGCAGAAAAAAATTATCCCTTGCCCCAAATCATCGCAGGTATAAAAGCACTTAGGGGCAAGGGGTAATTTATAGCAGTCAGATTTTATTTCCGGTTCATCGGCCTTTCATTATTCAGCGGGATGATATCCGTACTGTCCTGATAATCTCCGATCAGGTGGCGGGCGAAATAATCCGAACGCAACCAGAAGAAGTATTCATTCATATCGCCGAACCCATGCCGCTGGCCTGGAAAAACGAAAAAATCGAAGCGTTTGTTCGCTTTGATCAGGGCATTGGCCATACGGATAGTATTGGCGGGGTGGACGTTATTGTCAATATCGCCGGTACAGATCAGCAGTTTTCCTTTCAGGTTTTTGGCGAGTTCAGAGTTTTTGTCAATATCGTATTCGAAGGTGATATTGCCCTTGGCATCTTTGATCTCTTTCACCCCATCGTGTTTTTCGCTCCACCAACGGTTATAGATGTTATTTTCATGATTACCGGCAGAAGAGACCGCGACTTTGAAGAAATCGGGATAAACCAGCATAGCTGCGGTGGACATAAAGCCGCCGCCCGAATGCCCAAAAATCCCCACTTTGTGGATATCAATGAACGCATGACGATCGGCAAGCTGTTCGATCGCGACCTTTTTGTCTTCCAGGCCATAATCCCGTAGGTTGCCATAGCCATAGTTGTGATACCACTTCGAACGGCTTGGATGCCCCCCACGGTTGCCGATGGTGATGAGGATAAAGCCGAGTTGTGCCTGCCGGTCGGTGCGGTCCATATTGGCAGAGAACGATTTGTTGACCGATTCGGTCTGCGGACCGGGATAAACGTAAGCGATAATAGGGTATTTCTTCGTTGAGTCGAAATCGAAAGGTTTGTACATAACACCGTACAGATCGGTAATCCCATCGCCCGCCTTGACGACGAAAGGTTCGGGAAATTGATATCCTGTAGCGAAAAGGTTGCCGAGGTCAGCCGTTTCCAGGTCCATGATTTTATTGCCCAGGTTATCGAGCAGCTCTGATTTGGGAGTCGTATTGACCCTTGAGAAATTATTGATAAAGAAAGATGCGGCATCGTTATTGGCGGTAGCATGATTGAAATCCCCTTTGTTGAGGAGCTTCAACCCCGTCCCGTCGAAATTGATCCGATAGAGGTGGGTATAGTAGGGGTCTTCACCGGGTTCGCGCCCGTTTGCGGTAAAGTAAAGCACGCGGTTCTTGCTATCAATGGCTTCGATGCTTTCGCAGTGCCAGGGGCCTGAAGTGATTTGGTTTTTCAGGTTGCCTTTCTTGTCATAAAGATAAAAATGCGCCCAGCCATCGCGTTCAGACCAATGAATATATTCTTCGCTGTTGTTCACCAGACCGAGGTCGCGGGTTTCGGCATACGTGTTCAGCCTTTCTTCGATCAGGGTCCTCACTACGCCCGTTTCGGTATCGGCCACGCATACGTCAATGCGTTTGAGGTCCCGGCTGGTACGGGTGAAGTAGAGTTCCCCGGAGGTATTGGCAAGCCATAGGGAGGGCTGGAAAAGGTCGTCGCGATTTTTGGCCGGACGTGGGGCCCGAAGCATCCCGTAGGTAGGGTCTTTAAACGTATCTGCGGCGATTTTTATCATTTTTTTAGCGGGAAAATCAAATACCAGCATTTCCGGCTGCGGAGCGTCTTTTTCCCCGGGCATGTGGTATTTATAGGTTTCCAGCGTCGGGCGTGGTTCTGCGACCGAGTTGATTACCCATAAGTCTTTTACCTGTCGGCTGTCGGTGCGCACCATGGCAAATTTACGCGCGTCCGGGGAAAAAAGGACACCAACAGACTGCCGTTTGCCTTTATTTTTTTCCAAATCGGTATTGGTCTGGCCGAAATTGCCGCTGCTGTAGCCATAGTGCTCTACCCCATCCGTAGTCCATTGGTTTTCTACGATGGTAGAATCTTTTTCATCTTTGACGGCCTTGAGGAAGTTTTCCTTGTCCATCCAATACAAGTTATGTTCTTTGGCAAACAGGACGTAGGAGGAGTCCGGCGCAATGGTCGCCCAGGAAGGCTTTTCTTTTGGTTTTTCATAATCTTCGAGCAGGCGGAGGGCTCCGGAATTCAGGTCGTACTCAAAGTGAAAAGTCCGCTTCTCCGGTTTTTTGGATGCGGCGGTTTTATTTTCCTTCATATCGTCCTCTTCACCGTCTTTTTTGGGCACTTCATCGGCCAGCTTGCTTTTCACCTCAAACTGAAGCGCCGTTTCATTTTTGATAAAACGCAGGTTCACAATATCCAGATGCTGGGCATCGAAAGGATCTTTAGACAAGCGGGACATATCCGCTGCCATTTTAGCGTTGTCAAAAAGCGGTTTTTTAGTCTTTTTGACCGGATCAACCAGATAATAGGTTCTCCCTGTACTGGTCTCATAGGCATACCAAAAGCGCTCGCTTTGCTTCAGCCAATGCGGATCCACTGCCGTAGAAAAAACCATCCGCTTGAGGTTTTCCGGGGAAAAGCGTGCCGCCAGGTCATAATTGGCTTTGGTGATCGGCGTATGCTGGGCACGACCGCAAAGGGCCAACAACAGTAAAATGAAAAGGAAGTGGATTTTTTTCATATTGCTTATTAGGTTGTTAAGGTTCGGGGAAAAGGGGGGAAGACCCGATGTTACTTCACACGTCTTTGGCGGCAGAACCAAATTTTTTAAAAGAGGCTGTCTCATAGGCATTCTGCCGCCTTCGCCGCCAAAGGACTTGTGAAATAGCCGCTTTTGCCCCCGTATGCAGCTTACGCTTCCAAATAATATTTTGAACGAACACTGTTTTATTGATTTTACTTCGCAAAATCAATAAAAACAGTATTCGTTCAAAACGAATCAATCTTCAGCGCCGTCATTGAGGCGGGTAATCGCCTGATAAGCCAGTACGCGGAATTTAGTGGCCAGCTCGCCGTGAGAATGGGGGTATTTCTGGGTAAAGAAAAGGCCCACGATTCCCTCCCTGGGGTCCACCCAGTAAGTAGTAGCAAATGCACCACCCCAGTCGAATGTGCCCACGGAAAGTGGTAGCCGCGCCGCGTCTGCTTCATTGGTCAGGCCAAAGCCCAGGCCGAATTTCCTCCCCCCGCCAATGCTCAGGTCCCCGATCTGATTGCTGGTCATCAGGCGTACGGACGTGGGACTCAGCAGCCGCTGGCCATTATATTCGCCGCCCTGCAGCAGCATCTGCAGGAAGATGGCGTAGTCATACAGGGTAGAAGAGAGCCCTGCCCCACCGGAATAGAACCTTCCGTCCAGCTTCGGAAAATCAGGGTCCAGGGTGTTAACCTTGGGGAAGGGGACGGACTTCCTGGCTGCATTTTCGGTATGGAGCCGGGTCAGGCGCCCGTGCGTGGACGCGGGCAGGTAAAACCAGGTATCCTTCATGCCCAGCGGCCCGAATATCCGCTTTTGGAAAAATATATCGAGACTCATTCCCGAAACCACCTCTACCAGATAGCCCAGGACATCGGTGTTCAGCCCATACGTCCAGCGCTCCCCAGGCTGGTGGAACAGCGGCAGGGATCCGAGCCGACCCATCACCTCGGATAACCGGTCTTCCGGCGTGGCTATACCGGACGGGATCCGATACTTCGCATAAATGGCTTTTGCCTCTGCTGAGCCTATCCCTGCGTAACCTATACCGGAAGTATGGGTGAGCAAATCCCGGATAGTAATCTCGCGGTTTGCAGGAACGGTCGTAAACGTGGTATCTTTGGCATTATATTGATCGATTACATTCGGTTTTTTAAATTCAGGCAGGTATTTTGATACCGGGTCATCGAGTAAAAAACGTCCTTCTTCATATAACATCATCACTGCAACGCTGGTGATGGCCTTCGTCTGGGATGCGATACGGAATATCGCATCCCGCTGCAGTGGTTTACGGCTTTCCACATCTGCATATCCAAATGCATTGTAATAAGCGATTTTACCGTTGCGTACAATCAGTGCCGCCCCACCCGGAATAAAGCTGCTGTCCACGTACTCCTGGATGGCCCGGTCAATACGACTCAGCCGCTCACTACTCATATTAACTGCTTCCGGTTTAACTTCTTCCAGAACCTGTGCGTGGGCACAGGCGGCAACTCCACTTACGGCGAGGGCAAAGAGAAACTTCCTCATTTCGACAATTTGATTTTTAATAATAAATAAAAGCTTTATCCCTTTTCCTGTAAAGATATACAAAAACTTATTAGACGTATTGAGTCGGAATTTTTTACTCGAAACCAGGAAATAATACTTCCCGCTAAGGGAATATTTATACAACCCACTGAACAATCCCTGCATTAAATCAGGCGGTTTGCACACGCTGTGCGACAAAAAACGCCAGGGCGCCGGGATTGCGCATAGTGCCGGTATTGGCGGCCTTTTCGGGGGGTATGCCCAGGAGTATCTTTTTGACCGGCATTTCCATCTTCTTTCCACTGATGGTGTAAGGGATTTCGGGTGCTTCCAGGATAGCGTCAGGCACATGCCGCGCGGTATAGTCGCCGCGTAGTTGATCCGCGATTTTTTGCCGCAGGTCCCCATCCAGTACCGCACCTTCTGCCAGCACCACAAAAAGCGGCATATAGTATCTGCCCTCTGGCAGTTCAATCCCAACGATAAGGCAGTCGCGCACTTCGGGTATTTTTCCGACCGCGTTATAAACCTCTGCCGTTCCAATCCGGATACCCTGCCGGTTGAGGGTGGCATCCGAGCGCCCGAGGATGAGCAGGGTATGCCGTGCGGTGATTTTCACCCAGTCACCATGCCGCCAGATCCCCGGAAAATGGTCGAAATAGCTGTCGTAGTACTTCTGTCCGCCCGGATCGTTCCAGAAAAATACCGGCATCGAAGGCATGGGCTTTAGAATCACCATCTCCCCTACCTCATCTTTCAGTATATTGCCATAATCGTCAAAAGCCTGTAAAGCACACCCCAGGGTGCGGCACTGGATTTCCCCTTCGTAAACGGGTTCGGTTGGGCAGCCACCGACAAAGGCGGTACAAACATCCGTGCCGCCGCTCATCGAACAGAGCCATACATTCTCCCGGATTTCCCGTTCTACATAGCTAAAAGACCCGGGGGGTAGCGGCGAGCCTGTCGAGCCGACAGACCGCAGGGAAGTACAATCATAGCGGGTGCGGGGGGAAAAACCCGCCTTTTCGCAGGCCATCAGGTAAGGGGCGCTGGTCCCAAAGTGGTGGATACCCGCCTGCTCCGTCAGCTCCCACAATACCCCGAGGTCCGGCCAGGCAGGATTTCCGTCGTACAGGACGATGGTAGCCCCTGCCAGCCAGGAAGCCTGAAGAAAGTTCCACATCATCCAGCCTGTGGTCGTAAACCAGAAAAAACGCTCTCCAGGGCGTACATCGTTGTGTAAAACCAAATATTTATAGTGTTCCAGCAACACCCCGCCGTGTCCGTGTACGATTGCTTTAGGCAGCCCCGTGGTACCGGAGGAAAAGAGTATCCATATCGGATGATCGAAAGGAACCGGGTGGAAATGCAGGCTTGCGCTGGCCGCCGTCGCCTTGATCCAGGGCGTTACCGGAACCGCGGCGCCATCGGGGAGGTCTTCCTCCTTACCTTCCGGCGAGACCAGCACGATATGCTCCAGCGAAGGCAAGCCTTTGCAAAGACCGGCGACCGCATCGGTTTTTACAAATTTTTTACCCCCATAGCGGTAAGCATCTGCCGCGATCAAAATTTTTGGGGCGATTTGTGCGAAGCGGTCGAGGACACTTTCCACGCCAAAGTCCGGCGAGCAGGCAGACCAAACAGCCCCCAGGCTACAAGTCGCCAGGAAAGCGATATTAGCTTCGGGGATATTCGGCAGAAAAGCGGCCACCCGATCGCCCGCCCCTACCCCCTGGGTACGGAGCCAATGGGCAAAAGCTGCGGTTTTATGCTCCAGGGTCGCCCAGGAAATCGCCTCCGGAGTCGCCATCTGTTCCGAGCGGAACAATATTGCCGGGCGGTCGGGCGATGCAGCCCGAAAAATATGTTCTGCATAATTGAGCGTACTTCCTGCAAACCAGCGTGCCCCGGGCATTTTTTCAGTTTCAAGAACAGCGGTAAAAGGCTTATGCGTTTTAATGGCAAAGTACTCCCAGATACTTTCCCAGAACCTGGCTGGTTCTTCCACCGACCATTCCCATAGTGCGTGGTAGTTTTCAAAAGTGCGGCAACAGCGTTTTTCGAGCCAGCGCTGATAATGGCAGAGTTGCGTTGACCCGGTTTCCTGCGGGTCGGGCCGCCAGATGACTTTTGGTGTACTGTTCTCCCCCATAGCGTTTTTGTCCCGGCTATTGCCCGGCAAGCCTGACGATTTCTTCGACCAGTGTTTCCGGCGCTTCCCAGTTGAGGATATGCCCTTTCCCGGGCAGCTTGACCAGACGGGAGTCCTTGATCCCGGAGTGGAGTTGGTCGGTGTGAAAAGGCGGCGTAGTCTTGTCGTGGGTACCGACAACGATCGTACAAGGGAGGGCAATCTGCCCCAGCCGGTCGTAATAATTTTCTGCTACCATGGCGTTTAGGATGGGCAGCAGGGGCTTTAGGCTGGTTTTGCCAAAGCCATCCACAAAAGCCTCCAGCATTTCCGGGTTTTTGTGTTCCCCGAGGAGTGTCTTTGCAAATCCCCGTGCGACGGTCCTGTTCCGGATCAGCAAGCCCATCAGCCCCATCCGGATCAAAGGGATTTGAAACCTATTCTGGGGGTTGTCCCGGTTGACATCACCTGCGAAGGTGGCCATAAGCATACAAGCACGTAAATGTTTGGAGACGGTATCAGGCGAGGAGACCAGGGTACGGATAGCCAGAAAGCCGCCCATACTGTGTCCGACTAATATTCCATCCTTTACATCGAAAGCCCGCAGTACGGCGAGATAGTCTTCCGACATCTGCCGCGACCCCACCCCATCTTTACCGATGCTGCTCTCGCCGTGCCCACGCTGGTCAAAGGCGATGACCCTGAAATTGCGTTTCACCAATTCCCCGGCGATGATATTCCACTCGTGGCGATCCACCGCATAGCCGTGCGCCAGCACGATCGGTGTGCCTTCACCCTGTTGTACAGCTTTGATACGTGTGCCGTCGGCGGTCGTGATAAAGGTTTCTTCGCCTGTCAAAGGGGCGGCGTAGGTGTTAATATTACCCATGTCAATATGATTTTATTTGAAATTCCGGGCCGGAGGATATCCGTTAATTTACCAATTTTCCGGGAATCCTCGTTCAATAAAGTCATAGTGAAGGTAAGATTTTTTCTAAAAAGTCCCAGATTTACTTTTCTACAACGCGCAGAAAGTACTTTTTTAATCGTTCGCGCAGAAATTTAAGCCCTCTTGATTTTCATGCTCCCGGCAAAAAGGTGGGGGGGCAAGAACTCATTTCCCGTGCATCGCTGCATACGTCTTGTTGATCTGCGGGTCGCGAATGACCTCGAGGGAGAACCTATCTCTGGCATTGGAGGTAACAAAAGGGAAAGGGTTATCGGTACTAAAGCCGAGGAAAAAATCTATTTTATTGCCCACGATCTTACCGCCGGTATCGGCAGCGAAAAAGTAGCCATCGTGGATCCAGGGGGCCTTACCTGCTTCGGCAATTTTCACCCCTACCGCAGCAGGGATGAAAACCGCTGTACCGAGCTTGATGAAGGCCGTATCCACCGCGATCGTCCGATAGGGGACCAGCTTATAATTTTTTGATCCAAGCCCATAGCCGCTGGAAATTTGCCAGAGTACCCTGCCGGTCTTATCGTACCCGGTGTAGTTTTTATATTTCGGGCAGTCCCTGCAATCGTTGAGCAGGCGCGAAGACCGGCCCTTATAGTTCAATAAGGTGGTTTTCCCGTTTTTATTGATGGCGACCGTACCTTCAATTGAAGCTTTACACCAATCACAGAGGGACAATTTAAAGCCCGTTGGCCGCTCGTTGCCGTCCTGAAGGTCTGTCCCACCTTCCTGGTGTGTAAGCTGGGGGATAAAGTAAAAAGTGCCCGTTGCACTCAGCATAGTGGTTTGATTGTCGCCGGAGACCGCCTTTATTCCTCTGGAGGCCATTGATATGCGGGGCAGAAAACCATTCCCGGAAATGACAAATAATGAAATCAGGCACAGGGAGAAAAAGACAGCGCGAAAGGAAGTTAAATTTGGCATAATCTTGATGGTTTAGGAAAAACGTTGACAAGCGTAAAACTTAAATTCTGAAGAAAAAAGTTTAGCCCGCATACATATTTTCCGATACAGCAATTGGAAAAAGTTCTTTGATGTGATTTACCTTAAGAAACAGGTACCTTTCTACATTCAGGACTTCGGCATTTTATCAGACTACCCAGGGATAGCGCACGCCGTTTCAAGAGTGCAACAAACCGCTTTTTTTTTAAAAAAGTACTTTTTTTTAAAAAAAATTCAATAAAAAATGTAAATATTTTAAACAAAAAATCTACACAAATTATTGATTAATAATTTTTTAAATTCATTTTTATATTAAAAATATTAAACAAAGCCTAAAATTCGTCTTTGGCGCCAAAAAAAAACGGCTGCATCTTTACATCATGAAAGGGAGACAAACGGTCTCCGCGGGGAAAGGAAAAAGATCCGCCCCACTTTCTGAAAGCACTATGAAACATTCCGGAAGCACTATGAAACATTCCGGAGGCACTATGAAACAATTCCAAAAACCGATATCAAGCCAAGGCGAGACCACAGCCTGCCCCCGGGGCGTGGTTTTTCCGAAAAGGTTCCCAGCCGAAAGTTACTTAGGCTGGGAATCCTTGCGCTCTGCGAAAGTTAGCACCTCCTACGGAGGATATTATAAGAATTAGGTCGTCTTTTTTTCATGAGATTATGATTTGTTATTGCATGAGGCCCTCGATGAGGGCTTTTTTTTTGCCTGTAAGCGAACCTCCGGGAGGTAGCGCTTATTTCAAAAAGCCAGCACTGCTGCGGCAAACCCATCCATATCCCTCAGGGTACCCACGTCGGCGATCTGTCCATCTGCACCGAGTAGGTCTTTGATGCGGGAGATTGGAAGGATAGCTGGCATCACTGCGGTGCCGACATGCATCAGAACGCCGGTAAGATGGTCTATACCCCGGATATTGCCTGCCCTACCGGAAGCGATGCCGATCAAAGCGGCTTTTTTGCCCTTAAACGTAGGTTTATAAGCCCGTATGGAACAGGCATCGAGGAACAGTTTCAGCACCCCGGGATAGCTACCGTTATACTCTGGAATTACAAAGACAAACTTATCTGCCGGGAGCATGTATTCATCCTGTAAAGCTGCCAGGGAAGGCGACTGCCCCCCATCCGCATACATACCCGGATGGAACCAATCGTGTGGGATATCCTCCAGCAGTAATAGCTTTACCGTTTGTTCTGTCTGTGCCCGCAGCAGGCCTGCAAATTGTTCCGCGAATTTCCTGCACGCGCTGTTCGTCCGGTTGGTACCGGAAATCACCGTAATCATAAAGATATTCTGTTTATACGAATTATTGAGGCGGGGCTGTGGGGAAAACCAGCACCATTACTTTTACCCCGCCGGCCCATTCCAACAAGTAGGTTGTTTGCCAAACGATCTTTCGGGGTAAATATCCCCGAGGATAGTATAAATACCAAAAGGGAAGAAATGTTTGTAAAAATGGGCGTATATTGTAAAGCAAAAACTTCCTGCCATGAAAGTCACCTATTGCGGCCATGCCTGTGTGCTGGTAGAGACCAGGGGAAAAAAATTACTTTTTGACCCCTTCATTTCTGTAAACGGGCTATTTGATGCGGTGCGTCACCCGCATCTTTCCGCGAGCCATATCGAAGCCGATTACATTTTCCTGTCGCACGGACATCAGGACCACATTGCCGATGCGGAGGCCATCGCCCGCCGGACGGGCGCACCCATTATTTCCAATGCCGAAATCGTGGGTTGGTATGGCGAAAAAGGGCTAAAGGGTCATCCGATGAACCATGGGGGGAAATGGAAATTTGATTACGGCACCGTCAAATTCGTCCATGCCATACATTCCAGCTCCATGCCCGATGGCAGCAACGGTGGTAACCCTGGTGGTTTTGTGGTTTGGAACGACGAGGGTTGCTTCTATTTTGCCGGCGATACCGCCCTCACCATGGATATGCAGCTCATCCCGTTGACCTGTCCGCCACTGACTTTTGCGATCTTACCAATCGGCGACAATTTCACCATGGGGTATGAGGAAGCTGCCCTTGCTGCGGGATTCGTTGGCTGCGAACAAGTGCTGGGATGCCATTACGATACTTTTGGCTACATAAAAATTGACCATGCCGCAGCTCAAAATGCTTTTGCGGATAAAGGAAAAAAACTACTTTTGTTGCCGATTGGCGAAAGCCATACCTTCTGATAAAGGGCAAATGCGCGCAGGGCACGGGCCAATCCCTATCCCGGCAAAGGCAAAAAGGTTGCCTCATCCGCAGTCCACGAATGAATATATAGCTGCGACGGGTCGGCAGAGTGGGGAAAACAGGCAACCTTGACCCTTTACGATTCCGTTGCGTCAAACCTATTGATAATCCCGTAGCAGTAAGTTCAATTATCCAATTCACTAAAGCAGGCAAAGCACAAACGACCATGGGAAAAGTCATCGCAATCGCCAACCAAAAAGGTGGGGTCGGAAAAACGACCACCGCTATCAACCTGGCGGCAAGCCTCGCCATCCTCGAGAAAAGGGTCCTGATTATTGATTCCGATCCACAGGCAAACTCCTCCTCCGGGGTTGGGGTAATGCCGCAGGATGTCGAAGCCTCGGTGTATGATTGTATGGTTAATGGCGTGGATCCGGCGGATGCCATCTTCGAGACCGACACGCCAAACCTCCACCTGCTCCCCTCCGATATCAACCTGGTCGGTGCAGAAGTGGAACTGGTCGCACGCCCAAAACGGGAATATTTTATGCAGGCGCTGGTGGATAAAGTCCGGGACTATTACGACTATATTTTCATTGACTGCCTGCCATCGCTCGGCCTGGTCACTGTTAATGCCCTGACTGCTGCAGATTCGGTACTCGTGCCCGTTCAATGCGAGTTCTTCGCACTGGAAGGACTGGCAAAACTGAACGATACCATCACGCTGGTAAAAAAACAGCTCAATCCCAAGCTGCAGATCGAAGGGATTGTGCTCACGATGTACGATTCCCGCCTGCGGCTGGCAAACGTCGTCATCAGCGAGGTGCGCGATATTTTCAAAGACCGGGTGTTCGACACGGTCATCCACAGAAATGCCCGCATCGGTGAGGCCCCGAATATGCACGTTCCGGTAGTCCTGCTGGATGCAACAAGCAAAGGGGCCATCAATTACCTGAATCTCGCCCACGAATTTCTGAAGCGCAACAACGACCCTGTAAAAACAAAAGTTCCTGAAACGGTGAAGTAATGGCAAAAAAAGTAGATAAAAAGAACCTCGGCATGGGTATCCGCGCCCTGCTGACCAATATAGACGAGGAAGTGGCCATTGACCAGGAAAAAGTGGTCAAAGAGCTGGCACACAGCGTAGCGATGATTCCCCTGGAAGAAATCGAAGTCAACCCCTTTCAGCCCCGCAACGAGTTTGATCAGGAAGCGCTGGAAGAACTCGCGGATTCCCTCCGCATTCATGGGCTGATCCAGCCGATTACGGTGCGCCGCCTTGCGCCCAATGCCTATCAACTCATTTCCGGAGAACGGCGCCTGCGCGCCTCCAGGATCGCAGGCCTCACCGAAGTACCAGCCTATATCCGTATCGCGAACGATCAGGAAATGCTCGAAATGGCCCTGATCGAGAATATCCAGCGCGAAAATCTCAACCCGATCGAAATCTCTATCACCTACCAGCGGTTAAAAGAAGAATGTAAACTCACCGACGAACGTCTCGCGGAACGGGTGGGTAAAAAGCGCAGTACAATCACCAACCATCTTCGGTTACTAAAACTCCCCCCCGATATCCAGCAGTCCATCAAAGAGAAAAAACTCAGCATGGGGCATGCTCGCGCTCTCGCCGGCGTAGAGGAATACGCCCTTAGGGATAGCCTCTTCCGCCAAACCCTGCGGGAAGAACTCTCGGTACGTGCCCTGGAAAACCTCATCGCTGCCTATCAGTCGCCGCGCCCCAAAAAAAATGCGCCACAACTCCCGGATGATTTGGGAGAGGTACAGCAGCAGTTCCGCAGTTTTTTCGGCACAAAAAAGGTGGCACTCAAAATGCAGGGCGATGGACGGGGCCAAATCGTCATCCCGTTCTCAGATATCTCCGAATTAAACGAACTCATAGACCGTATCCAGGATTGAGGGCTCCGCTACCCATATCGCGCTTTCCAGGATCTGCACGGTCCTTCCTGGCAGGTGCAATGCTCGCCTTTGCCCCTGGTAATCTCTGCGCGCAGCAAACTGATACCATCCCCGCTCTACCTGTACCGGCTGCCGATAGCCCTGGACTCGCCAGGGATACGCTCAACCGCAGGGAGCCCGGGTTTTTCAACTTCCGCAAGACCTTCCCCAATCCCAGGACTGCCCTGCGCCTGTCGCTCGTGCTGCCCGGCGCAGGCCAGTTGTACAATGGTAAATGGTGGAAAGTACCCCTCGTCTATGGAGGAATCGGCGCAATGGTCGTGGCAGTTGATTTTAACCAGGATCGTTACCGCAGGCTAAAAACTGCACTGGAACTGCAACTGCAAAACAAACCCCATGAATTCTCCGGCCGTATCAATACCCCCGACGCACTGCGCTCCCTGCGCAACACCTACGACCGCCAGACCCAGCTTTCCTACATCGGAACCGTAGTCGTCTATGCCGTGGTGGCCGTCGAGGCTTTTGTAGATGCTCACCTCCAAAATTTCGATACCGACGAAAACCTTGGCATCCGCGTCAAACCCGTACTCAGCACCCCGCCACAACAAGGTGTATATGCCGGAATAGGCCTGGTATGGGGATTTTAATCCATATCTTCAAATCTGAGCTTGTGTAAATATCCTTTCAATACTCCTTTCGTAAAGTAGTATTCAGGCTGTCCAAAAGTCATTGGGCAGCTTTCGCCGCCAAATAATATTCAACTTTCTTTCACATAACCTCAAACTTCCTGCACAGTCCCGGGGCTTAATTTTCGATTTGTATTGCATCGTTGAAAACAGGGCGTGTTTTATTGTTGAAATAACATCCATACTCAATTTCGCAGGTTATTGAAAAATTCCCGAAGTAAACTGCTACAGGGCTCCCCGAGTACCCCCTCCATAACGCGGGTCTTTGGGTGGAGCATTGCTTTACCAAAACGCATGAAGCCACGCTTTTCATCTGCCGCTCCATACACCAGGCGCCCTAATTGCGCCCAGGAAAGGGCCCCCGCACACATCGGGCAAGGCTCTAAGGTTACGTAAAGGGTACAATCCGGAAGATACTTGCTGCCCATAAAATTACAGGCAGCAGTCAGCGCAATCATCTCGGCGTGGGCAGTCACGTCGAGAAGCCGTTCGGTATCGTTATGACCACGCGCAACTACCCTTCCCTCGCATACCACTACCGCGCCGACCGGGATCTCCCCGGCCTCAAAGGCCCGCTGTGCTTCTTTCAGGGCCTCCCGCATAAAATATTCGTCATCTATCATTTCGCAAACCTTTTTATCGAAGATAGGATTTTCTTGACGACAGATTTTTCTTTTCCCTCCCTATTTATTTACCTTTGCACATGGAAAATCAAAATACACATCACAGCACTAAATTCATAGCCGAAGCACTCACTTTCGATGATGTGCTCCTGGTTCCCGCGTTTTCGCAGATCCTTCCCAGGGAAGTGGATATTTCCTCCCAGCTCACCCGCAATATCCGCCTCAATGCGCCCATTATTTCCGCAGCCATGGATACCGTAACTGAGGCTAAGCTCGCAATTGCCATCGCCAGGCAAGGTGGGATCGGGATTATTCATAAAAATATGACCCTCCAGGAACAGGCCGAACAGGTACGCAGCGTAAAACGCTCGGAAAGCGGTATGATTATTGACCCGGTCACCCTCTCCCCCGACGCAACAGTGGGCGATGCCCTCCAACTGATGGGTAAATTCAAAATTGGTGGGATTCCTATCGTTGACGGGCAGGGAAAACTCGTAGGGATCCTGACCAACCGGGACCTGCGCTTCGAAAACCGGGTTCTGCGCCCCGTACACGAAATTATGACGCGTGAGAAACTCGTGACTGCCCCCGCAGGAACTACCCTGGAACAAGCAAGGGAAATCCTCCAGCGAAATAAAATCGAAAAGCTCCCCGTAGTGGACGAAAACCACGTCCTCGTCGGGCTGATTACCTACAGAGATATTCTCAACGTGCAAAACTATCCCATCGCCTGTAAAGATGCCCTTGGCCGACTGGTTGTAGGCGCTGCAGCCGGAGTTACCACCGACCTCCTCGAACGCGTGGAAGCCCTGGCACAAGTAGGTGTGGACGTAGTGGTTATTGATACGGCACATGGCCATTCCATGGGCGTCCTCGAAGCTGTAAAGAAGGTGAAAACCAATTTCCCGGACCTGGAGGTAATCGGAGGAAATGTCGCCACGGCAGAAGGCGCAATGGCCCTGGTAAAAGCAGGTGCGGACGGAGTAAAAGTCGGCGTGGGGCCTGGAAGTATATGCACCACAAGGGTCGTGGCAGGGGTAGGTGTGCCCCAGCTCAGCGCAATCACCTTTGCTGCACAGGGAATACGCGGCACGGGGGTACCTGTCATCGGCGATGGAGGCATCAGATATACAGGCGATATCGTAAAAGCTATTGCCGCCGGGGCAGGGTCAGTTATGGCCGGCAGCTTGTTCGCAGGAGTTGAGGAAGCCCCCGGTGAAACGATTATCTTCGAAGGAAGGAAGTTCAAAGTGTATCGCGGTATGGGCTCCCTGGGTGCTATGCAGCAGGGGTCTAAAGACCGCTATTTCCAGGATGTGGAAGATGATATCCGCAAACTCGTACCTGAAGGAATCGAAGGAAGGGTCCCGTTCAAAGGAACGGTTGCCGAAGTCATGGTGCAATATATCGGCGGCCTGCGTGCCGGTATGGGATATTGCGGAGCCCCCGATATACAAACCCTGCAGGAAAAATCCCAGTTTGTGCGGATTACCAATTCTGGTATCCGGGAAAGTCATCCACATAATATTACGATTACCAAAGAATCCCCGAATTATAGCCGCTGAAAACATTACTCGTGACAAAGGATCCCGATTTTGCTGCCGAAATGAGCAAAAAGTACCGGCCCGGGAGTGCTTAGCCAGGCCATGGGCATATATACCCGACATAGCGGGCAATTCCTTTGCACCAGGGAGAGCCCCATCAGATTAGAAGACAACGGGGAATTTTTTCCTGATGAGGACATATTGACATCCGCAAGAATAGGCGTTCAATATGCCGGAACTTGTGCTTTCCGCCCCTGGAGTTCTATCTGAAAAATTCCCGCTACGCGAGTAAACCGGAAAAATAGGGTGGAAATATTTCCAAATCGAAGGAAATCAGCAAAAAAGGCTTTCTTCTTCAACGTAAATTCGATCGCATGCCAAAGACCATCAACTATCTGGGGATACTCCTCTTTTTCCTCCTCCTGACAGGAAATAATATGGCCCTAATGGCCCAAAAACGCGTTAACCAACGTGTAGAAAGGGTTGATCCGCGAAAAATCCGTTACGAAGATTATATCTATGTACCCAATATCCGCTCGGTCCAGTTTTATGTCCAGGGGCTGGCGCTCAGCTACCCTATGGTAGAAATGGGTGGCGAGGCACGCTTCATCCTCGAATTTGACGACCTGGACGGCGATGTAAAAGACTATTTTTATCGCATTATACATTGTGATTTGTCCTGGCAGCCCTCCCAGGTATCCGAAATGGAGTATCTGGACGGCTTTTCGGAAGATCGTATCAACGAGTACCAGTTTTCGTTTAAAACGGTAAAACCCTACACCCATTATACCCTCGCTTTGCCCAACAGCAGCATGAACTGGAAGCTATCCGGAAACTATATCCTGGCCGTCTATACTTCCGGAATGTCCGAACAACCAGTACTGACGCGAAGATTCGTAGTCGTACAGCCAAAGGTCAAAATCCAGGCACAGTTCGTCCGTCCCAACGTCGTCAGTAAAAGCAGGACACACCAGGAAATTGATTTCATCGTCAACCATGAAAAAATGCCCCTGCGCAACCCCCCGCAGGAAATCCGCGCCATAGTCCTGCAAAACGGACGATGGGATGCGGCAATTGCTGCCATCCCGCCACTGTTCATCCGTAGCAACCAGCTCGTTTTCGATTATCAGGATAAAGTAGTCTTCCCGGCCGGCAGGGAATTCCGCCAGATTGATCTACGCAGCTTCCGCTTCCGCTCCCCGACAGTCGCCGCAATCGAAACCCTGCGCGACCGTATCGAAGTGACCGCCGCCACAGACCGCAGCAGGGTTTTTCAGCCCTATATCGAGGTGAACGATATCAACGGAAAGTATGTCCCCGAAACACAGGATCAAAACAACCCGCTGGCTGCGAATTATGCCGATGTACTTTTTTCCCTGCAAACCGATACCGCCTTTTTCGAGCACGAAGTCTATCTGCTGGGGGCTTTTAATGACTGGAAACCCCAAAGTGCCTATAAGATGGTCTTTAACCCGGGGATCAACAGCTATGTGGTGAAAGTCCCTTTGAAGCAGGGCTTTTATAACTATGCTTATGCCCTCGTTCCTGTCAACGGCAATACTGCCGATTGTAGCCCGATCGAAGGGGACTGGTTCGAAACGGAAAACGATTATACCATCCTTATATATTACCGACCGTTCGGAGGGCGGTATGATGAAATCATCGGCATGCTACAGTTCAACAGCAGATAGGCCGTTTTCCTTCGCCTGCTTATCGGTTTTTTCAAAAAAAAACTTATCTTCCCCAAAAAAAATCCATGGGAAGATTTGTTATGCAAGCGGCATTGGTATGGGCTATCCTGCCGATATTTTGTGTAGCCCAACCAACAGCTCCTGTGCCATTCGGCGCTTTGCCCAGCTCGCGCCAACTCGCCTGGCACCAACTCGATTACTACGCATTTGTACACTTCAATATCAATACTTTTTCCGGTGAAGAATGGGGGCACGGAACGGAAAACCCTGCAATTTTCAACCCGGAAAAACTCGACTGCCGCCAATGGGCACGCATCTGCAAAGCAGCGGGCATGAAGGCGATTATCATCACCGCCAAACACCACGATGGTTTTTGTCTCTGGCCCTCCAAATACACCGAACATAGTGTAAAAAACAGCCCCTGGCGCAATGGGAAAGGCGATTTGCTGCGCGAACTCTCCGATGCCTGCCGGGAATACGGACTGAAAATGGGGGTGTATCTCTCCCCCTGGGATCGCAACAACCCGATCTACGGTACGCCGGAATACAACCAGTACTTCGTCAAACAACTGGAAGAAGTCCTTACAAACTACGGGGACATCTTCGAAGTCTGGTTCGATGGCGCTGTGAGCGAAGAATTTAAAGGTAAACAAATCTATGACTGGGAGGCCTATATCGCTACCGTACGCAAGCATCAGCCCAACGCCGTGATCTTCAGCGATGCAGGGCCAGATATCCGATGGGTGGGCAACGAACGCGGTTTCGCTAATGAAGAAAACTGGGGCACCCTCAACCGGAACGATTACTTCCCAGGCACCCCGCGTTATCTCGAACTGCGCTCCGGGAATAAAAACGGCACGCATTGGCTGCCGGCGGAAGCCGACGTTTCTATCCGCCCGGGATGGTATTACCACAAAGACCAGGACGACCAGGTAAAATCGCCGGAATACCTGGAATGGATTTACTACCACTCAATAGGGCGAAACGCCAACCTCCTCCTCAACCTGCCTGTTGACCGACGTGGGCTCGTACATGAAAATGACGCACGCGCCCTGATGGGCCTGCGCAAAATGCTGGACGCTACTTTCAGCAACAATCTGGCAGCTCGTGCGCGTGCCTCGGCAAGTCAGTCCCGAAATGGCGCATTTTCCCCGGATCTGGTTGCCGATGGCGACAATAACACCTTTTGGGCAGCACCTGACGGCACCAGTGAAGCTACCCTGGAACTCACCCTGCCCACTGCCTATACCTTCAATGTCGTTGAGCTACGCGAGCACCTTCCCCTCGGACAACGCATTACGGAGGCGACCGTAGAGGTCTGGCAGGATGGAAAATGGATGCCGGCCGGCAGTTGCGCCACCGTCGGCAACCGTGCCCTCGTGCGCCTCCCGAGGGTTCGAAGCGACAAAATCCGCATCCATCTCAAAGCACTCGCCTGCCCTACCCTTTCTACCGTTGCCGTATATCACCGCCCCCACGACAACTACCTGCTCGAATCCAAAATGGAAAAAGAAGAACGGATGCAGTGGTGGCGGGATGCCGGCTTCGGTATGTTTATCCATTGGGGGGCCTACGCGGTTCCCGGCGGCGTTCACCAGGGTAGGGAGGTCAGCGGTGTTGGCGAGTGGATTATGAACAACGCCAATATCCCGGTCTCCGATTACGAACCCTATGCAAAAGCTTTCAACCCGGTAAAATTCAATGCCAGGGAATGGGCCGCTACAGCTAAAGCCGCCGGCATGCGCTATCTCGTAATCACCTCCAAACATCACGACGGATTCTGCCTGTGGGATTCCAAAGTCTCCACCTATGACATCATGGACACCTCCCCCTTTCGACGCGATATCCTGGCGGAACTCAAAGAAGCCTGCGAGGCAGAAGGGATTGCCCTGGGATTTTACTACTCCATCATGGATTGGCACCACCCTGATGCGCAGGGAAAAAATTTCGGGAACGGTAACCCAAATGGAGCAGATTTCATCGCCTATCGCGAACAGTATATGAAGCCCCAGCTCAAAGAACTCATCGAACGCTATAATCCGGCTATCCTCTGGTTTGACGGGGAATGGATCCCGGAATGGACAGAAACACAGGGAAAAGACCTCTACCAGTATGTACGTAGCCTCAAACCGGATATCCTCATCAATAACCGCGTCGGGAAAGGCCGCAAAGGAATGCAGGGGATGAACAATGAACCGGATGACATCGGTGATTTCGGAACGCCGGAACAGGAAATCCTGGACTTTGCCGACCCTGGCCTGGACTGGGAATCCTGTATGACCATGAATGATAGCTGGGGTTTTAAAAAATCTGACCTCAACTGGAAATCTACTGAAAATTTGATCCACAACCTGGTGGATATTGCGGCAAAAGGCGGTAACTACCTCCTCAATATAGGACCGGATGCGACAGGCCTGATCCCGGCAGCAAGCCTGGAACGCCTGAAAGAAATGGGAGAATGGCTGAAAGTGAATGGGGAGGTGGTGTATAACAGCAAAATGTGGTCGGTTTATAAAGAAGGGGAAGCTATACGGTATGCAGCAGGACAGCGCGAAACGACTTATGCCGCCCACCTCGGAGTACCAGGAGAAAAAGTTGCCCTCAAATATGCCCGCCTCAAACCTGGAACGCAGGTAGCGTTGCTGGGTTATGGCCCCCTGGCTTCACAATATTCCCAGGAGGACGGATTGGTCGTTCAGGTACCTGTCGAGGCCCGGAATTCCGCATTGCGGCATGCCTGGACCTTCCGCATGGAAGCCACCAAAGGGGAAGTTTGCCCACCCCCCACCTTTGTCCTTGAAGGAAAGCCAGTGGAAAAATTCAATATTTTTTCTTCCAGCGCACAAATTGAGCTGAAGCCTGCCAAGGTTGGCGACCAGTTGTATTACACCCTCGATGGCAGTACACCCAGCCGTCGCTCTGCGAAGTACACTGGTCCACTTAACATCTCGGGCACAACAGCAATAAAAGCTATCGCCTACCGGCAAGGGCTTACTACCAGCACGGTTACAATGCTGACGCTACAAAAATCACTTTTTAATCAGGTAGAATTGACCCATCCCTATGCAGAGAAATACAACGGAGGAGGATCCCTTGGTCTGGTGGATGGCAGACGCGGTTCAATGACTTTCTCCGATGGCCGCTGGCAGGGATTTGAAGGTAAAGATTTTCAGCTGGTCATTGACCTGGGTAAACAAAAACAAATTCAACGCGTCAAGACCTCCTTTCTGCGCGATATCGGCTCCTGGATTTTTGCTCCCGAATGGGTGATGCTGGAATCTTCCGGGGACGGAATTACCTTCAAAACAATCGAACGCAAGGCACTGCCTATGGCCAGAAATGAGGATCCCACCGCAGTTATCCACTTTGAATTCGAGGCAAAAACCAAAGCCCGTTACCTCCGGGTCACCGGGAAAAATATAGGTGTTTGTCCTGTATGGCATGCAGGTGCCGGTGGAAAAAGCTGGCTGTTTGTAGATGAAGTGACGGTGGAATAAAAACAGGAGGCTGTCTCACAAAGTATTCTGCCGCCTTCAGCGGCAGAATGGAATATTTTTCGGAGCGCCGGTTTGAATTATTTTGGGTGACAAAAAAAATGTAAAAGGGGCTACGAAAAATATTATTTGGGGGCGTGTGGAGCCAAATAAAACACCGGGGGGGTGGAAAAAGACCCCGACCATTTTGTTAAAAGA